>CBFHGD010000110.1:0-6142 GCA_965655275.1 Octadecabacter sp. | reverse complement strand
AGTTATGCGAGTCTTTTTTGGACTGCGCGAACGCGACATCATCTCTTTGTTGTCTTCGCGTTTTTGTCCCAACTTTTTGCATTGTCTTTGACGGACATTATTTTCAAACATAGCGTACCCCTGTCGATGTTCGTGTTCACTGTTACTTTGCTTCTTTTGTACACATCGTCCGATGCTAAGCAGCAAGCGGAAATGGGGTAATCCTCAGCCGTTCAGCAACTGAGCTGACCCCATATTCACGCTGAACGGACCTGGGCAACAGCGTCTTGCTTAAACTCATCTGTAAACCGTATTCCCTTGTTCATATCCGTCTCTGCTTGGTTCCAAAATGACCAAGCAAAGCGTCTACAAATCTAAGCGCACCTCACCTCAACCTAAACCCGATACACCTTCATAGAGCTGCAAAACTGTCCGAAAAGGTGGAACCACTTCAGGCTGACACAAACCGCTCGTGCAGTCCTGCGGCGCTAAGTGCGGATACGCAGCTCCGTCTCGGCGTCAAACAGGTAGAGCCGCTTTTGTTCGAAACTCAGGCCGACCATCTGGCCTTCGGTGACACGATCATCGCCGCGTTCTTCCACGACGATCCGCTCGCCGCTGCCCGCCACCAAATAGGCGTAGCTCACTCCGCCCAGGCTTTCGGTCAGATCAACGCGTAACGCATCGCCGGCCGGATCAATTTGCAGGTGTTCGGGGCGCAGACCGACGCTCACCGCCTTGCCTTTGTAGGCCGCGGCGATCTTCACCGGAACGGAGGTTTTGAGGGCAGGGACGTCGACAGAATTATCGCCAATCGTGCCGTCCATGAAATTCATCGCGGGTGAGCCGATGAAGCCTGCGACGAATTTGTTGTCGGGATCGCGATACAGATCCATCGGCGCGCCGACCTGTTCGATATCGCCAAGCCGCAGCACGACGATCTTGTCGGCAAGGGTCATCGCCTCGACCTGATCGTGGGTCACATAGATCATCGTCGCGCCGATTTCCTTGTGCAGGCGGGCGATTTCCACCCGCATCTCCACGCGCAATTCCGCGTCGAGGTTGGACAGCGGTTCGTCGAACAGGAACACTTCGGGTCCGCGCACAATTGCCCGGCCAATCGACACACGCTGGCGCTGTCCCCCTGACAAGGCGGCGGGTTTACGCGCCAGATATTCATCAAGCTTGAGGATGCGTGAGGCTTCCGCGACCTTCTCCGCAATCTCGGCCTTGGGGTGGCGGTTCATCTTCAACCCGAAGCCCATGTTTTCCTTGACGGTCATGTGCGGGTACAAAGCATAGGTCTGGAACACCATCGCCACCCCGCGCTCTGACGGGTCCATGGCGGTTACATCGCGTGGGCCAATATTGATCTGGCCTGCGGTGGTTTCCTCAAGCCCTGCAACCATGCGCAACAACGTGGATTTGCCGCAGCCTGACGGGCCGACGAAAACGCAGAATTCACCGTCCTCGATCTCAAGGTCGATCCCGTGGATCACCTGCACATCGCCGTATTTCTTGATCACTTTATTCAGCGTTACACCGGACATGGTTTTTCGACCTTTCTTATGGGGTGCTGGCATTGGCCGGAAAGTGCCATGAGCTGGCTTCTTTCGAGATGGCCTCAACCGTCGTTCGAATACGTGGCACAAGGCTTTCCAGCCCCGCCAGATTGGTGCGGACCGTCGTGCTGGTGACCGACAAGGCCCCCAAGACGCGGTTTGTTTCTGTCAGGATCGGGAGCGCGACGCAGATGATATCGGGCTCGTGCTCTTCGCGATCGAAGCCGTAGCCATTGGCGCGAATATCGGCCAGTTCGGTGCGCAGGCTTGCTGCGGTGGTATGCGTCGTATTGGTGAACTTGTGATAGCTTTGTTGTTCCAGCACGTTTTCCAATTCCGCGTCGGGCAGATAGGCCATCATCGCCTTGCCGACGCCAGTGCAATAGGCAGGGCCGACCTTGCCGGACTGGCTGAACATCGGCACCGGTTCGGTGGCGTTGCGTTTGTCGACGTAAATGACCTGAGCATGGTCCAGTTGTGCAAGGTGGACGGTCTCCCCCACATCCGCGCTCAGCAAATCGATATGATTGCGCGCAATTGGCGCGAGCGATGCAGTCTGCCACGCGGCATGCGCCAGGCGCACCAGACGCACGCCCGGGGTGTATGTTCCGCGGTCCGGGTCGAACGCCAGCATGCCCTGATTGGTCAACGTCTGGACGAATCGGTAGAGCGTGGCCTTGGGGAAGCGCGAGGCATCGAGCAGTTCGGAAAATCGCACAGGCCGCCCGTGCATGGCCACTTGGTCCAACACTTCCAATGCCTTACCGACTGTTCCGTCACCAGATGTGCTCATCGTGTCCTCCCTTTGCGGTCCGGTCCTCCAACCTTCCCTGTTGACAACCATGGGCGAGTCGCGATTAAATTTCAATATTCAAAACCAAGTTTCAAATAATGAGACTGGTTCGAATGGAAGCTAAGGGAGGAAACCATGCATTCCATGATGAAGGCGACCGTTGCGTCGCTTGCTTTGGGTGTCGCATCGACATCCGCATTCGCTCAGGACCTGACCGGCACCCTGCGTATCGTATCTGACATGTCCAACCCGGCACCGCGCGCCGTGATGGAAGGCATGGCTGCAGATTTTGACGCCATGCACCCAAACCTCACGGTCGAGCTCGAGATCGTTGATCGCGAAGCCTGGAAAACCCAAATCCGCAACGCGCTCACGGCCAATGCGCCTGACGTGGTCAACTGGTATGCGGCGACACGCATGACGCCCTACGTAGACGCGGGTTTGTTCATGGATATTTCCGATCTGTGGGATGATCCGGCCATGGCTGATCTGGCCTCCACGAAAGGCGCAATGACGCTGGACGGTGCCCAGTGGGGCGTGCCTTACACATACTATCAGTGGGGCGTTTACTACCGCAAAGACATCTACGAAGAGCTGGGTCTGGAAGAGCCGGCCACGTGGGAGCAAGAGATTGCGAACTGTCAGGCGATCATCGATTCCGGTCGCAAGTGCTACACCATCGGGTCCAAGTTCCTTTGGACGGCTGGCGGTTGGTTTGACTACATCAACTCCCGCACGAACGGCTACGAGTTCCACATCCAGCTTGCCAATGGCGAGGTTGAATGGACAGACGAGCGCGTGCGTGAAACCTTCGCCAACTGGCGTCAGCTGATCGACATGGGTGCGTTCATTGATGACCATCAGGCTTACAGCTGGCAGGAAGCCCTGCCGTTCATGGTTGACGGCGAAGCAGCCGCCTACCTGATGGGTAACTTTGCTGTTGCTGCGATGCGTGACGGTGGCCTGACAGACGATCAGCTGGACTTCTACCAGTTCCCGCAGATCAACCCTGATGTGGCACCGGCAGAAGATGCGCCGACAGACACGTTCCACATTCCGGCAGCGGCGCAGAACGTCGAAGCGGCAAAGGCATTCTTGCTCTATGTCACATCGCCTGACGTTCAGTCGGCGATCAACGGTGGCGAGGAAAAGGACGCTGACGGCAACGTCACACAGCCGGGTCTTGGCCAGCTGCCTGTCAACGCGGCTGCGACTGTTGCTGATGACAAGTTCATTCAGGAAGGGTTCGACATGCTGTCCAACAATGCAACGGGCGGCATCATGCAGTTCTTTGACCGCGACTTCCCGGCAGAGATGGCATCCGTCGGCATGGAAGGCCTACAGGAGTTCATGGTGTTCCCGGACAACCTTGATGACATCCTCGAGCGCCTCGAAGAGACGCGTCAGCGGGTCTACTAAACCGCAAAAAGATGGGTTTTACCCATTCTTCGGCACCCACCCTCTTGTAGGGTGGGTGCAACCCACCGCCCCGCCAATCCATCTGCAAGCCGCGCCTCGCGCCTTTCACATGTGTTGACCCGTCAGGAGACCTCAGATGACCGTTGCCGTTCCGGACATACATCCGCCCGTCCAGCGAAGCTGGTACAAGCGCAACGAGATCGCGGTAACCCCGTGGCTGTTCCTGCTACCCGGCATCGCGATGTTCGCGCTTTATGTCATCATCCCGATCTTTCAATCCTTCTGGATTTCGTTTCACGAATGGGACGGCTTGGGCGAAAAAACATGGGTCGGCATGGCCAACTATGAACGTCTGCTGGGCGGGGACCGCAAATTCGAAACCTCGTTCTGGAACAACATTCGCTGGCTGGTTCTGTATCTGCTGGCCATCCCGATGGGCCTGTTTATCTCGTTGTTTCTGAACCAGAAAGTGTTCGGCATCCGGCTGTATAAGTCCTTGTTCTTCTTCCCTTTTGTGATCTCTCAGGTGGTGGTGGGGCTCGTGTTTTCATGGTTCTACCTGCCCAATGACGGCCTGTTTGACATCATCGTCGGTTTCTTCGGGATCGACGTTTCGGGCGGTATTCTGGGCAACCCTAACACAGCGACCTATGGCATCATTGCCGCGGGCCTTTGGCCCCAGACCGCATATTGCATGATCCTCTATCTGACGGGCCTGAATTCGGTTGACCCCGAACAGGTCGAGGCCGCGCGTCTTGATGGTGCAAAGGGACCTCGCATGCTTTGGTATGTGATCCTGCCCCAACTTAAGCCCGCGACCTTCATCGCCTTTGTGGTCACGATCATCGGCGCGCTACGCTCGTTTGATTTTATCGCGGTGATGACAAACGGCGGACCGTTCGGCTCAACCCGCGTGCTCAGCTTTTATATGTTCGAGGAATCGCTGTCGGAATTCGGCTTCCGCATGGGCTACG
Organism: Octadecabacter sp.; assembly: GCA_965655275.1. Lineage (GTDB taxonomy): Bacteria > Pseudomonadota > Alphaproteobacteria > Rhodobacterales > Rhodobacteraceae > Octadecabacter. The sequence continues at coordinate 1,415 of CBFHGD010000110.1, read as the reverse complement.
GCGCGGCCATCGCGGTTGTGTTGTTCTTCATCATGCTCGGCTTCATTACCTATTTCCTCTGGTCGATGTATCAAGACGAGAAGGGGCCCCGCTGATGTTTCCGACACCGATCGAAAAAACGTCACGCCAATGGCAGATCAGCTATCAGGTCCTGCTGCCTATTGTGCTTATCATCTGGTTGCTGCCCCTTATCGCGGTGGCGATCTTTTCGATCAAGCCGGAGGCTGATTTCGTCAACGGCAACTATTGGGGCCTGCCCTCATCGTTTGAGATGTTCTCCAACTACGGCAAGGTTTTCTTTGAAAGCGATATGCCGCGCTACCTCCTCAATTCGGTATTCATAACGGTGCCGACGGTGATCGGCTGTATCATCTTGTCCTCCATGACGGGCTTTGCGCTTGGTGTTTACAAATTCAAAGGCAATTTGCTGATCTTTTTCATGTTCATCGCGGGAAATTTCGTGCCGTTCCAAATTCTGATGGTGCCGGTGCGCGACCTGACCCTAAGCCTGAACCTTTATGATACGAAGACCGGTCTCGTGTTGTTTCACATCGCGTTCCAAACCGGATTTTGCACGTTGTTCATGCGTAACTTTATCCGTGCGCTGCCGTTCCCGTTGATCGAAGCAGCCCGCGTCGAAGGCGTGGCGGAATGGCGGATTTTCCTCTACGTCGTTCTGCCGCTGATGAAACCCGCGCTCGCTGCACTGTCCGTGCTGATCTTCACCTTCATCTGGAACGATTATTTCTGGGCAATCGTGTTGACCCAAGGCCCCGACAGCCAGCCCGTCACCGCCGGCATCACCAGCTTCAACAGCCAGTTTCGCGCGGCCTATCATTTGATGAGCGCGGGCAGCATCGTGGCTGCATTGCCTCCGGTCCTGATGTTCTTCGCGATGCAAAAGCACTTTATCGCGGGGCTAACCCTCGGAGCCGTGAAATGATCCAATGCTGGCGACTGGAAGACGGACGTCAAACGCTGGTGCTCGGGTCTCATAAGAACCACCTCGCCGAGGTGATCTACTGGGGGCCAAGGCTTCCCGATGACGAAGACCTCACGACGCTTTATCACGCCCACGCCATCGATGTGACGGGCGGGATGCTCGATTCCAACCCCGAAGTATCGCTGTGCCCAGAAGCAACCCGCACCTTTCCGGGTCAGCCCGGCCTGATCTTGCGGGCCGGTGACGGCACGCCTTTGCTGCCGAAATTCTGTTTTGATGCCGCAGAGGTGGGCGAGGATCGTCTGACACTCAGCTACACGGACACCACCAACAATCTGACCTATACTGCGCTGTTCACGATCAACCCGCGAACGCATGTTATCGAAGCCCGCGCAACGCTTGACGCGGCAGAGCCGGTCCATCTGCATTGGCTCAGCGCGCCGGTGTTTCCCGGGCCACAAAATTCGGATGA
>CBFHGD010000109.1:0-6277 GCA_965655275.1 Octadecabacter sp. | reverse complement strand
CCTGAAGCCAAAAAACATGGGCGATGTCGGCGGCGAAATCAAGGATCTGCGCATCACCCGCGCAGAGGCACGCGCCATAGCACCCGTCATCGGCCGCCAATCCATTCAGGGCTTTTTCATCGGTGTACTACCAGGGGCCGGTGCCACAATTGCATCGTTCTTGGGCTACGCAGTGGAGCGTAACATCGCGCCGAAACACGAGCAGGACGAATTCGGCAAGGGGTCGATCAAGGGTCTTGCCGCACCGGAAACCGCCAACAACGCGGCCTGCACCGGATCGTTCGTGCCGCTGCTGACGCTCGGCATCCCGGGGTCCGGCACGACGGCCATTCTTCTGGGTGCGTTGATCGCGCTCAACGTGACACCCGGCCCTCGCCTGATGATCGACGAGCCGCAGATTTTCTGGGCCGTCATCATGTCCATGTTCATCGGCAATCTTGTGTTGTTGATCCTGAACCTGCCTCTGATCCCCTATATTGCCAAGGTCCTCGCAATCCCGCGCAACTACCTGATCCCGTTCATTCTGTTTTTCACGCTGATGGGCGCGTATATCGGGCAAAACAATGCCACCGAACTGCTGTTGCTCGTAGGCTTCGGGATTTGTGGCATCGCGCTGAAATTTGCGAATTATCCGCTGCCACCGCTTCTCATCGGCTTTATCTTGGGCGGGATGATGGAAGACAATTTTGCCCGCTCGATGCAGCTTTATGGTGGGGTATCTTTCATCTGGGAACGGCCCATGACATTGGGGCTTCTGATAATCGCAGTTTTGCTGGTATTACTGCCTGGTATCCGGGCTCTGCGCCTGCGTGTGAAGGGCCTATGAATGTTTCACCTCAGAGGAATAACTGGCGCGTTCGAGAGGTTGCTTAATGCAAGCGACCCGCTGTGCTGGCTTGGTAGCGTGACACAAGCAATTTTCCTGAAAGGTGACTTCTGTAAGCAAGTGAGGGTATTCACGTAGTTCTCAGATTTCGTTGCGAACACAAAGGAGAGCTTCAGCTTCGTTCGTTGTGCAGTCTTACTGCAAGCTGCTGCGAATGCTATCACCCTGCCAAAGTGCTTCTCTTTCTTGTAGCCAGTTGAAAGCGACCATTGACCAAATGGCGGCCAAGGTCGGTTTTGTCCGCGATGGGTGAGTTCAGACACGCCGCATCGAACGGCACTCTTTTCGAATCCGGCCATTGGTGCAAAACGCAGCTAAGGTCGGCTTCGAGCCCACTTTGACCGATGCAGGACCTCGCGCGAATGGCCGCTTTCTATTTGCCTCGCGGCTGGTTTTGTTCTGAAGTTAACTTCAGAGTTCCTTGCCAGCGCGCCGCTCTTGGAGTTTCAGGATCATATTTGCGCCAATACGAGCGAGTGGTTTTGGCGGAAGGCGGTTTGGCAATTCCGTGCTTAGAGCACGCTCCAGTGCGGGTGATGTCTCACCCAAAGCCAACTGCGCGGCCAGACCGCCAGCCAGTGTTCCCTTCGCGGTGCCCAACCCGTTCTGACAGCAGGCGGAAAAAAGACCCTGATCCAGTTCGCCGATCACTTGGACATTGTTCCGGCTGACGCAGAGCCGACCTCCCCAACGGTATTCCATGGGCACGCCCGCCAGCATCGGGAACCGCGCGGCAAATGCACGGTCGTGATCCCGCGCGACCTGTGCGATCCGTGTATCGCTGACCTCCATAGACGGATCAAACGTGAACCGGTTTCGGATGATGATCCGCTCGCCCCCCATACCAGATAAACGCCGCACCGTTGTTCCCATCGGATCGGCAGGTGTCAGCCCCCAGAGCGGCTGCCCCCCCAATCGGGCCGCCTCCGCAGGGTCGAGCGCGCGGGTCATCGAGGCATAGGTAAATACGTGCATCAACCGGCCGCGCAGATAGCCGAAGCTGTTCAAATGTCCGTTCACGGCCATGATCACGCGGGGTGCCGTGACCTGCCCCTTCGGGGTCGTGGCAATCCAATCGCCCTCACGGCTCAAAGACGTCACAGGGCTATTTTCATGCACAGTCACACGATTGGACCTCAGTCCGGCGGCAATGCCACGCACAAAAAGGGCCGGTTGGATCATCGCGGTGCCCGGAGTGAAGAGACCGGTTTGATAGTATTCCGTGCCTGTGATCTCGCGCATCTGGGCCGCATCATACATCTCGCAGGGTTCGTTCATCGCCTCGAGATGGCGCGCAAAGCTCCTGTTGTGGGCAAGGCCTTTTTCAGTGACTGCAGCGTTGATTTTGCCCGACACAACAAAGGCCTCGGCGCTTAGCCCGTATTCCTGCGCCATCTGGGCGGCATGGGCGATGCCTTGCCGGTTGTCTTGTGTCTGGGCGAGATCCGCGTCCAGCGCACCACCGTAGTCATCCGAGGTGAGGTCGTGAGGCAAGTCGATCATGAAGCCGGAATTGCGCCCTGCCGGTCCGTCGCCCACGCGGACTGCATCCAGCACAACAACCCGATCCCCGGGCACCTGTTTGGACAGCCGATGTGCTGCCGCCAGCCCCGCAAATCCGGCACCAATCACCAGCCAATCTGCGGTGATCTTGCCCTCAAGCGGTGTCGGAGGCACGTCGTCAGGCAACAGCCTGTTCCAGCCCGCCGGGCCGGGATCACGCGGCAGGCGGGTGACCTGCATCCCTAGTGATCCTGATTGAGCGCATCTGCCGCGGGAATGTCGCGTTCGCGCCGCGCGATATAGTCCAACAGCGCCTCGTTCACGCCCGCGTCCAGTTTCGGTTCTTCGTATTCGCCCAGCATTGCGCGAGCCTTGATCAGGGCGCGTTCTGTGATCTCGACCGCCCCCTCTGCCTGCCATTGCTCGATCGAGTTGTTATCGAACATTTCGGGCATGAAAAACGCCTTTTGAAAATGCTCCAGCGTGTGCGGATGGCCAAGGTAATGCCCACCGGGGCCGATATCAGGGACGGCTGCCAACGCCGCGTCGAAATCGGTCCAGTCAATCCCTTGCGCCATGCGGTAGCCCATTTCACACATCTCGGCATCGACGATGAATTTAGCCATCGAGCAATGCATCCCGGCCTCGTTCCAGCCTGCGGAATGCCAGATGTAATTGGCCCCCGCCATCAGGACGGCATTTAGGGTCATCGCACTCTCGTAACCTGCCTGCGCGTCGAATGTCTTGGCACCGCCCAGCGTATTCGACGTGCGCCATGGAATGCCATAGAACCGCGCCATCTGGCCGATCATGAAGTTCATCAGGCTGATTTCTGGCGTGCCTGCCATCGGCGCGCCGGATTTCATACTGACGGTGGACAGGTAGTGGCCGTAGATCGCAGGCGCGCCTTTGCGCACCACTTGGGTATAGGCCAGCGCCGACAAGGCCTCGGCGTTCAACTGTGCCACGGTCGCCGGCACCGATGCAGGGGTGTTTGCCCCGCCGAGCACAAAAGGCGAGCACAACACCGGCTGGTTGCGTTTGCAAAACGCCCTCAACGCGCCCAGCATGGTTTCGTCCCACACCAACGGCGAGTTGCCGTTGCAGTTGCCTGTCACCACGGGATGGGTGTCGATGAAATCATCGCCAAACAGGATCGCGCACATCTCAATCACGTCTTCTGCGTTCTTGGGGCTGGTGATCATGCCCATGAACGTCTTGTCGGAGTGCTTCATCGAGCTGTAGGTAATCCGCAAATGCCGCTGGCTGATCGGGTGATCGTAGGGCTCAACAATATGATGCGCCGACGAATGCATCGCAGGCAGCATGTGGCTGAGTCTATGGAAATTCGCCAGATCGTCGAGCGTTGGATTGCGCCGCACATCCTCCAGATCGCGCAGATAGGGCGCGCCGGTCATGGGCACAAAGATGCTGTGATCCGTGCCGAAAGGCAGGTTATTGGCGGGATTGCGGGCATGGTAGGTGAAGGTCTCGGGGATCGTCGCGATCAACTCGCGCACCAGATCGCGGTCAAGATAGACGATATCGCCCACAACCTTGGCCCCTGCGCGTTTCCAGTCCGCCAATGCGATGTCATCGCGGAACTGGACGCCGACATTCTCCAGAATATCCATCGAGGCTGCGTCGATCTTTTCCACCTGCTCGGGGGTCAGCGGCTCGGTGTGGGGTAGCCTGCGCTTGAGCGCGGGCAGCATCGTGATATCGCGCGTCTGGCGGATTGCCTTGCGCGCGCCGCGTCCACGGCGGACGGTTCCGACTGCATCTACGCTCATCCTACGTTGTCCCCTTCGGTCGGATCCGTCAGGTCGATCCAGATGGTTTTGATTTCGGTATATTGGTCATGGGCGTGCAGCCCGTTGTCGCGGCCGCCAAAGCCCGATTGCTTGTAGCCGCCAAACGGCGTGGCGATGTTGCCCTCGCCGTAGCAGTTGATCGTCACCGTGCCCGCACGGATATCACGCGCGGCGCGGATCGCCTGACGCCCACCTGCGGAAAAGACCGAAGCGGCAAGGCCATAGGCCGTGTCATTGGCCACTTGCACCGCTTCCGCGTTGCTGGCCACTTCGATCACGGCCAAGACTGGGCCAAAGATCTCCTCACGGGCGCGGGCGTCTGTGGCTTTGACCTCGACCACTGTAGGGAGAACGAAGGGCCCGTCGTCTTTGCTGTCGAGATAGCTGCGCACTTTCGCGCAGTGGCCCGCATCAATCAACGCGCCGATGTGGTTGGCAGGGTCCAGCGGATCGCCTGTCTTCCAGTCGCGCATGCGGGCGTCGATCTTGTCCATGAGCTTTGCTTTGACCGATTTGTGAACGATCAGCCGTGAGGCCGCCGAACAATTCTGACCTGCGTTCCAGAACGCCGCATTGACAACATGTTCCGCCACATGATCGAGGTTTTCTGCGTCGTCAAAGACCACGGCGGGGTTCTTGCCGCCGCACTCCAGCACCACCTTCTTGAGGTTGCTGTCGGCAGCATAATGCAGGAACCGCCGCCCTGTCTCGGTCGAGCCGGTAAAGCTAACCATATCCACATCCATGTGGCGGCCCAGCGGCTCGCCCACGCTTGGGCCGTCACCCGGCAGCACCTGCAACACCCCGCGCGGCACGCCTGCCTCGGCGGCCAGCTCGACAACGCGCAGGGCCGTAAGGCTTGTTTGCTCAGCTGGCTTCACGATTACCGAACATCCCGCAGCAAGCGCGGGCCCGATTTTCCATGCGAGCATCATGAGGGGGAAGTTCCAAGGCAGCACAGCCGCCACAACGCCAACGGGTTCGCGGACGATCATCGCCATGGCACCATCACCCGTCGGGGCGGTCTGGTCATAGATTTTGTCCGCGGCCTCAGCGTGCCATTTGATACAATGGATCGTTTCGGGAATGTCGATCATCTCGCAATCGCGAATTGGTTTGCCGCTGTCGATACTCTCCATGACGGCCAATTCGCGGCGGTTGCGGGTGATCAGCTTGCACAGACGGATCAGCACATCCTTGCGGGTGTCCGGCTCCAGTTTGGACCAGCGACCTTGGTCAAAGGCCTCGCGGGCTTTGGCCACTGCTAAGTCAACGTCTTCGGCGTTGGCTGTGGAAATTTCGGCAATCTTGCCTCCCGTCGCGGGGTTCGTTGTGGCCATCATGGGGCCACGCCCGCGCTGGTATTTCCCGTCAATGAAAGGCGTGCGGGGCACTTCAAGCGCCTCGGCAATCGAACGGTACTCGGCGTGTGTCAGCAGGTCGGTCATTGGTTGGCCCCCGTAATGGCGGAAATGGCCGTGTCCATGGTGCGGATCACCTCGGCCAATTCGCGTTTGTCGTCTTTGTTAAGCGGTTGCAGCGGCTTGCGCGGAGGGCCTGCATCAATGCCGCGCAGGGTCAGCCCGTATTTGATGCATTGAACGAACTTGCCACCCTGTTCGAGAACCCGCATCAGCGGCAACATCGCTGACATGATCGCACGGCCTTTGGTGAAATCACCCTCGACGGCGCAGGCCTGATAAAGGGCAATATGCGCCTCGGGGGCAAAGTTGGACCCCGCACAGACCCATGACCGCGCACCCCATGCAAAGAATTCCAACGCCTGATCGTCCATGCCGCACGCCAGCCCGATATGCGGGTAGTCCCGCGCCAGCATGTGCAGGCGGTTGATATCGCCAGAGCTTTCCTTGATCCCGCAGAAATTGGGTGAACGGCCCAGTCGGTCGAGACACTCTTCATCCATGTCCACCGACATGCGACCCGGATAATTATAGAGCATCACAGGCAAGTTTGCGGCACGGTCCACTGCCAGCGCATGAAGCGCGATTTCTCGGCCCGTGGGATAAGCATAGGGCGGCGTCGCAACCAGTAGCGCATCCGCGCCCGCGGTCTT
>CBFHGD010000108.1:0-6323 GCA_965655275.1 Octadecabacter sp. | reverse complement strand
TCCAGCGCGAACAAAAAACGACGCTGCTGTTCATCAGTCACGACCTTAGCATCGTGCGCTATCTGTCTGATCGCGTTATGGTAATGTATCTCGGGCATGTGGTGGAAATGGGGTCGACCGAACAGGTCTTCAGCCCACCATACCACCCCTACACCGAGGCATTGTTGTCCGCCGTGCCGATCGCGGACACCAAGATCAAGAAAAAGCACATCGTGCTTGAAGGTGATATTCCGTCCGCAATGAACCCGCCCAGTGGCTGCCCGTTCCAGACGCGCTGCAACTGGAAAGACAAGGCCGGAAGGTCGCTGTGCGAAAGCGAAGTGCCGCCCGTGCGCACCCTTGCTGCGGGTCACCAGATCAAATGCCATCTGAGCGACGCAGATCTGGCAGATATGGAACCTGTGATCGAAATCGCGGCGGAGTGATCTTCGAGCGATATCAAAAACCAAGGCGCCGCAGTTAATGCGGCGCCTTAAGTCTGATCAAGCCTTGATGTTTCGTCCGGCCCTGCGTCAGCTTCCCCAGATGACACGGACGTAATTTCGCGTTTCGCGGTAAGGCGGCACGCCCCCGTGCTGCTGCACAGCACCGGGCCCCGCGTTATAAGCCGCCAATGCCAAACGCCATGACCCGAATGTGTCATACTGTTCGCGCAGATACCGCGCCCCACCATCCAGATTTTGATAAGGATCACGCGCATTTACGCGCAAATAGCGCGCTGTTCCGGGCATCAGCTGCGCCAGCCCCATGGCCCCCGCGTGTGACACCGCGTTGGGGTTCCACGCACTTTCCTGCTGCACGAGGCGCAAGAACAAATCCTCAGGCACATTATTTCGTCGCGCTGCGGATTTGGCCATGTTCAGGTACTGACCGCGATAACTGCCACTATACTGAGGGCCGGTATTGCTCGCCGATGGAACTTCCACGCGCGGCGGCTGCAAACGCACCGAATTGGCGTATTGCGACGACGCGCGCCCGTCCAAAACCTCAAGCTGGGAGCTGAAAAGACTGGTACGATTGCGGGTCGACAGGCTGTCCGCGACAACAGGCATAGACGTCGCAACGGTCGCAACCCCCGCCAAAACTGCTAGTATGCGCATCCTCGTTACCCCCAACGTTTGGGGAAGCATAGCCGACCCTTAACGCCATTTCCATATATTATCAGGCAAAAGACAAGCGCCTCCCGTGCCGCAAGGGGATGTTAACCACTTTCGGGCCAAGGTCGGGTGATGTAACAGGGTTCAAACAACCAAAGATTCGACACAGGAGACGCGCAATGGCCGGTTCACTTAACAAGGTAATGATCATCGGCAATTTGGGGCGCGACCCCGAAGTGCGCAGTTTCCAGAACGGTGGCAAGGTGTGCAACCTGCGCATCGCCACGTCCGAGACCTGGAAAGACAAGAACACGGGCGAGCGCCGCGAGAAGACCGAGTGGCATTCCGTCGCGATCTTTCAAGAAGGTCTGGTGCGCATCGCGGAACAATACCTCAAGAAGGGCTCCAAGGTTTACATCGAAGGCAAATTGCAAACCCGCAAATGGCAGGACCAGTCCGGGCAGGACAGATACTCGACCGAGATTGTCTTACAGGGGTTTGACGGTGTGATGACCATGCTCGACGGTCGTGATGGCGGCGGCGGTGGTGGCCAAGGCGGCGGCGGTGGCGGCTATATGGCCGATCAATCCGGCGGCGGGTATGGCGGCTCCAGCGGCGGCGGCTACGACAGTGGCCCATCCGGTGGCGGTGGTGGCGACATGGACGACGAAATCCCGTTCTAGGCCGACACAACACCCGATAGAGCCGAAATCATCAAACCCGCGCAGCCCATGGCCGTCGCGGGTTTGTTTCTTCTAACGTTGCGCCAACGCGTCGCGCAACACGCCCAGCACCGCATCGCGCGGCACGTCTGCGGTCACAAAGGCCTCCCCGATCCCGCGCGCCAAAATGAACCGCAATTGCCCGTCGACAACCTTTTTGTCCTGCCCCATCAGGGCCAACAGCGCATCGGCATCCGGCAAATCGCCTTCGATGTCGGACAGATCGGTTTTCATGCCCATACCCTTAAGGTGCGCGCGCACGCGGCTCGGGTCTTCCTGGCTGCACAGCCCCAGACGCGACGACAACTCGAACGCCAGCGCGCAGCCAATGGCGACCCCCTCGCCATGCAGCAGCCGCGCGCCATACCCCGTCGCCGCTTCGAGCGCGTGACAAAACGTATGACCAAGGTTCAGCAACGCGCGATCCCCTGTTTCAGTCTCGTCACGCTCGACAATATCGGCCTTCATCTGCACCGATCGCGTCACCGCCTTCACCCGCGCGTCCATATCGCCCGCAGCCAATGCAGGCCCCTGCTCTTCCAGCCAGTCGAAGAATGCAGCGTCCCCCAACAGCCCGTATTTGACGACCTCACCGTAACCCGACAGAAAATCGCGCGCGCCCAACGTCCCGAGGATCGCCGTGTCCGCCAATACCAGTGTCGGCTGATGAAATGCGCCGATCAGGTTCTTGCCACTGGGGGAATTGATGCCGGTCTTGCCGCCAACAGAACTGTCCACCTGCGCCAGAAGCGAGGTCGGGATTTGAACGAACCGCACGCCGCGCCGGACCGTGGCTGCCGCAAAACCAACCAGATCCCCGATCACACCACCGCCAAAGGCAACAACGATATCGCCGCGTTCGACCTTTTGGGCCAGCAGCCATTCCACCGTTTGCTCAAGAAACGCCCAGCTCTTGGTGCCCTCACCGGGCGGCAGCACCAACGCCTCGGACGCGACGCCAGCTGCGCCCAGCCCTGTTTGCAGCGCCTCAAGGTGCAGGGCAGCGACACGGCTCTCGGTCACAATAGCCACGCGCGGGCGGCGCAAGAACGGCGCGATCTGCGTGCCGGCCTGCGCCAACAATCCGGGCCCGATCTCCACATCATAGGCGCGGCCGGGCAGATTTACATGAACGGTTTTTCTCATGGCATCCTTCATTTGGCGTGTTCCAACACGTCCGTGCGGGTGGATAGAACATCCAGAACCGCCTGTGTCATCTCGTCGATGGAATATTCGGGGCGCGCTTCGACCCGCAGGTCGGCTTGAGCATAAATCGGGGCACGGGCCGCATAGATTTCAGCCAGCGTTGCGCGTGGATCGGCCGTGCGCAACAGCGGGCGGGTATCTTTGTGGCGCACCCTTTCCCACAACAGATCAAGCTCTGCATCCAGCCAGACCGCCACCCCGTGCCGGGTGATGGCTGCGCGGTTGCGCTGCGCAAGGTAGGCCCCGCCCCCCGTGGACAACACGCAAGGGTCGGATTTTAGCAGGCGCGCAATAACTTCTGCCTCGCGATCCCGAAAGAACGGCTCACCCGACTTTTCGAAAATCTCGGCAATGGTGGCGTTTGCGGCCGTTTCGATTTCTGCGTCAGAATCGACGTAGGGCACGCCAAGGCGTTGCGCCAGACAGCGCCCGATTGCAGTCTTGCCTGACCCCATCATGCCAACCAACACGACCGTGCGGCGCAGAGTCATGGGCTTATGCGGGCTTACTGCCGTGTGATCGCGCCCCTCCATCATGCCGATTTCCCCCAGTTTTCCTAACGTTAACGCCCGTTGCGTCGGCCAACGCCCGCCGGTTTGAAAATTAATGCAAATCGGTGGCGTGATCTTGCTTAAAAGGACATATATAACCTCAGCCAAAGCAGCAACTGAGGCTGCGCATTTGGGCCGGAAATCCGGCACGCGAAAGGTGGGGCATACGGCATGTGGCGGTTGATAAAATTCCTGTTTGTGCTGGTTGTGGTGTTGGCGATTGCTTTCGTCGGCTATGCCTACCTTGGACCGATTTTTATGGCGGATGATTTTGTTCCGTCGGTCGAACAGGTCACCAAGCCGGTTACATTAGGGGGCGATTGATGCGTTGGGCGGGGGTTTTGATTGGCGGTCTAATGACGACAGCGGCTCCTGTTTGGGCGCAATCAGACGCCAACGCCCCCCTGTCGGCCATTGACTGGCTGTCCGAAAGCGTTGAACAGCCCCCCGTCGCTGCCGCGTCCCCCGTGGCTGGAACCCAGGCCACACGCACCCCGCCCAGCGATGAAGACCCGGTTGTGCAAAGCGCGACCAGCCCCAGCGTCAGCGTGCAACCGCTCGGCGCCCCTGCGCCGCAGGCCTTGGGTTTGCTGACGTCCGCCTCCACCGGACTGCCTGCCGACCTTTGGGCCAACAGCGACGGCGAAACACTGGCAGCACTGTTGATGGCAGAACAAATCGACACTTTGCCCGCGGTGCAGAATTTGCTGGTGCGCCTGATTATCACACAGGCCGAACCGCCACGTCAGCCCGACGCGCCGGGTGCATTTTTCCTCGCGCGGGTCGACAAGCTGCTGGATATCGGCGCGCTGGAACCCGCGCAGGCCTTGCTTGAGGCGGCGACGCCGGACACCGCCGCTCTTTATCGGCGCTGGTTTGATGTCTCGCTTTTGACCGGCACGGAAACAGCCGCCTGCCGGTCCGTGCAAGATAAACCGGACGTGGCACCAACCGCAGCAGCACGCATTTTCTGTCTGGCCCGCACCGGCGATTGGTCAGCCGCCGCATTGACGCTGAACACCGGCCTCGCTTTGGGGGACATTGACGAGGCCACAGGCGCGCTGCTGTCGCGCTTCCTTGACCCCGATTTATTTGAGGGCGAGCCGGCGTTGCAGCCCCCCGACAGGCCCAGTCCGCTGACTTTCCGGATGTTGGAAGCCATCGGCGAGCCGCAAAGCACGCAAGACCTGCCAAGGGCATTTTCTCATGCGGACCTGCGCGAAAACGTCGGCTGGAAAGGCCAGCTTGAAGCGGCCGAACGTCTGGCGCGCTCCGGCGCGATTTCAGACAACCGGTTGATCGGGTTTTATACCGCCCGTGTGCCTGCCGCATCGGGCGGTGTCTGGGAACGCGCGCGCGCCGTCGCGGGGTTGAGCGACGCGCTGAAAAGCGAAGACGAAGGCCGGATGGACGACGCCTTGCAACGTTTGTGGTCCGAAGCGCAGTCCGTTGATGTCACCGTCCCGATGGCCCATTACTTTGCAACGCTGATGTTGGACACCGGCGCTGTGCCAGCCGATACGTTGGTGTTCAAGTTTCTGTTGTTGTCGGATCGCTACGAGGAAGCGGCCTTGAACGACGACCTCGCCGTGACAGACCAGTTTCTGGCTGCCGTGGCCCGTGGTGATCCATCAGACGCCACACCGGACGGCACAGGCTACCGCCTCGTGAAAAATGCTTTCACCGCCGAACCGGATGCCGCGCTGATCGCCATGGCCACCGACGGGCGCACCGGCGAAGCCATTTTGCGCAGCATCGCCACCCTGCAACAAGGCATAGACGGGGATCCGGTCGCGTTTCAGGATGGCATCGCGACCCTGCGCGCGCTGGGGCTGGAAGACGACGTGCGCCGCATCGCGCTGCAATTCCTGCTGCTGGATCGCTGATGGACGCCGCCACGCGCCCCAATTCCCACTGGATCCAGGCCTTTCTTGAAGCTCAGGCCGCAGAACTGGACGCCGCGACAAACACGCAACTGGCGTATGCGCGCGATCTGTCCGCGTTTTCCGACTGGCTCGGTGCGACGCGCGGATTTGCCAGCGTGTCACAGGCAGATGTTGAAAACTACCTCATCTGGTGTGACGCCCAAGGCCTCGCCAAATCAACCCGCGCGCGCCGTCTGTCGGCTATCAAACAGGTGTTTCGTTTCGCGTTCGAAGAAGGCTGGCGCACGGATAATCCTGCCCTGCAAATCGCCGGTCCGGGGCGCGACAAACGCCTGCCAAAGGTCCTGTCACACGATGAGGTCGACGCGCTGCTGGACGCCGCACGCGCCACACCAAAGGACGCGCTGCGCACGACCTGTCTGATGGAATTGCTTTATGCCACGGGCATGCGGGTCACCGAGTTGGTATCCCTGCCGGTGTCGGCCGCGCGGGGCGATCCGCGCATGGTGCTGGTGCGCGGCAAGGGCGGCAAGGAACGCATGGTGCCGCTGTCTCCGCCTGCCCGCGCGGCCGTCGCTGCGTGGTTGCGCCAAAGGGATGCGGATGAGGACGCGGCGCTGAAAGCCGGCACGCCGCGCTCGAAGTTCCTGTTCCCGTCGCGCGGCAAACTCGGCCACCTGACCCGCCAGAGCTTCTTTACCCTCATCAAGTCCCTTGCACTTGCCGGCGGTGTGAACCCCGCCAAAGTCACGCCGCACACCTTGCGCCATGCTTTTGCAACGCATCTTCTTGCGGGCGGCGCGGACCTGCGCTCGATCCAGACGTTGCTGGGCCATGCGGACGTGGCGACCACCGACATCT
>CBFHGD010000107.1:0-6371 GCA_965655275.1 Octadecabacter sp. | reverse complement strand
AAGACGGTCAACAGCCGGGGCAGCAAGGCCAGGAACCGGGGCAACAACCCGGGCAACAGGGTCAGGACGGCGAAGACGGACAAGGTGGTCAGCAACCGGGCCAACAGCAGGGCGAAGGCATGGGGCAGGGTGACAACACCACGGACGGTTTGACCGAAGAAGGCGGCGCAGGCGGTGAAGGCGGTAGCACGCAGGAAAGCCTCGCCCAGCGCCAGCAGGCGTTGCGTGACGGATTAAACCAATTGCGCAACGGGTTGCCGGGCTTGTCCGGTGATGCGGCAGACAATGCCGAACAGTCACTGGAACGGGCCGAAGGTGCGATGGATGGCGCCGAAGATGCCCTGCGCGACGGTGATCTGGCCGAAGCGATCGATCGTCAGGCTGAAGCCATGGACGCTTTGCGCGACGGGCTTCGAAACCTCGGGCAGGCCTTGGCCGAAAACCAGTCAGATGACCTCGAACAGGGGCAAGGCACCCAGACGGGTAACGCCGAAGGCCGCCCCGAACCTGAACGCCGCGACCCGCTGGGTCGTCAAATGGGCAATACCGGACAATTCGGCACCGAAGAATCCATGCTGCAAGACGAGATTAACCGACGCGCGGAAGAACTGCTGAAAGACCTGCGCGAACGTTCGGCCGATCAGGAACGCCCGCAGATCGAGCGTGATTACCTACGCCGCCTACTGGATCGGTTCTAGGGGTTAGCTTTCCGGCGCGTCCGCAGGTGCGTCCACCGAGGCATCGGTCGGAGCATCGCCCGCCTGGCCGATAAAGCCTTGCAGCTTCATATCGAGCCAAATCCGCAGCCCGTCGACCCATTCAACATATGACGTCAACAGGGCTTCAAGGGATGGAACCGCGGCACTGATCTGGGATGCAAACACATAGGCAGCCAACGCCAGCAGCGCCAGAACGACCATATACATAAATCCGCGGCGAAACCCGCTGCGCGTTTGCGGCAGGTCATCGGGCTCGGCCCCCGACATATCCGCCGGTCCCGCGTCCGGCCGCAAGGTTGAATTGATTTCTTCGATATCGGGCAAAAGTTCGCGGCGTGGTGTCTCGGCGTCCTGTGCCATCATTGCACCCACGGCGGTCGCCGTTTCGGGTTCTCCGCGCAAACGGGACAGCCGGTCGCGGGCTTCACGGCTGCGCCGGTCCTCATCGGGGTCTTCGGTTAGGCCTAGGTCAGGTTGCGTTTCGATCGGGTCAGCTTGCGATTGCCGCGCCTCCTCCTCGTATGCGGCCTCTTCGCGCAGGATGTCGGCCACATCCGGATCAAGTTCGCGTTGTCGTGGCTGGGGGGACGCCTCCGCTTCAACATCGGCTTCAGGCGCAGTGTCTGGCTCAGGCTCGGGTGCCACTTCTCGCTCTGGTTCCGGCTCAGGCTGTGGTGCGGGCTCCGTCTCGGCGGCCGGGGAGCTCTCGGGGATGTCGGCCAAGGCTTCTGCGACTTGCGATGCACCGGGTTCTTCAAACCATGTGTGCCCACAGTTTGAACACTGAACGTCGCGCCCGCCCGTCGGGATGAGGTCTTCGCCAATCTCGTATTGCGCACCGCAATTTGGGCAAATCAGCCGCATTGTCCCGTTCCTTTGCCTCAAACGGGCATTCTGCCCGTAGTCTTTGGCAGGATTCTATCGGTCCTGACGCCCAAGCGCAAAGGATTTACCGCCAAAGGGGGCGGAGGGCCGATTGCATGTGTGTCCGCTTTGCGCCAAAACCAACGGGAACAAACGGGGGCGGCCGTGATTGAGCTAGATAATGTGGCCTACAGTTATGGTGGCGCGGAGTTGTTTTCCGCGCTGGACTTGTCGCTTGCCGCCGGGTCTTTTCATTTCCTGACAGGACCGTCGGGCGCGGGTAAAACCACGCTTCTGAAGCTTTGCTACGGTGAATTGATCGCCACGGGCGGGCAGGTGCGCCTGTTCGGTCAGGATGCGCGCACGCTGGATCGTGACGGCGTGGCGCAGATGCGGCGGCGTATCGGCGTGGTTCACCAGGACTGCCAGTTTCTTGATCATTTGAGCGTGACGGAAAACATCGCGCTGCCGTTGACAGTGGCAGGGCGCATGGCGTCACCGCAAGACCTGAATGATCTGCTCGGCTGGGTTGGGCTTTCAAAACAGGCCGCGCAGCTGCCGCCGGAACTGTCGGGCGGTGAACGCCAGCGCGCTGCCCTTGCCCGTGCAGTCATCATGTCCCCCGATGTGATTCTCGCGGACGAGCCGACAGGGAATGTCGATTGGGAAATGTCGCAACGTCTGCTCGCGCTGCTCGTCGAACTGAACAAAATGGGCAAGACCGTGCTGATCGCGACCCATGACCTTAGCCTGATCCGTGCCGCCAAAGCACAGGTCTCGGCGCGCGTCTTGCGACTTGCAGACCGGCGGTTGCAGCTTGCGGGGGCATCCCTGTGATGGATATCTTGCGCCGCCTTTTTGAACTGCTGTCGGGTGACCCGCAGGCCGACCGCGCGGTGCCGCCCACCGGATTTACGGCGCGCTTAACGGTGCTGACGGCGGGCGCTATGGCGTTTCTGGCGGTCTTTGCGCTTGCCCTGTCACTGGCGACGGGGCGTTTGGCGGATCGCTGGTCCGCCGAGCTAGCCAAGACGTCGACCCTGCGCATTTCCGCCCCACAAGACCAGATGGACGCACAGACGCGCGCCGCCCTCACTGTCTTGCAATCCACGCCCGGAGTCGCGCAGGCGCGTGCATTGACGGACGATGAACAGCGCGCATTGCTGGCCCCGTGGTTTGGCCCCGACCTGCCGGTCGAAACCCTGCCCATCCCGCAGCTTATCGAGATTGTGGAGGACTCGAGCGGCTATGATTCGGCCGGTTTACGCGCCCGCCTGTCCGCCGAAGTGCCCGGTGCGATCCTTGATGATCATACCCGCTGGCGCGCGCCGCTGGTTGAGGCGGCGTCGCGGCTTCGCCTGCTTGGTTTCATGTCTATGCTGTTGATCGCCGTGTCCACAGGCGCGATGATCACGCTGGCGGCCAACGCGGCATTGTCGGCCAACGCGCAGGTCATCCGCGTGATGCGGCTGGTTGGCGCGCAAGACATCTACATCGCGCGTGCGTTTGTGCGCCGCTTTATCCTGCGCGCGCTGATAGGTGCGGCCATTGGCACCTTTGCCGGCCTTATGGCGGTCATGGCATTGCCGCGTACGGATGCAGCAGGCGGGTTCCTGACCGGGCTCGGGTTTCAGGGCTGGCACTGGCTTTGGCCCTTGGTCATTCCGCTTCTCGCCGCATTCGTGGCGTTTGTCGCCACCCGTCAGGCCGCCCTGCGCACGCTAAAGGAGCAGTCATGAAATACGCTATCCAATGGGTCCGCTCCCTTATTTTCATCATCCAGATGTATGCCATGCTGATCCCTTGGGGCATCGTGTTCGCCATCCCCGCGATCTTTTCGCGTCGCTGGGCGATCCTGTGCTGCCGGTCCTATTGCTGGTATATCACATGGGTCGCAGGCTGGCTGATCGGGCTAAAATGCGAAGTGCGCGGTGTTCCTCCACAAGACGAGGTCCTCATCGCGGCCAAACACCAATCCTTCCTCGACGTATTAATGATCTACGGCGATATTCCCGCAGGGCGTTTCATCATGAAGGACATCTTGAAATATGCACCCGTCGTAGGGCAATTCGGCTTGCGTGTCGGCTGCATCCCGGTGAAACGCGGGAAACGCGGGGCGGCAATCAAACAGATGGTGGCGGATGTGGCGGCGGGGCGATTGTTCCCCGGCCAGTTGATTATTTACAGCCAAGGTACACGCATCGCGCCAGGTGTCAAAGCGCCCTACAAGGTCGGCACCGGCGTGCTCTACAAAGAACTTGGCCAAGATTGCGTGCCGGTTGCAACCAACGTGGGGGTCTTCTGGCCCAAACGCGGCATCTACCGCAAACCGGGCACTGCCGTGGTCGAATTTCTGCCACGGATACCGGCAGGGCTTGAATTGCATGCGTTCATGACGCAGCTCGAAGATGCCGTTGAAACACGCTCAAACGAATTGATGCGGGAGGCGGGGTTCACCGCGATTGCCGAATGAAAATAATCGACGATATCGCCCGGCTTGAGGCGATCTATGAGGAAGCCGTGCCCGCGTCGCTCACCAAGGTTGTCCAGCGTATCACACCGCTCTACGCCAAATGGATCAACGCGGCGCGCTTTTGCGTCGTGTCGACAGTTGGCCCTGACGGGACGGATTGCAGTCCGCGCGGTGACACTGGCCCCGTGGTGCGGTTGATGGACGAGCAAACGCTCTGGCTTCCGGATTGGCGGGGCAACAATCGTATGGACAGCCTGCGCAATATCGTGGCCGACGGGCGGATTAGCCTGATGTTCATGGTGCCCGGAGCCTCCAACGTGATCCGCGTCAACGGAACAGCAGTGTTGACCGACGACCCTGACATAACCGAAAGTTTTGAACAAAGCGGCAAACACCCCAGATCGGTGATCGTGATCACTGTGGGCGAGGCCTATTACCAATGCGCCAAAGCGGTCATGCGGTCCGAGTTGTGGTCAAGCGGCCCTGTCGAAGGCCTACCACGTGCAGGCCAGTTTGTGCAGGAACAACAACCTGATTTTGACGCCAAGACCTACGACGACACCTATGCGCCCGACGCAAAGAACCGGCTGTGGTGATGAAGGTCTTGGGGTTTGTCAGCGGCGCGGTTGTCGCGGTGATCGGAGTTACTGCCTTCAACGCCTGGCGGCACGTCAGCGATAACGACCTTTTAGTGTCAGCTCTACGCGATCACTGTATCCCCTACGTTGAAACCGGTGCGATGCCCTTTGGCGGCATAGGCCGCGCACCCGGTGTCTATGACAATGTGGAAATCGACGACCGCCTTACCAATCGTGGCACCAAGATCGTGTTTGACGCACGTTTCGTCGCGACCTGGGGCGAGATCGAAGACCTGTCCCTGCGCGTCTGTCGGGTGGACGGCCGCCCGACGGGAGCCTCCCTTCAGGGGTTTGCTGTCGACCCTGACGGGTTAGACGAACGCTTGAATGACGCTGTGCAAGAGTTGGGCGATTTACGGCCTGATACAGAACGGCTGGGTGAAGTTGATGACATTCAACGCACCTATCGCACGCTAGGTTGGTTTGAGGCGGGCAAAGCGCAGGATCGCGGAAATCGCGTCGTGTTGTCTGTTACGCAATCGCAAGTCACGAACGTGATCGTCGTGCGGGATCGTGCGCGATAGATATTAACTCAGCGGGCAGTCCGCCACATCCACGTTCACCACAATAAATGTCTTCGGCCCGAAATCTTGGCCTGCCAGATCGACATAAAGCTTGGATCCTTCAACAAAAACCGCGTCGTCGGCCAGCTCCACGGTCGAATTTTCAATGTCCTGCCCCGCGCCATTGAACAGCACACAATCGGTCAGGAAATCCAGCACATAGCCGTTGAATTCCGGTTCAGGAAACGTGCCTGCGACGGTATCGGGGTAGGTCACGATGATCTGCTGGTCGCGGATGTCCACGATGGCCGGCACGATGTCCCAGCCGTTTTGCACACCTTCCGGCCCCAGCCCGTATTCGATGCCGTTGGTTACGACCGCGGGATGCCGCTCGCCTACATATATCGGCGCGTCCACGTCGTTATAAGCCAGCGCACCAAACGTCACGGTGCGGTCCATTAACCCGCCTGCTGCGACCGGACCGGCCGCGCAGATCAGGAAAATGGCGGCGCGTATCACGCAGCAAGGCCCTTTTGCCCAAGGTCGAGGTATTTTTGCCGCCGCGTCTGGCGCAGCTCGTCGGGGGATTTGCCGTCAAGTTCGGCCAGCATCGCGTTGATCGCCGCGCCCACGCCGTCAATTGCCGCCTTCTTGTGACGATGCGCACCGCCCACAGGCTCGTCGATGATCCGGTCGCACACACCCAGTTCCTTGAGGTTCTGCGCCGTCAAACGCAACGCTTCGGCCGCTTCGCGCATTTTCTCTGCGTCCTTCCACAAGATGCTCGCGCAGCCCTCCGGTGAAATGACCGAATAGACCGAGTGTTGCAGCATCGCGACGCGGTTGGCCGTAGCAAACGCCACCGCCCCGCCAGACCCGCCTTCACCAATAATGACGCTCACCAGCGGCACCTTGAGTTGCAGGCATTTCTGGGTAGATCGCGCAATCGCTTCGGACTGGCGGCGTTCTTCCGCGCCCTTGACGGGGTAGGCGCCGGGCGTGTCAACCAAAGTCACCACAGGCAGACCGAACCGGTCCGCCATATCCATCAGGCGGATCGCCTTGCGATAGCCTTCGGGCCGCGCCATGCCGAAATTGCGCTCGATGCGCGACTTGGTGTCGTTGCCTTTTTCATGGCCGATCACCATCCCAGGCCGCCCGTCAATGCGCGCCA
>CBFHGD010000106.1:0-6497 GCA_965655275.1 Octadecabacter sp. | reverse complement strand
CGTATTTTGCATTGAACGTGATCGCGATCGCATCAATCGGGTCGTTTTCCGGATCAGCGGCCGCAGCCGCCTTGAACTTGTCATAGACGTCGCGCATCCGTTCTTCTTCAAGGGTCGTGTGAAATATTCCGACCATATGAGCGACCATCTCGGTCATTTTGTCCATCAACATCGCAGCCTCGCTTTGAGTTAAAATGGGAGGGTGCCTCGGATCGTTTTTTGCTTTTGTTACGCAAGAAAAATTTGCGTCTGATCTTGAAAATTGAAAAATTGAATAGGCTTGTAAAAGATGTCCGGGCCCGAATTTCTCCGGGCCCGGACGATATTACCTAACGCTTATGCGCCGTCGCCATCGTCGCCGATGTAGCTGGAGCTGAACGAGCCACCAACAACTGTCATATCGACAGTGTTGCCAAGCACGTTCGCACCCTGAACGATGGTCTGGTTAAACGCAGACGTATCGATCTGGGACGCCGCAGATGCGAAGCTCTCGCCGGTGACATAACCGTCGTCACCGTTGTTGGAGCCCCACATGCCCGCGTTGCCACCTGCACCGCCGCTACCTGCATAGGCTTCGCCGCCATCACCTGCCATGCCGCCGCCCGCTTGGACGCCGCCGACTTGTGCCTGGCCACCGAATGCGTTTCCGGAGTCACCGCCCCAGGCGTGTCCGCCGTAGCCGTCACCACCAGCACCACCGGTTGCGACGTTTTCACCGCCGTACCCTGCTGTGCTGTTCATCGCACCGGATGATGCACCTGCACCGCCACCAGCGCCGCCCATTGCGTCACCGGACCCGGCCATGCCGGCACCCTGACCGTTGGCACCAGACATTGCGCCTGCATCGCCAGCGTCACCGCTTGCGCCCAGACCATTGCCCTGACCGGCTGCATTTGCAGCACTGCTTGCGCCAGCCATTGCGCCGGAGTTGGCATTGCCGGAGTCGCCGCTGTCTGCGTCAGCTCCACCCAGCCCGAGAAGGCCAAGTCCAACACCGATTGCACCGGCATCGCCTGTGTCACCGCTATCGGCAAGTGAACCGGCACCAGCGCCAGCACCTGATCCAGCGTTACCAAGGCCAAGGCCGATTCCGCCAGCATCGCCGGAGGCTCCGCCTGCCGCAGACGCACCGGACTGACCGGCACCAAGGCCAAGACCAGCCGCTACGCTACCTGCGTTGCCGCCGTCACCGCCCGTTGCACCGGCACCGGAAGACGCGCCGCCAAGACCGACCCCAAGACCAACAGATGTTGCCCCTGTGCCAGTTGCACCGGTTCCGCCAGCTGCATTTGCATTGCCAGCAGTCCCGCTGGTTCCGCCGCCTGCAACGGCCATGCCGCCCATAGCGTGCGCACCACCAGCACCGCCGCCGTCGGCGTATGCAGTGCCATGACCTTCACCACCATCTGCGCCGGCAGAAATGCCGTCGTCAGATTCAGCGTGACCACCAGAGGACGTGTTGGTCTGGCTCATCGTGCCTTGGTTCGTGGCATTTTCGATGTGGTCGTTGTCAGTCAGCTTGTTGGCTTGTGCGTTGACTGTGGCAGAATCGTTGCCAGCCCCGTTGAGCGCATCATTCAGGATGCCTTCGATGTTCATGTCATCACCCGGGCTGTAGTTGAGATCGCCGTGGGCCATGATAAAATCACCCGCAGTCGAGCCGTCCAGATCAATGTCTGCAAAGTCGTCGTCTGTTGGCTCATACCCATCAAGGTCCAAACCCATCGCAACATCGACGTGAACGTCGGTGTGGGACGAGTTGTGGTTGGCGTTGACGTTTCCGTTGGCGTTACCGTTCAGGTTGCCGTTCAGGTTTCCGTTCCCGTTGGCATTTGAACTGGCGTTGGCATTTCCGTTGTGGTTCCCGTTTCCGTTTCCGTTAAGGTTACCGTTGCCATTCAGGTTGCCGTTGCCGTTGCCATTCCCGTTGTGATTTCCGTTGTCGTTCTCGTTATCACTGTTGGAGGACTGGTGCTGGCCTTGGCCCTGACCCTGAAGCTGGGCCTGAAGTTCGGCCTGTGCTTGTGTCTGGTCCTGATCCTGATCTTGATCCTGATTGTGGGAACCGTGGCCGCCCATACCGGGCATCATCCAATGTCTATTACCACTCATGGTATTATCTCCGTAAAATTGCACCTACGGGATCGCCAATCGATATAAGACGAACAACGTGCAGGTGAGGTTTTCATTTAGGTTTTGATTTGGGAACGTCGGACGATGACTCGATCCAAGGTTCACACGGTTTTTGCTGAATCTGTTTGGTTTCGTTCGCAAAGCCCCCCCAGGCAAATAATTTGAAAACAAGTGACACCGCGGTGATTCGGGCAGAAAAGCCCTGCGATGCGACCCGGACCAACGCCAGATTTGTGCGCTAGCCATCACGTCTAATTCGTGACGTCCCTAGCTTTGCCGGATGGGGGGTGAATTTATAAGCTGGCCAATATGTTTAGCCTGAAGTGGCCCGACAAGGCACTGAAATTAAATGTATTTAACCGAAAGATTAACAAAAGGTTTAGGTCGAATCCAAGCCATGCGCACACCGTAAGATTTGCCGATTCATGAACCAAACCAAACCAAAGCCGGTACTGAAATTAAGAATCTAGCGGACAACCGCTTAATTCTGGGTTATATTAACCAAAGGGTAATCTATTGCTGTGGGGGCTCAGGTTTTTCTGAACACTTTCGCAAAGTTTATCTGTCGAACTGCCATTTTGGCAGAGTGAGGGCGGTGTAGTCGGGTTTTTTTGACCCGTTTTCCAGCCGCTCGTAAGGCCACCTAGACGTGGTTTGTGAAACACAGTGATCAACAGCAAAGCAGGTCAATTTCAGGCGCTTTGATGATCTGCTTTTAAATGTGTCGTGTTGAGAACCGTATGTGCAAACAAGCCGTCATTTTTTCATGGCGGGTCGGACTATTTTTTGAACGGGTGAATTAAAATGAAAATAGATGATATAAAGATGAGTGCGAAGTCAGTGAGTAGCGTGTTTGTTGGAAACCCGCTTTGCTTTTCTGATACAGCCTTGACGCTAATCGAGGCTGAATTCCAATGTGTTGCCGGCGTACGAACGGCTGCCGTGAACGATCTGTTCTTGATGGGGCAGGCACGAACGGACGCTGTCCGCCTCATTGTCGTGGACGAGTCGTTTCTGGGGGATCTGGTGAAGGCTATCCCGCGCCTGCGCGAAACATTCCCGATGGCCAATATTGCATTCGCCTACCGCCATTCATGCAACGCCATCAAACTTGTGGAGCAGTTGAACGCGAACCCCGCTTTGGGTGGCATTGGCTTCTTGCCGATGAACATCAGCATTGATGGCTGGTTGCCTATCGTGCGGCTTTTGATGTCGGGGGAGTATTACCGCCCCGTCGAATTGTATAACACCGCGCCACCCGCGCCGCAGACACCGGCACCGGCGATCGAGGGCGAAACCGACACCCCGGACGACGTTCATCTGACCACGCGCGAGCTTCAGGTCCTCAAATCGGCGGCAAGCGGCATGCAAAACAAGAATATCGCGGATGAATTGCAGCTGTCACAGCACACGGTGAAGCTGCACATGCATCACATCATCGCGAAACTGGGTGTCAACAATCGCACCGAAGCAGCGAACTGGTTTCATGGCCGGACATCAGGAGGGTGAGGTGACGCCACCTGTGCCCAAACAGCCTAGTAGTCCTGTCGACTTTGATGCGTTTCTGTTGCTGATCGGCAAGCTCAACTATTCATGGACCAATACCGAAAGCCTCCTGATCCATTTGATCGCGGGGCTTTCGGGCATGGACAAGGAAATTGCGACGGTCGTCTTCCTGACGCTCAACACCACCCGCGCGCGCGTGGAACTGGTCGAACGGCTTTCGAAACTCGACCGCATCCAAGCTGGCGAACGGAAAAGAATTCTGGCGCTTACGGGGCGGGTTCAGCGGCAGTCAGCGCTGCGAAACCGTTATAATCATTGTATTTATGCCTTCGACAGCGAAGGTGGGAATCCGCGTTCCATCTTGATGCGGATCGCGGATCGCAAGGACAAACTGATGATCGGACAGGTGAACGACCTTGATGCTGCCGCAGCGCAGGCTGTTGAAGCCGCAATCGAGGAACTTAAGTCCATCAACCGTGACATCTGGCAGGCCGTGCATGATTTCAACTACCCCGATTAATCAGGCCCCGCCCAGTCCCTCTCCGTGTCCCTATCCTTATTGTTAGCTTACCAGACGCCCCCCCTCCTCCTAGAATTTATGTAGATTTTAATATGACTTGGGGCTGTTCCACACACCTTCGGTTTCCCGCGATGCACGCACATTATGCGATCGGCCATCACAAATAGGGATTAACCCGAGGGATTACCTGATTGTCCAACCGGACATCCGCCAAGTCAGTTGTTTCGGGGGGAACAATGGTGACTTTATTCAGACCAGATTTCGATGCACCTGTGCATGGCGCACCGCGCCGCATCCTCGTTGCGGGAGGCGCGGGTTTCCTTGGCGGGCATCTGTGCGAAAAGCTGATCGATGACGGACACAGGGTTGTCTGCATGGACAACTTTCTGACCGGACGCGCCTCGAATATCGATCATCTCTACAGCCATCCCAGATTCAGGCTGGTGGCCCATGACATTGTCGACCCGTTCCCTGATATCGGGTTTGTGGACCAGATCTATAATCTGGCCTGTGCCGCCTCGCCGCCGAAATATCAGGCAAACCCGCTGCACACGTTCAAGACGAATGTCTATGGCGCAATGAACCTGCTGGATCTGGCCGCTCGTTACGGCGCAGTGATTTTGCAGTCATCGACGTCCGAAGTTTACGGCGATCCCGACATCAGCCCCCAGCCCGAAACCTACCACGGCAACGTCAATACCGTCGGGCCGCGGTCGTGTTATGATGAAGGCAAGCGCGCGGTCGAGACGTTGTTTTACGAATATCACCAGCAACACGGTGTGCGCACACGGATTGCACGTATCTTCAACACCTACGGGCCGCGCATGTCCCCAGGTGACGGGCGCGTCGTGTCCAATTTTGTCGTGCAGGCCCTCGCCGGGGACGACGTGACCATCTACGGCGACGGCAGCCAGACCCGGTCTTTCTGTTACCTGAGCGATATGATCGCAGGTCTTATGGCCCTGATGGATGCCGATGACAGCGTGTGCGAGCCCGTCAATTTGGGGAACCCGACAGAGTTCACGGTTCTGGAGCTTGCAAACACCGTTATTGAAAAGCTCGACTCCGCATCACAGCTGCGGTTCGTCGATCTTCCGGCGGACGATCCAAAACAACGCAAGCCCGACATTTCCCGCGCCGCGCAGGTCTTGGGCTGGGCACCGCAGGTTTCTTTGGCCGAAGGGTTGGCGCAGACCATTCCTTATTTTGCGGCGCAGACGCGGCGTCACAACGCCAGCCCGCTGGTCGCGGAATGACCCGGCAAGGCACCATATGTTTGACAGGTGGCGCAGGCTACATCGGCAGCCACGCCTGTCTGGAGCTGGCCGCGCGCGGCAACAAACCCCTGACCGTCGACAATCTGTCGACCGGATCACGGGAAGCCGTCAGGTGGGGGCCATTGGCGCAGCTGGACCTGCGCCAAACCGAAGCGCTGACTGATACCTTGATCAAACACTCGGTCGACACGGTTTTGCATTTCGCAGCCTCCGCCTATGTAGGCGAGTCCGTGATGAACCCGCGCAAGTATTACGACAACAATGTCGGCGGCATGCTGTCCCTGCTCAACGCCTGCGTTGATGCGGGCGTCAAGACCTTCGTCTTGTCCAGCAGTTGCGCGACCTACGGGATTCCAAACAAAATCCCCGTTGATGAGGCCACGGCGCAGAATCCGATCAATCCATATGGAATGACGAAACTGATGTGTGAACAGATGTTGATGGACTACGCGGCACGCTCTGGCATGTCCTACGCCATTCTGCGGTATTTCAACGTCGCCGGTGCCGACGTCAGCGGAAATTTACGCGAAAATCATAACCCCGAAACACACCTGATCCCGCTGACCCTGTCTGCGGCCGCAGGGTGGACACCACCGCTCAAACTGTTTGGCGGCGACTATGACACGCCCGATGGCAGTTGCATCCGCGACTATGTGCATGTGTCGGATCTGGTGCACGGGCATCTACTGGCGCTCGATCATCTGCACACCAAGGGCGGCAATCTGACGGTCAATCTGGGCAGCGGCACGGGGGCGTCCAATTTCGAAATCATCAAGGCGGTCGAACACCTGACCGGACGGCACGTTCCGGTTGAAGTCGCGCAGCGCCGTGTGGGGGACCCGCCTGTGCTGGTCGCTGACACGACCTACGCGCGCGACGTGCTGGGGTTTGCCCCGCAACGCTCCGACATGGCAACAATCGTGTCAGACGCGGCGCGCAGTTTTGGTTTGGAGGCGGCACATGCCTTATCCGCCTGACACAGACACACCCGATACCCCGAGCCACTTTCGTGAAGCCATCCTACAGGGGCGCAACCGCCTGAAATATCAGGTGTTCTTGGT
>CBFHGD010000105.1:0-6628 GCA_965655275.1 Octadecabacter sp. | reverse complement strand
TTTGTTGAGGAGTTGGATGTTTGATTGAGTCGCTTTTGACTGCAATTGGTAGCTTTAAGCCTGTCGCATGGAGGTCTGCATTTGCAATTTGCTTAATGACCAGCGCGGTCATCTTTATGCCGGAAAAGTTTCGCGAAACTCTTGGTTTTGCTGAAATTGTTGAGGAACAAAGGACAATAATTGGTCTGGCTTTTCTTCTAAGTTCTGCAATTAGTGTCATTGCAATGCTTGACGGTGTTAAACATTTGGCTTCGCCTATTTATGTCAGATGGCGGTATCGCAAGAATTTGCGCGGGCTCATCATAGTTCTCTCACGAAACGAAAAAGAACTTCTTAGAGAATATTTAGAGAATGACGTCTCAACACTCGCCTTTCCTATTTCTGGCGGCACCGCTCCGTTTTTGGAAGGAAAGGGAATCCTTAGTAGATCTTCGTCATTGGGGAGACCAGGCTCGCGTGATCTATTTCCTTATTCGATCCAACCAGTAGCTTTAGACATTATTCGAAGAAATCCGGAGCTTGTCGCTGACGTTATTTAGCAAAATTGGACCCTTCCCCGTGGGAGCGGTTCGGGCGCTGCCAAATCTTTGACTTGGCATGGTGGCGGGCAGCCCCCCCCCCACCAATCCCCCTTGCCAATACCCCACCATGGCCGCGTGGGAGCCGCTAAAGGAGTTAACCCATGTCCAAAGAGAAAAGCCGTGGCAATCGTAAGGCCACTAGCCTGCCCGCACGTCACTCCGCCTGTATCGTTTCCAGAAACGCGATGACGTCCGCCAATGTGCGCGACGTCATCATCGGCTGGCCGGTTTCGAGTTTTATGGCCGTGTCGTCACCCTCGAAATAGGGGCCATAGACGGGCATCGGCGATCCGTGGCTGACCAGCGGCTCGCGCCCGTCGATGCGCATGGCGGCGCGGGTCGTCGGGAACACACCATCGTTGCGCGCGGCAAGTTGGGTCAAATCGGACGGCTGCAAGATCAACGTCGCCGCCATCGGGCCGTTGCCCGTCGCGTCTACGCCATGGCAGGTCGCGCAATAAGTCTGATAAATCTGCTGGCCTTCCACCGCGTCTTGCGCCGCAACAGGCGCGGCCAACCCCATCAATACAAACGCAAAAATCGGTTTCATGTTACGCCCCTATTCCTGAATTGATTCCAACCACGACCCGAGCGCCAACAGACGTGACGGGATCGGTGTGCCGAGCCCGAATTCGTCTTCGACAACCACAGTCGGCCCCATGTCACCGTCGCCAAACTCCGGCATCGCGGCGCTGAAGTGTTCGCCGCGTTCGAACCCGTCAATCACGCCCAACACATAGTCGCGCGGAAATGCCCCGCCATTTTGCGCTGACAGGGTCGTCAGGTCTGGCGGCACGTTAAACAGCTCTTGTCCGAAATCACCCGCACCGCGCCCGTCCGCGCCATGGCAGGCCGCGCAGTTTTCCTGAAAGATCATCCCGCCCGCTTCTTGGCTGACATCCAATTCTTGCTCGACGCAGCCCGCAATCAAAAGCGGTGCAATCCATACCAGTTGTTTCATTGTGCTCTCCTGTCCTGTTCGCGCCCTCATGCTACGCCGCCCCTGCGCTGTCACCTTGATCCAGATCAGACGGGGCGCGGTTATGCGATGCATAATCCGGCCCTTGGCCAATTCCTGCGCACGCCTTACACTTGCTCCATGCGCTTTCTCGTCGCCTTTTTGTTGCTGACAGCCTGTGCGCGTGGCGTCACGGACGCCGAAGCTGTGCTGATGGGGGACGTGATGGGCGACAGTCTTGATACCAGCGAAGTGCGCCTGATCGAGGTCGGCGTGATCGGCCTGCGCACCCGCACTTACCCCACACGCCCGCAAGTCACCTGTCGCGAGAAAATTGCGCCGCCCATCGATGGCCCAACATTCCAGACCCGCACGGCGGGCGTGGTCGCGTGGACCCATGTGATGACAAACCCGGACTGGACGCTGCCGAACTACGCCGAGGGCTATCCAGAGCGGATCAACTTGGTCGCGGCGATGTATTTTGCCCATGAAATGGTGCACGTCTGGCAATGGCAAAACCGCGCGGTGACGGGGTATTCACCGTTTCGCGGATTGGCCGAACATCAACCGGGCACCGACCCGTATCTGTTTGACCCTGATCAGGAAATCGACTTTCTGGCCATGGGATACGAACAACAGGCGTCCCTGGTCGAGGAATATATTTGCTGTCGCACCCTCGCGCCCGACGCCCCGCGCACACAGCGCCTGTATGAAACGCTGTCCGCCGTGATGCCCGTCCAGCACCCGACGCAAACACCGAGACCTGTCGAGGTCGCGGGCGTGTATCGGGATGCTGATCTGGTCGGGATTTGCGACTAGCCGTCAGCGCACCTCGAGACTGGAGAGCGACGCGCGAATGACGGAACTGGTGTCGTCGCTGTCTGCTGACACCGCAATTCCCACCAATGCACCGGGCGCGCCACCAAAGGCCGCCGCAAAGTCACGGGCCAGATCAACGCTTTCGGAATTGCTGCCTGTTCCCGCTTGCCGCAAAGCGACCGTTGCACCCTGACCAGGGGCATAAGGCGAATCCAGAACCGCCCCGCGCGCATGGTTTCCACCCCATGCATATTGCAGGATGCGCACGTTCGGGTTGCCGTTCAACTGGCGGATATTCGCCCCTTCCATATTCACGGCATCCGCTTCGGGCAGGAACACGAAATAAACAGAGATGTTGCGATCATCGCCCCCTTTGCGCCGCAGATCGGTGGCAGGCACAGATTGATCGACCACCCAGCTCCACGACGCGGCGCGCGCGCCCCAATCCCCACGCCCCGTGCGTGTCCATGCCAGTGATACACCGCCATCAGACGCGATCCCCATCGACCCGCCGTTGAAAGAATAGTCGTTGGAGTTGAACAGTTGCAGGCGTTGTTCGTTCCAGCTGCCACCGAATGAAATCGGGCCAGCGGTAACGGCGGAGGCTGCCAGAACAATCGGCAGAGCGAGGGACAAAATACGCATAGGGATACCCTTTCATGGTTCGCAGGCAGATTGCCCCGAACACATGGCAGGTCTCAACAGCAGGTTATATATCTCACGCTAATGTGCGCCGTTCGCGAGGTCGCGTGACGCCGTCCACAAGGCATCCGGCACGTCAATTTCGCCCATCACTTCGCGGTTCTGGCCGGGAATGCGCGCACCCTCTTGTGCGGCAACGGCCTGCGCCACGCGGCCCAGTCGCGCGGCGAAATCCGCGCCCGGCTCCAACAGTATATAGAACTGGCCAAGGTCATGGGGTTTGCCATCAGGCAGCTTCAAACCACTGACATCCAGTGAATTTACCGATCCGGTCATCCCTGCGGCCAGCACCTCGGCCATCAGCCCGAAGCCCCAGCCTTTGTAGCCACCCGCAGACACCAACGCACCCTTAAGGGCGGCATCAGGGTCCGTCGTTGGCTGGCCGTCAGCGTCCACAGCCCATCCGAGCGGGATGCGCTCACCGGCGGCCTTTGCCATCGTGATCTTGCCCAGCGCGACGGCGGAGGTTGAAAAATCCCAGTGCATACCGCCGTCGGGCAAAGACATTGAAATCGGGTTGGTGCCGATCACCGCCTCGTTGCCGTTGGGCGGCGCGACAACGGGGGACGCATTGGTAAACCCGATACCGATCAATCCGGCGGCGGCGATTTGTTCGGTAAAGAACCCCAGCGATGTGCAGGTGTGGGCATGGGCCACGGCCAAAGTCGCTGTGCCGTTTTCGCGCGCGGCGGCAATGGCCTGCGGCAAGCCGCGTGCAAACGCGGGCTGCGCAAAACCGAACCGCGCATCCGCCACGACCTGCCCCGCTTTCGGGCGCGTCACGACCGGCTCGACCTGCCCGTCCACACGGCCCGATGCCAACTGCGTGCAGTAGCTTTCAAGGTAATACAGCCCGCAAATGACATTGCCAAACGCCTCGGCCCGCGCAACCGCGCGCGCCACTTCCCCCGCCTGCCACGCGCCAGCGCCATGGGCCACCATCGCGGCCTTGGCCACCTCCTCGATCTCGTTGACAAAGACCTTCATGCAATCAACCCCGCATCCAGGCGCACGGTGCGGTCCATCCGCGCGGCGAGTTCCAGATTATGCGTCGCGATCAGGGCCGACAGCCCCGATCCGCGCACCAGTTCCATCAAGGCGTCAAACACACGGTCCGACGTGCCCGGGTCAAGGTTGCCCGTGGGTTCGTCCGCCAATAGCAACTTGGGCCTATTGGCCAGCGCACGACAAAACGCGACCCGCTGCTGCTCCCCGCCGGACAAGGCCGCAGGGCGGTGCGCAGCACGTTCCGCCACGCCAACGCGCGCCAGAAGCTCCATCGCATGGGCTTCGGCGTCTGCTTGCAGGACGGCATTGGCCAGTTGCGGCAGCACGATGTTCTCAAGGGCTGTGAATTCCGGCAACAAATGGTGGAACTGGTAGATAAAGCCAACATCATTGCGCCGCACGGCGGTGCGTTTGCGGTCCCCCAGTTTGGTCAGGTCCTCACCGCCAATGGCCACTGTGCCACGGTCGGGCGTGTCCAGCAGCCCTGCGATATGCAACAGTGTGGATTTGCCCGCACCGGAGGGTGCAACCAGTGCCACAACCTCACCCTTGCCCACCTGCAACGACACGCCGTGCAGCACCTGCACCTCGTTGGGTTTACCGTGATTATAGGCCTTTTGGATCGCGTCCAGCTTCAGCGTCACATCACTCATAGCGCAGCGCCTCGACAGGGTTCATGCGCGCGGCGCGACGGGCGGGAAAGATCGTCACGATCCAGCTGAGCGACAGGGACAACACAACCGCAGTCAGCACATCATCCAGTTCGAGCTTTGACGGGATATCATAGATGCCACGGATCGACGGATCCCAAACACCGCCCCCGGCAACGTAATTCACCAGTGCGAAAATCTGGTCGATGTAGATGGCAAACAGACATCCAAGGATCACGCCAAGGATCGTGCCGACCGTGCCCAGCCCCGCACCACAGATGAAGAATATCCGCAAAACGGACCCTTCGCTCAACCCCATCGTGCGCAGGATACCGATATCGCGACCCTTGTTTTTCACCAGCATAATCAAACCACTGATAATATTCATCGACGCGATCAGCACCAGAATTGCCATGATGACGAACATCACATTGTCCTCGACCGTCAGCGCACGCAGATAGGCACCCTCGTTGTCCTTCCAGCTATACAGGAACGTCTCTGGACCAAGCTCGCGGTATAGCGGCCCTATCCAATCCTCGACGCGGTCGGGGTCGGCGACGTAAATCTCGATCTCGTCATGCACCCCGTCGCGGCTGAAAAAACTCTGCGCGTCTTCCAGTGGCAGATACACGCGGCTGACGTCGGTCAGATAGCGGCCCGTTTGAAAGATATAGACCACGTCAAACGCAACGCGGCGCGGGCTGCGCCCTGCGGCGGTTTGCACACCGGTCGCAGACAGCAGGTTAACCCGGTCCCCCACCCGCACGTTCAGTTTGTTTGCTACACCCGAGCCCAGCGCGATTCCGGCCCCGAAATCCGCGATAGACCCGGAGCTGGCCTGCGGGTTCACCACCAACGGAATGTCGGACAAGTCGGACGGCGTTATGCCGTAGACCTGCACGAAACTGCTGCTGTCCCCCTGCGACGCCAGACCTTCTCCCCGCACGATAGGCGCGGCCCGCGTGACCCCGTCAACCGCGCGCAATTGTGCCGCCAGAGCGTCGCCATTGGCGATGGTATCAACCCGCCGCGTTACATCGACCGACTGGTCGCCCTGCGTCACAGTCACCGTTTCCATGAAATTCTGGCGCACGGTCAGATGCGCGTTGGCCCCCACGATGGTATCGACAAAATCGGCGCGAAACCCGCTGCGCACGGCCAGCACCGCGATCAATGCGAAGACCGCCAAGGTTACCCCGATCAGTGAAATCCACGTCATGATGCTGACGCCGCCGGTTTCGCGTTTGGCCCGCATATAGCGCCATGCGATCATCCATTCGAACCGTGAAAAAGGGGCCGTTTTGCCTGCCATGGATTAGCCGTTACCCAAACCATGCGCCGCATAAATCTCGCGCAGCTTGGCAATGGCGGCCTCTGGTGTCATTTCTTCGCTCTCGCCGGTTTTGCGCGATGTCAGTTCGACGACGCCGTTCTTCAAACCCCGTGGCCCGACGGTAATACGCCACGGCAGGCCGATCAGATCCATCGTGCCGAACTTGGCACCCGCGCGCTCGTCGCGGTCATCATAAAGCGCCTCAAGACCCAGCGCCGAGACATCATCATAGAGCGCCTGACATGCAGCGTCCGCGTCTTCGTCGCCCTGTTTCAGGTTCACGATACCAACATGGAACGGCGTCACCCCTTCGGGCCAGATGATGCCCTTGTCATCGTGGCTCGCCTCGATGATCGCACCAAGAAGGCGCGACACACCAATGCCGTGGCTGCCCATATGCACCGGCACAGGTTTGCCGTCCGGCCCTTGAACCGTTGCGCCCATGGCCTCGGAATATTTGGTGCCGAAATAGAAAATCTGCCCGACTTCGATGCCGCGCGCGGTGCGCTGGCGCTCCGCAGGGATCGCCGCAAAGGCGGCCTCGTCGTGGGTTTCATCCGTGCGGGCGTAAAGTTCG
>CBFHGD010000104.1:0-6696 GCA_965655275.1 Octadecabacter sp. | reverse complement strand
GATGGGAGCTACAAGCGAGTTTCTCACACCTGCACCACGGCGGTCTGCTGGCAAGCGGGAGTGGCCATTGGATCTGAAGGCCCACATTGTGGCGGAGACGAAGGGATTCGAACCCTCGAGACCCTTCCGGGCCTACTCCCTTAGCAGGGGAGCGCCTTCGACCACTCGGCCACGTCTCCGCTGACCCGTCTAGCGTCACGGCAAATGGGGGGCAAGGGCGAAAAGCCCCTAATTCAGGTGTTAAACAGGAAGTGCAGCACGTCGCCGTCTTTGACCATGTAGCCTTTACCCTCGGCGCGCATTTTGCCCGCTTCCTTGGCTGGCTGTTCACCGCCCAACGTCACAAAATCATCATAGGCGATGGTTTCGGCGCGGATGAACCCCTTTTCGAAGTCACCGTGGATCACGCCGGCGGCTTGCGGGGCCATGGTGCCCTGACGAATTGTCCAGGCGCGGGCCTCTTTGGGGCCAACAGTGAAATAGGTTTCAAGATGCAGCAGCTCGTAGCCCGCCTTGATCAAGCGATCCAAACCCGCCTCGGTCAGGCCCATTTCATCAAGGAACATGATGGCTTCGTCTTCTTCCAGCTTGCTGATTTCTTCTTCGATCTGCGCCGAAATGATCACGTGGGAATTACCTTGGGCAGCTGCCATTTCCGCAACAGCGGCCGAATGGGCATTGCCCTCGGCGGCTTCGGATTCACCCACATTGCAAACGTAAAGGACCGGTTTGGTGGTCAGAAGCTGCAACATTTTCCATGCTTTGGCGTCGTCGGCGTCAACCGCGACCAAACGCGCGGGCTTTCCGTCTTCAAGGGATGCTTTGGCCGCTTCGAGCAAACGCACCTGTTGCACCGCGTCCTTGTCGCCACCACGCACCTTGCGCACAAGGTTTTGCAGACGTTTCTCAATGCTTTCCAGATCGGCCAGCATGAGCTCTGTTTCGATGGTTTCAGCATCCGCCACAGGGTCAACACGGCCGTCCACATGGGTCACGTCGCCATCTTCAAAACAGCGCAGCACATGGGCAATCGCGTCTGTCTCACGGATATTGGCAAGGAACTGGTTGCCCAAACCCTCGCCCTGGCTCGCGCCTTTCACAAGACCCGCAATGTCCACGAACGTCATGCGCGTCGGGATGATGGATTTGGACCCCGCAATCGCGGCCAGTTTGTCCAGCCGCGCGTCGGGCACCGCAACCTCGCCCACGTTCGGCTCGATCGTGCAGAACGGGAAGTTTGCCGCCTGCGCCGCTGCCGTTTTGGTCAACGCGTTGAACAGGGTTGATTTGCCGACATTCGGCATGCCCACGATACCCATTTTGAAACCCATGACGCCCTCGCTGGAAAAATTGGCTGGTTGTCGCGGTGTCTAGGCTGCGCGGGGCGATCCCGCAAGCATTTGAGGCATTGATTTTTAGCGCCGTGCGCGCCACACAGCTGTGACTTCGAAAAAGGACGCCCAGATGACACGGATCGACGCCAAATTTGCACAGCTCAAGGCCGATAATCGCAAAGCCTTCGTCGCCTATGTCATGGCAGGCGATCCGGACTATGAAACCAGCCTCGAGATCGTGAAGGGCCTCCCGGCCGCTGGCGTGGACATCATCGAACTTGGCTTGCCGTTCACCGACCCGATGGCGGACGGCGCGACGATCCAGCTGGCCGGACAACGCGCGCTTGAGGGTGGCATGACACTGGACCGCACGCTGCAAATCGCCCGCGAGCTGCGCAAAGATGACGATAGGACCCCGATCGTGCTCATGGGCTATTACAACCCGATCTATTCGCGTGGCGTCGACAGGTTTCTCGAGCAGGCGAAAGAGGCTGGCATTGACGGGCTGATCATCGTGGACCTTCCCCCCGAGGAAGACGACGAATTGTGCATTCCCGCGCAGGCGGCGGGACTGAACTTCATTCGTCTTGCCACCCCGACCACCGACGCAAAACGCCTGCCTAAAGTGCTGCAAAACACCTCCGGTTTTGTCTATTATGTGTCCGTCACCGGCACCACAGGTGCGGCGGCAGCGCAGGCGTCGGATGTGGCGCCCGAAGTGGCACGCATCAAAGCCTCCACCGACCTTCCTGTGATCGTCGGGTTTGGTGTGCGCACGCCAGATAGCGCCCAAAGCATCGCGGGTGTGGCCGATGGCACTGTCGTCGGCTCGGCCATTGTCGAAAAAATCGGTGCAGGTGAACCGGTTGCGGATGTTCTGGCTTTCGTCAAAACCCTGGCCGACGGCGCACACCGTGCATGACAACTGCGCATAGCCACTGCGATCAGTTAACATTTGCGCGAATCTGGCCAGATTGGTAAGGGAACTTAACCAATATTGAGCGAAAGGCCGCGAAATGCCCGTCATCACCACAATCGACGACCTTAAACGCCTTCACAAACGCCGCACCCCCAAGATGTTTTACGACTACTGCGAGAGCGGCTCGTGGACCGAACAGACATTTCGCGAAAACACCTCCGATTTCGATAAAATCCGCCTGCGCCAACGGGTTGCGGTAAATATGTCCAACCGCACCACCGCCAGCCAAATGATCGGCGAAGCCGTGGCCATGCCTGTGGCGCTCGCTCCTGTCGGGTTCACGGGCATGCAGCGTGCAGATGGCGAGATCAAGGCCGCCCGCGCCGCTGAAAAATTCGGCGTGCCCTTCACGCTGTCCACCATGTCGATCTGTTCCATCGAAGACGTGGCCGAACACACGACCAAACCGTTCTGGTTCCAGCTTTACGTGATGCAGGACGAAGACTTCGTAGATGGCATCATCGAACGCGCGAAACGCGCTGGGTGTTCGGCGCTGGTGTTGACCCTTGATCTGCAAATCCTCGGGCAGCGACACAAGGATTTGAAGAACGGCCTGTCCGCCCCGCCCAAACTGTCCATCCCCGTGATGGCAGATCTGGCGACGAAATGGACGTGGGGTATCGAAATGCTGCAAACACGGCGGCATAGCTTCGGCAATATCGTTGGTCATGCGAAGGGAGTCGAAAATATGAGCTCGCTCCAGTCATGGACCAACGAGCAATTTGACCTGAAACTCGATTGGGAGAAAATCCGCATCCTGAAGAAGAAATGGGGCGGCAAAATCATCCTCAAGGGCATTCTGGATGCCGAAGATGCAAAAATGGCGGCCGATGTTGGCTGCGACGCAATCATTGTGTCCAACCACGGCGGGCGCCAGCTTGACGGGGCGCTGTCGTCCATCCGTGTGTTGCCCAGCATCATGCGCGCGGTGGGCGGCAAGGTCGAGGTCCACCTCGACAGTGGCATCCGGTCGGGTCAGGACGTGCTCAAGGCTTTGGCCCTTGGCGCGAAGGGCGTGATGATCGGGCGGGCCTATATTTACGGGCTTGGCGCGATGGGAGAAAAGGGCGTGACTGCCGCGCTTGACGTCATCCACAAGGAACTCGACACCACCATGGCGCTCTGCGGGAAACGGGACGTCAAAGACCTTGATAAGGACGTGTTATTGGTGCCGGAAGATTTTGAAGGCAACTGGGTGTAAAACACCCTTTTCAAACAGGGAAAGCTGGCCTATACGCGCCACTTCACTGGGAGCCGCTTGGTTCCTGACATGGCAAAGTGGGTCGTCATCAGAATTAGACGACGCGCGAATTGAAAGGATACTAAAATGGCTGGCCAAGTTCCAGATTTCGAAGCTACCCTGCGCACCGACACAGGCAAAGGCGCTGCGCGTCAGGCCCGTCGCGATGGCATGGTCCCCGGCGTAGTCTACGGTGGCGGTGAAGACCCCATCGCGATCAACGTTCCGTTCAACGTTTTGTTCAAGCGCCTGAAGGCCGGCCGCTTCCTCAGCACGCTGTTCAACCTCAAGGTCGAAGGCAAAGACGACGTTCGCGTGATCTGCCGCAACGTGCAGCGTGACGTCGTCAAAGACCTGCCAACGCACCTCGACTTCATGCGCCTCAAGCGTACCACGAAAATCAACCTGTTCATCGGCGTTGAATTCATCAACGAAGACGCATGCCCAGCGCTCAAGGGCGGCGGCGTGTTGATTCCTGTGCGCAACGAGGTCGAGCTGATCGTAACCGCTGGCGACATTCCCGACGTCCTGACCGTCGATCTGACGGGTCTTGAGTTGGGCGAAACCATCACGATTTCCTCCATCAAGCTGCCAGAGGGTGCGAAGCCCACGATTGACCGCGATTTCGTTATCGCGAACCTTCAGGCACCTGCCGCGTTGACCTCCGCTGAGGACGACGAGGAAGAAGGCACAGTCGAGGCGGACGAAGTTCCGGCAACCGAAGTTAAGGAAGACTAAACCTTACACGACTGATCGAAACACAATTGATACTTCAAAGGGCGTGCCGGTTGGCGCGCCCTTTCTATATTTCGTCATGCATTCCCCCATCCATTTTGATCGGCGCTCAGGCCCCGCACTAGGCCAGCCGCATCTCGGGCAACATAACGGATGCCAACGCGGGCCGACCCAAGTGATACCCCTGCCCCAACTCTACACCAAGGCTCTTTAGGGTGCGCATTTCCGCTTCTGTTTCAATACCTTCGGCCACGACGCGGGCGTTTGTGTCATGGGCAAACTGCACCATCGCCGTTGCAAGCGACCGGCGGGCAAGGTCTTTGTCCACGTTTTGCGTCAACGACATGTCCAGCTTTATGACATCGGGCCGCAGGCGAATAATCTGCTGCAGACCGGAATAACCGGCCCCCGCATCATCCACCGCAATCCGTGCACCAAGATCACGCAGCCGGTCAATCTCCATCAACAGGGCGTCCAGATCATCGACTGCTGCGTGCTCGGTGATCTCGACGACCACACGTGCGCCGCCTGCTGCTGCGACCAAGGGCGAAACCAAGCCCGTCGCCAGCGTCGCGGGTGACGTGTTAACGGCAAGATAACAGGTCTCTTTCAAAGCAGGCAAAATAGCCAGGGCGACCTCGATCACATGCAATTCCAATGCCACCTGCAACCCGACCTTTGCCGCGTCGTCAAACCACAGGTTCGGGGCGCGATAGGGCTGGGGTGAAAACCGGCATAGCGCCTCATACCCGGCTGTCTGCTGGTCCTGAAGCCGCATGATCGGCTGCAACGCAATCTCGAATGCGCCGGTCAGAAGGACGTTTTCGATGGCGTCGCGTTTGGCTTGCTCCGCGCTCTGCGCGTTGAGCTGCACATTGATCTGATCCGCACACAAAGAGGCGAACGCCCGCATCACCTCAAGATCGCGGGAGTTGAGAGACAGCCGGGGTTTCCGGCTCAGGCAGCAAAACGTTCCGTAAACCGACCCGTCCGCGCGCCTGATCGGAAGGCTGACATACGAGCGGATCGGAAGCCCTTTGGTCACGGCCAACGTCTGGGTGAACGGAACTTTGGACGTATCTGCGATGAGTTCAGGCAGATGGCCGCTGACCACATGTTTGCAGTAGGTGCAATCCAAAGGCGTGGCGCGCCCGACGTCGATAATCCCCTCAAAACCGGGCGCGTTCACCGCCCTGAATATCCGGTCATCACCGACAAATTCGGTCAGAAACGCGGCCTCCATCCCAAGATGACTGCGCACAAACGCGAGTGCATTCGTGATCAGATCACCGTCATCGGTGGCAATCCCCGGCGCCAATGCCGCCGCTGGTCCCAGCTTTATCATTTTCGAACCTCGCTCCATCCCGTGACCTTTGCGCCCAGGGGCTGAACAACCCGTTACCATTGCGCCCTCAAATCAATACAATTTTAGACAATCGCTTGGGACTAGGACTGGTTCGCGTCCGCGGGTATAGAGGCGCCATGAAAATGTTTATCGGCCTTGGAAACCCTGGCGCAAAATACGCCTACAACCGCCATAATATCGGGTTCATGGCGCTTGACCGGATTGCGGCTGATCATGGCTTCGCGCCGTGGCGTAGCAAGTTTCAGGGCCAGCTGAGCGAGGGTCGCCTCGGCTCGCAGAAGATCGTTCTGCTAAAGCCCGAAACTTTCATGAACCTTTCGGGGCAATCGGTCGGCGAAGCCATGCGGTTCTTCAAACTCGACAGCACCGATATCACCGTGTTCCATGATGAAATCGACCTCGCGCCCGCCAAGGTCCGCCTCAAATCCGGGGGTGGCCACGCCGGGCACAACGGACTGCGATCTATCCATCAACACATCGGTCCGCATTATGACCGCGTGCGTCTTGGCGTCGGGCATCCGGGCCACAAAGACCGGGTTCCGGGCTACGTGCTTAGCGATTTTGCGAAAGCAGATGCAGATTGGCTTGATGATGTTCTGCGCGGCATATCGGACGGTGCGCCGCATTTGGCCAACGACGACGGGCCACGGTTTCTGAATGCCGTTGGTCTGCGCGTCACCCCGGCGCGGTCGTCCACGACAACCCCAAAGGCCAAACCTGCGGCCCAAAACGCACCCCCCGCCAAACCGGACACAGCTGACGCACCTGACACCCGCACGGCCCTTCAAAAACTCGCCGACCGGTTCCGTTAAAGGCTGACTTGTCGTGCCTGTGTGCGCATGGCAGGCTGGCGCAAACAACCGAAGGTCCAACATGAAACCCTTTCTCAAATGGCTGGTGCGCGGTGTTGGTGCCATTGCAGTTCTGCTTGTCCTCCTCGGCCTGTGGCAACGCGAAAAACTCACCCGTCTCATGGCCGTCAATTCGTTGTTTTCCGAGGACAAGATCGTCGGGAACTTTACAGCGATGGACACGATGTTAG
>CBFHGD010000103.1:0-6744 GCA_965655275.1 Octadecabacter sp. | reverse complement strand
CGCGCATTTGGTATCCGCCCAATCTGGAGATGCTGGAAGGCTCCGTCATGGCGGACGGCGTTGAATGTTACAACATGGACATCATCCGCATTGGCAGGAACAGCACCGTGTCACAGCGGACATTCTTGTGCGGCGGAACCCATGACTACGCACTGGCGCGCAACCCGCTGATCACCAGGCCGGTGATCATTGGGGATGACGTCTGGGTCGCGGCGGAGGCCTTTGTCGGGCCGGGCGTTACCGTGCCGGAGGGCTGTGTTATCGGTGCGCGGGCGGTTGTAAACGGCCCGCTTGAACCTTGGACTGTTTATGCGGGTAATCCTGCGGTTGCGGTGAAGCCCCGCGCGTATGACGGCAAGGCGCGACTTCAGGGCGATTAGCGTTCACGACACTATACTTCAGGTTGAAAATGCGCAATTCTGCGTCCGATGGCGGCATATGGTTTGTCCTATCTGACTGAGATCCTTTGCCAGGGCGAGAGGACGCGGATTTATGACGTCGGCGACGCCGCACAGGAGCGAGTTGTACCAGTTGCGCCAGCACGCGCGGGATGCGCCGTTGGACCAAGCGCGCGATCAGGGGCGGCGACGTGTTTTGCAGGCCGCAGGGTCCATGTTCGTCAGCAACGGGCTGACAATTGCGATCCAGATCCTGATGGTCCCGCTGCTGATCTGGTCATGGGGGGCGTCGTTATATGGGGAATGGATCATCCTTTATACGATCCCCGGATACCTGTCGCTGAGCGATTTCGGGATCATCGCGACCGCCAGCAACCGGATCGAAGCGCATAGCGCGCGGCGCAATTTCATTGCGGCGAACCGGACGTATTTCAACGCGATCCTTGTTCTGCTGGGCATCATCGGGCTGGTGAGCGCGGGTGCTGCTGCGGCATGGGTCATCTTGGGGGAACGTTTCGCAGGGCTTTTTGTAACGCTGACACAGGCGGAGGTGTTTCGGATTTCGGCCGCGTTGTTTGCGGATGCCATGGTGATGTTGATCCTGAACCAGCAGTCCGCGCTGTATCGCACGTTGGGAAAATTCAACTGGACGATCAACTGGCAGGCGGCGGGGCGGGTTATTCCGATTCTGGGGCTGTGTTTCGCGGCCGCAGCAGATGCCGCGTTGTTTGAAGCTGCGCTGGTGATGCTGGCGCTGCGGGGCATCGTGTTTGGCGTGATGGTGGTGAATGTGCGCCGCCGTGTTGTGTGGTTGCGGCGGGGGTGGCTGCGCGGCAACCGCAGCGAGTTGGCCCAACTGATCAGGGGAACAGGCGCATTAATGGTCTTGCCCCTGTCCAATATCATCTACCTGCATGTGACGATTATTGTGGTTGCGGCGGTGTCGACGCCAGCAACAGTTGCGGCCTTTGCGACACTGCGGACGTTTACGCGCCTGATCCCGCAATTTGTCGGCATTGTCGGGCGCGCCCGGTGGTCAGAGATCGCGGCGGCCGATGCGCGCGGTGAGGTGCGCGCCATTGGCGCGATGCGGCGGCGCGTTCTAGGGCAGACAGTGGTACTGTGCGCGATTGCAGGGTTTGGCTACGTTTTGTTGGGCAAGACATTTTATCTTTGGTGGACATCAGAAGCGCTTATTTTTGACGATCTTCTGTTCTATGCCATGCTTGCCAATTCTATTTTGATTGCGTGTTATTATTCGGTCGAGGTTTTCTTGCTGGCGACCAATCGTGTGCGGGGCTATGCGAGGGTCTTTCTGGCAGTCACACTCGTGCAAATCTGGGCGGGGTATTTGCTGACAGGGGCCTTTGGCGTGGCCGCTTTTCCCATCTGCGCCGCAATCGGGGCAGGCGTCATTTTTGCGTATCTGACCCTGCGCCTGATGCGCAACGGGGCCTGACATGAGCATCGCAAAAACCATATTGGGCGTTTTGACCCTGTCCTATCTTGTGGTGGCGACGTTGACCCATCCGTTGTTGCCGTCCAGCACGGATTTTCTGGCGCAGGATCGCGCGATCCGGTTGATGATCGGCCTGCGCGAAGCCTTGCTTGTCGCGCTGTTCGGGATGGCGGCTTTCGTTACGCTGGGGCGGCGAATGGTGCCCCTTTATGCCTTTATTCTTTACGCGGCCGTCTTGATGACGCGGGATGCATTGGTTGGTGATGTGCCCGTGGTCATTGCCATTCGTGCGCTGATTATGGTGACCCTGCCGATCTTGCTCATGCGCACGATGGAACGCGCGCCCGAGCTGCTGGGCGCCGTGTCTGCCGGCCTTAAGATTGCAATCTCTCTCGCGGCGGGGATCGCGCTGTTCCAGCTGTTCGCGATCCCGGGGTATTACGGGACGACCTTCCTTGGGCCGCGGGTGTTTGGCGCAATGGCGTCGCCGTTGCACCTGTCTTACACGGCTGGCATTGCCGCGATCTTTTTTGCGACCCGCCGGCCGGGTTCAGGGTCGGGGGCGGGGTCTGTGTTTTGGGTCCTTGTCTGTTTTGGCTTGTGCCTGCTGTCGGGCGGGCGGGCTGGCATCCTTATTTCGTTGGTCGCGCTTATGGCGCTGTTGGCCAACCAGTTCGAAGCAACGAAACATATCAGGGCGATCGGTGCGCTTGTTGCCGGAGTGCTGTTGGTTGCGGCGGCGTTTGTCGTGTCGAACCCTGTGATCTCGGGGCGGGCGGGCACGTCTGGCGGGCCGTTGGAAGACGGGCGGTTCAACGTGTGGGCCAGTGCGCTGGGCACTTGGCAAAACGGCAGCATTTGGGAAATCCTGTTCGGGTCGGGGGTCGGCGAAGGCTCAAACGCCATGGCCGCCTACGTGAGTGACTTTTACTTCACGGATTCCGCCTTTGTGTTCCTGCTGCTGAGCTTCGGAATCTGCGGGCTGGTCTATATGACGGGCTTGACCCTCTGGACAATGATGCGCCTGTCGTCCGGGCCTGTCATTGTGGCGTGGTTCATTGCTGCGGCGACGCAATTATACTATGAACTTCAACCCTTTACGGTCATTCTAGCGCTTTGTTTGCATGCACGATACGACCGCCGCGCGCTGCGGGCTGACTCGCCACATGCCTCTGCGCGCCGGTCTGTTGGCGCCACTGACCCCGCGGCGCTGGAGGGGCATTCATGAAAGTGATGATCGTAAATGCCTTCGGGCGCTCCAACAGGGGTGATTGTGTTTTGCTGGATGAATGCATCGCCGAGGTCAGGGCGGCCCTGCCTGACGCTACAATCGGATGCGCCGTGTTTGAGGGGATTGCGGAGGCAAAAGCCGTGCATCCCGACGTGACGTGGAGCGAACGGATCGGCAATACGCCGCGCGCGGGCCTGCGGGCCAAACTCACCACGGTGGTGTTGATGTTTGTGGCGCTGGTTGCTGTCGTTCGCGGATTCGGGTGGATGCGACATGCCTTGCCGCGCCAGCAGCGCGACAGCTGGGCGCTGATCCGCGACGCCGATGTGGTGATCAGCGCGCCGGGCGGGTATATCCACGACACGAACTTTGCCTACTACGTCGCGCTGCTTCATATCGCATTGGCGCGACGCGTTGGCACGCGGACCATTCTTGCCCCCCAAAGTATCGGGCCGATTGATGCCCCCCTTGCGCGCCGTATTGCCCGCTTTGTTCTGGGACGGGCGGATGTGATTTGCGCGCGCGAAAGCTATTCATGGAATTTCCTGTGCGACGCACTGCAATTGCCGGACCGCATTTTGCGCCGTTCCGGTGACAGCGCCTTCTGGAACCATGATGTCAACACAGATGACACGGGTCTGCGGGCCGTTTGGCGCGACATCGGGTTGGACCCGGAGGCGGGCGGCCCCATCCTCGGGTTGACGGTGGTCGATTGGAGCTTTCCGAAGTCGGCCGATCCGCAGGCAGCACGGGCCGCATATGTCGATGCTCTGGCGCAGATCATTGATCACATGCACAGCCGCCACGGGATGCGAGCGGTTATCTTTAATCAGGTGTCGGAGGATTTGGGGATGGCGCAGCGTGTCGCTGAGGCCTGCCAAAGCCGGGTGATTATTGACAGAGTCGCGCGTGAGCCCGACGTCTTGCGCGCGCTGATGTCACGCGCGACGTTGTTTCTTGGGACGCGGTTTCATTCTTGTATTTTTGCGATGATGGCGGGCGTGCCGACCTTCGCGATCGCCTATTTGCCAAAGACCAGCCACATCCTGATGGATTTGAAGCTTGACGCGCGCCAGATCGCTATTGATGACATGGACGGCGCGGCGGTTATTGCGGCATTGGAACGTGACCTGCGCGATACTGCAAAGGCGCGAGCGGAGATTGACGGGGCGGTGGCGCACTATCGCGCGACGCATACGCGACTGGGCGATGTCCTGAGGGAGCATCCATGATGCCCCGCGTTCTGGTTTTGACGCCATCAATCGGGCGCAAGGGTGGGGGTGTGTCGGAATCCGCGCGCTTGTTTGTTGAGGCGATGATACGCGACGGGCGTTTTACCCCCGAAATCATCGCGCTGCATGATGCAGATTTTGAAGCGGACCGCGCGCGGTGGCCTGACATCCCGATCCGGTCGTTTCGCGCGTTCGGCCCGCGCAATTACGGGTTTTCGCCCGGCATGTTGATCTGGGTGATGATGAACCGCGCGCAGGTTGTGCATGTGCACGGCATCTGGACGTTTCATGTGCTGTGTGGCGCGCTGTGGAGCATGGTGTTACGCCGCCCCGCGCTGGTCACCCCCCATGGCATGCTGGAGCCGTGGATATTGCAGCGCTCGGCAC
Organism: Octadecabacter sp.; assembly: GCA_965655275.1. Lineage (GTDB taxonomy): Bacteria > Pseudomonadota > Alphaproteobacteria > Rhodobacterales > Rhodobacteraceae > Octadecabacter. The sequence continues at coordinate 2,037 of CBFHGD010000103.1, read as the reverse complement.
GCCTGAAGGCACTGGTGTCGTGGCTGTATCAACGCCGGTTTTTGCGCCACGCCGCATTGCATGTCTTAACCGGGAAGGAACGCTGGGACATTGCGCAGGCGGGTCTACCCACATCGCACTGCAAGATCATCCCGAACTATGCGGTCTGTTCTACCTCTCCCGAAGGGAAGCCGGACTGGTGGAAACCTGAATTTGAGGGACGGCGTATCTACCTGTTTCTGGGGCGTATCCATGACAAGAAAGGATGGAGGGAGCTTTGTGAGGCTTGGGCGGAGTTGAACAGCGCGACGCCCGCGGCGCGCGACGCCGCACAATTGGTGTTTTGTGGCTGGCCTGATGGCTGTCCTGACTTTGAACCGACAATTGAACGGCTTGGAGGGCGGTTTGGAAACGCGATTTTCGCAGGCCCGCAATTTGGCACGGACCGCGACCGCAGTCTGGCGGCGGCGAGCGTGTTTGTCCTGCCGTCCAAAAGCGAAGGGTTGCCCATGGCCGTTCTGGAAGGCTGGGCGGCAGGCGTGCCGTCAATGATGACGCGGGCGTGCAACCTAGATATCGGGTTCGAAACAGGGGCCGCGATTGAAACAGGGGAGAGCGCGGCGGCGATTGCCGCGACATTACAAGACACGCAAAGCTGGTCAGACGCCCGTCTTGCGCAAGCACGTGACGCGGCCAATGCAACTGTTCAGACGCATTTTTCACAAGACGCTATGGCCACCGCCTATGGCGATCTGCTGGATGGTCTCATCGCAAGGCGGTGAGCTACCCCTCGAGGCTCACAGGAACGTCGAGCCCGTGTTCGCGCAGCAGGGCGCAGCGTCGTGCCGCGATGTGATCTTCTGCGACCATTTCAACGCACATGTCACGGGCCGTGATTTGCGGGGTCCAGCCAAGTTTTTCTTTCGCCTTTGTCGGGTCGCCCAAAAGGGTTTCAACCTCGGCCGGGCGAAAATAACGCGGGTCGATGCGGATGACGGTGTCGCCGATATTCAGGGCAGGGGCCTTGTTACCGCTGATCTTTGACACGGTCGCGATTTCATCAACGCCCGTGCCGCTGAACGCCAGTTCAACCCCCAGATCTGCCGCCGTCCAGTTGATGAAGTCACGCACGGAATACTGCGCGCCCGTTGAGATGACAAAATCATCGGGGGCGTCTTGCTGCATCATCATCCATTGCATGCGGACATAGTCTTTGGCGTGGCCCCAATCGCGCAGGGCGTCGATGTTGCCCATATACAAACACGGCTCTAGCCCCAGCGCGATGTTACATAGCCCGCGGGTAATCTTGCGGGTCACAAACGTCTCTCCGCGACGGGGGCTTTCATGGTTAAACAAGATGCCGTTGCAGGCATAGATGCCATAGCTTTCGCGGTAATTTACAGTGATCCAATAGGCATACATTTTGGCCACCGCGTAGGGTGATCGGGGGTGAAAGGGTGTGGTTTCACGTTGCGGGGTTTCTTGCACCTCGCCGAACAGTTCTGATGTGGAGGCTTGGTAAAAGCGGGTCTTTTTCTCGAGCCCCAGAAACCGGATCGCCTCAAGAATGCGCAGGGGGCCCATGGCGTCCACATCGGCGGTGTATTCCGGTGTCTCGAAGGAGACCGCGACGTGGGACTGCGCCCCGAGATTGTAAATCTCGTCCGGTTCGATGTCGCGGATCAACCGCGTCAGGTTGGACGTGTCTGTCAGGTCGCCGTAGTGCAGTTTCAGCCGCGCACTGTCGACGTGGGGGTCTTCATAAATATGATCGATGCGTTGCGTGTTGAACGATGACGCGCGGCGTTTGATGCCGTGCACTTCGTAGCCCTTTTCAAGAAGGAATTCGGCGAGATAGGACCCGTCCTGCCCCGTGATGCCGGTGATAAGTGCTTTTTTCATTAGGTCTATCCCGTTTCGCAGCGCGGTTTGGTCTTTGGTGTTGCGCGCACGCCTGAGAGGGATCGGGCGCGTTCGACAAACCGGTCGATGATTGCGGATTTGTTCCAACGTTCCAGCGTGCGGGCGCGGGCGGCGTCCCCCAGACGGAGCCGCGTT
>CBFHGD010000102.1:247-6747 GCA_965655275.1 Octadecabacter sp. | reverse complement strand
AATTGCGCCCCTCGCCGTCTGCGACACATAACACCCGCGACGCCGGTGCGATCCGGTCCGCCTGTGCTGCGACAAACGCCGCCGGTTCCTTGCCAAATAAATAGTCCTCGCGGTCAAACCGCGCATCCCAACCTGTCATGCGTCCCTCCGTGCACTCTATGTACCCGAGATAGGCCTGCACACCATGACCCGCAAGCACGGAGCCATGAATACCACCGCGCTGGCGCCACGGCGTGGAACAGGCATCGTGAACATCGACAAACAGCGCGGCGCCACGCGGATATGTGAAGCTCCCTCACCTTCATTTCGCAAATAATTCATTTGCATCTCCGTCGCTTGACGAGCACTCAATGTCGCAATCGGTCCAGACCCGATGCGACATTTGCGCGCAAATCAGAAAACGACATCAAAGGGTTCCAAAATGTCCGACCAAGAAGACGACATCATCCTGAGCGAATTGAATGACGAAGACCTCGTCGCGCAAATGTTCGATGATCTTTACGACGGCCTGAAAGACGAGATCGAAGAAGCGGTGCACATTTTGCTGGAACGCAAATGGCAACCCTACGACATCCTGACCAAGGCGCTTGTCGGCGGCATGACGATCGTCGGGCACGACTTCCGCGATGGCATCCTGTTCGTCCCCGAAGTGTTGCTGGCCGCCAACGCGATGAAGGGTGGTATGTTCATCCTGAAACCCCTGTTGGCAGAAACCGGCGCACCGCGCGTCGGCAAAATGGTCATCGGCACCGTGAAGGGCGACATCCACGACATCGGCAAGAACCTTGTCTCGATGATGATGGAAGGCGCGGGTTTCGAGGTTGTCGATCTTGGCATCAACAACGCGGTCGAATCCTATCTCGACGCGATTGCGGCCGAAGAACCCGATATCTTGGGCATGTCCGCCCTGCTCACCACCACAATGCCCTACATGAAGGTCGTGATCGACACGATGGTCGAACAAGGCATTCGCGAAGACTATGTCGTGCTGGTCGGTGGCGCTCCGCTAAACGAGGAATTCGGCAAGGCGATCGGTGCGGACGCCTATTGCCGCGACGCAGCTGTCGCTGTTGAAACGGCCAAAACGTTCATGGCGCGCAAACACAACCAGGGCGCCAGCGCCTAAAGCTGTGCTATGATAACGCTTCAGCGCGTCCGGTGGCACATCGCTGCCGGACGCGTTTTCATTTTAGGGGCCGCAAACCCATGGATGACGCAACACTCACCACAACAGGCCTGCCCCCGCGGGGTCAGGGTCGCATTCTGCTGCTGGCCTGCGGTGCCTTGGCGCGCGAAATCCTCGATCTGGTCAAAATCAACGGCTGGTCACATATGGACCTGCACTGCCTGCCCGCGATCCTGCACGTCCACCCCGAAAAAATCCCCGATGCGGTGGAACAGGCCGTGCTGAAACACCGCGCGGAGTATGACCAGATATTTGTGGTCTATGCGGATTGCGGCACCGGCGGATTGCTCGCCCGACGCTGCGCCGATCTGGGTGTGGCGATGGTGGAAGGCCCACATTGCTATTCGTTTTTTGAAGGCAACGTGGAATTCGTAAAAAAGGACGAAGTATTCAGCTTCTTCCTCACCGATTTCCTTGTGCGCCAGTTCGACGCCTTTGTGGTCAAACCCCTCGGGCTGGACCGCCACCCCGAATTGCGCGACATGTATTTCGGCAACTACACAACGTTGGTCTATCAAGCCCAAACCGATGATCCGGCCCTGACGGAGCTTGCAAAACAGCACGCAGAGCGCCTCGGCCTCACGTTCGAACGCCGCCTCACGGGGTATGGCGACCTCGCCACAACCCTCGCTGCGTTGGATTAACCCGCTACGGACTGGATGCGTTCAATCATCGCGCGCAATCCGTTGGACCGCTGGGCCGACAGATGATCGTTCAGACCCAGCCGCCCGAATTCTGCGCGCGCATCAACTCCGGCCACCTCCTTGAGCGGCAAACCATTGTAAAGCGCACCTAAAATCGCGATCAGCCCGCTAACGATCATCGCATCGCTGGCACCTTTGAAGGAAAAAACATCGCCGTCTGTATTGGGCAGCAACCAGACCTGGGATGCACATCCGTCAACTTTTAGCGCCGGAACCCTCAACGCCTCGTCCAACGGCTCCATCTCGCGCCCCATGTCGATGACGTGGGCATACCGGTCCTCCCAATCCTCCAAAAACTCGAATGTCTCGACAATCTCTTCAAATGCTGGCGTGGCCATGGTGCTTCCTTATGTTGCCCCAGACTTAGGGCCGCCCCCCCAAAACGTCCAGTGCCCGCTTTTCACGGGGGCAACTATGGGCTAGCAAGTGGGGCACGAAGAACCAACAGGGACGATCACATGATCCGAGCAACTCTTTTAGGCACTGCATTTGTGATGACCCTGACAGGCTGCGCGCGCATCGCTGACAGCCGCCTCAACCCGCTCAACTGGTTCGGTGCAAGCACGCAGGCCCCCGTTGATGAAAACGGCGTCCTTCGCCCGCTGGTGCCCGAAGGCCGGATGTCTGCCAGTGTTGACGGGCGGGTGATGTTGGACACGGTCACGGCCCTTTCGGTGGATCGCACACCGGGTGGCGCAATCGTGCGCGCAACAGGGGTCGCGCCGACGCAGGGGTATTACAATGCTGAACTGATCCAAACGGATGTGTCAAACGGCGTGTTGACGCTGGCCTTTCGCGCGCAGGCACCAACCGCTTTTGAACCTGCCGGAAGCACACGGTCACGCCAGATCAATGCCGCCTATATCGTTGATACGGCTGACCTTTCTGGCATCCGTACCGTGCGCGTTCAGGCCGCAAACAACGCGCGAACCTCCGCGCGCTAAGCGGTCCTAAATCTCGAAGGTCACGACCTTTTCGCCTTTGACGGCCAAACCGATTTCACCGTCACAAAGCCGCAGCGCATCCGCGCCAAACACCTCTTTGCGCCAACCACGCAGGGCCGCAACATCGCGCAGGCCACCGGCAAGCGCATCCAGATCCGCACTGGTCGCTATCAGCTTTTGCGCCACACCTTCGTTGTCGGCCTTCGCCTTCACCAAGACGCGCAACATGTCGGCCAGCGCCGGATTCACCTGCAATTTCTCACGTGAGTTTTCGATGCGCGGCATGTCCTCCGGCTTGGTCTCCAACCCTGCTTTGACTGCCGCCAAAATCCCGTCCGCGATCTCCCCCTTGCGGGCCTCGCGCAACAATAGGCGGGACCGGCCCAGATCCTTCTCGGACTGTGGTTTGGTGGACGCCAGCTCGACCATGGCGTCATCTTTGAACACACGGTTGCGAGGGATATCGCGCCCTTGGGCGTAAAACTCCCGAAACCGTGCCAACTCGCGCACAATCGCCAAGAACTTTCCGGAACTCGTGCGGGTCTTGACCCGTTTCCACGCGTTTTCCGGGTCCACCTTATAGGTTGCAGGGTCGTTCAGCACTGCCATTTCCTCGGCCACCCATTTGGTGCGTCCGGATTTGGCCAGTTCTGCTGCCAGATATTCGTAAACGACACGCAAATGCGTCACATCTGCCAGCGCATAGGTCTTTTGCGCCTCCGTCAGCGGGCGGCGCGACCAATCGGTAAACCGTGAAGATTTGTCGACGTTGCCCATGGCGATCTTGCGCACCAATGTCTCATAGCCCGCCTGTTCGCCAAACCCGCAGACCATCGCCGCAACCTGCGTATCAAACAGCGGTGCCGGAATAATCCCTTGATCGACATAAAAAATCTCAAGATCCTGACGCGCGGCATGAAATACCTTGACCACGCCGACATCGTCGAACAGCGCATAAAGCGGTGCCAAATCAAGCCCGTCGGCCAACGGGTCAACCAGAACCGCATCGTCCTTGCCATCGCCCGCATAGGCCAGCTGGATCAGGCAGAGTTTGGAATAATAGGTGCGTTCGCGCAGAAATTCGGTGTCGACGGTCACATACGGGTGCTTGGCTGCCTCGGCGCAAAACGCGGCAAGGTCGCTTGTTGTGGTGATGGTAATCATCTGGGCCTTTTCTTTTGTTGTTCGTGCGGCCCCCCGCGCGAATTTGGAATAACCTTAGGCGATCGGCGCCATGTTGGAAAGATGCACGGGGGTGCGGTCCCCGCCAACGAAACGGCGCAGCACCGCCGGGTAAAGCTGGTGTTCCAGCGGCAGCAACCGCTGGGCCAAAGTCTCTGGCGTATCCCCCGCCCGCACATCAATGCGCGCTTGGCCAAGAATCGGCCCGTCATCCAGCGCAGCCGTGACTTCATGCACGGTGCAGCCGTGTTCGACGTCGCCTGCATCAAGCGCGCGCTGGTGCGTGTGCAGACCTTTGTATTTCGGCAAGAGCGACGGGTGGATGTTCAGCATCCGCCCCTCATAACGCGCAGTAAACTCCGGCGTCAGGATACGCATGAAACCAGCAAGGCAAATAACATCGGGACGCGACTCTTCAAGTTCTGCATGAAGAACAGCCTCGAACGCACTGCGATCTTTGCCAAATTCACGATGGTCGACCGCCCCTGTCGCAATGCCGAGGTCGCGCGCCTTGTCCAACCCGCCCGCAGCGGGATCGTTTGACAGCACCAACACAGGTCGCGCAGGATGGTCCCCCGTCATGGACGTGGCAAGGGCCACCATGTTCGACCCGCCCCCTGAAATCAGGATGGCAACGCGTTTCATGCAAGCGATCCGGCGTAGCGCACGCCCGCCCCCGCCGTGACGGTGCCGATCTTGATAACCTCGTGGCCTTCGCCTTCAAACGCGGCCGTCGCCGCGGCGACATTGTCCGGCGACACCGCCGCGATCATGCCGATCCCGCAGTTGAACGTCTTGAGCATTTCGGCCTCGGCCAGGCCCCCTTGCTCAGCAAGCCAGACAAACACATCCGGCAACGCCCATGCGCCCAGATCAATGTCCGCGCCAAGACCCTCGGGCAATACACGCGGCAGGTTTTCCGTCAAACCGCCGCCCGTGATATGGGCCAGCGCGTTGATGTTACCCATCGCCGCAACCGCACCCTTCACGTAAAGGCGCGTGGGCGTCAACAAGGCCCCGGCAAGCGACCCGTCGGCCGCTGATTCATCACCCCAAGGGCACACCACGTCCCAGCCAAGGCCGGATTTCTCGACGATCCGGCGCACAAGACTGTAGCCGTTGGAATGGACACCGGCACTGGGCAGACCCAGCAGGACGTCGCCACGCGCCACTTCACGCGGCAGTTGCGTGCCCCGTTCCATCGCGCCCACTGCAAACCCCGCAAGGTCAAAATCCCCTTCCGGATACATGCCCGGCATTTCCGCCGTTTCGCCACCAATCAGCGCGCAGCCGGACTGCAAGCAGCCCAACGCAATGCCTTCGATTATGCGGGTCGCGTTTTCAACCTCGAGCTTTCCGGTTGCAAAATAATCAAGGAAAAACAACGGCTCGGCACCTTGGCAGACCAGATCATTAACGCACATCGCAACCAGATCAATGCCAACGCCATCCACATGGCCGGTGTCAATCGCGATGCGCAGCTTGGTGCCGACGCCGTCCGTCGCTGCCACCAGAATGGGGTCTTTGAACCCGGCGCCCTTCAGATCGAACATCGCGCCAAAGCCGCCCAGACCCGCCATGACGCCCGCACGGTTCGTGCGCTTGGCCGCTGGTTTGATCCGCTCGACCAACGCGTTACCCGCGTCAATATCAACACCCGCGTCCGCATATGTCAGGCCAGTTTTGTCGGTCATGGTCATCCCCCTGTGATGTCGCCTGCGTCCTAGCCGGTTTGCGCCAAATCTTCCAGCACAACTTGCGGTGATATCTTGACCACGCCGCCTCCTCTGATACGACACGCGCGGGGGGCCTGTAGCTCAACTGGTTAGAGCAGAGCGCTCATAACGCTTTGGTTGCGGGTTCAAGTCCTGCCGGGCCTACCACATCCAAATCACGAAGGTGATTTGGATGAGTGTGCAGAAGACGTTTGCGCAGCAAATGACCAGCACACATCCTCACCAACTGGACGCAAACATCCGGGGCAAATCACGAAGGTGATTTGGATGTGTGTGCAAAGGACGTTTGCGCAGCAAATGACCAGCACACATCCTCACCAACTGGACGCAAACTGGCCGCAAACATCATCGCCCCAGAACAATCTCCGCCTTCAACCCGCCCATGTCTTCGCTTTCACCAAGGCGCAGCACCCCGCCATGGGACCGGGAGATATCCTCGACGATGGCGAGGCCAAGGCCAACACCCGTTCCATTGTTCTGGTTGCGCGCAGGATCAAGGCGGGTAAACGGGCGCACCGCGTCCTCACGCTGCTCTGGGGCAATCCCCGGCCCGTCATCCTCCACACAAAACCGCACTGCGCGGGGCGTGACACTGACGCTCAGCCGCGCCACGCTGCCGTAGCGCAACGCGTTGCCAATCAGGTTTTCGACCGCGCGCCGGATCGCCATTGGCCGCAGCGCAACCATCGCCCCGCGTTCGCCCTCCATCTCGCCGGCCTGCACCGCCTGCCCCATGCGCTGCGCGTCC
>CBFHGD010000102.1:0-237 GCA_965655275.1 Octadecabacter sp. | reverse complement strand
ACGCCAGCGGGTCCGTTAGGACCGCGTCATCCTCCGCATCACCACGGGCAAAATCAAGGAAGGCATCCAGCAAATTCTGCATATCATCCACATCGCGCACCAGCTGTTCGACCTCCTCATGGTCCAACAAACCAAGGCCAAGACGCAAACGCGTCAGCGGCGTGCGCAAATCATGGCTCACACCGGACAGCATCATCGTGCGTGTCTGGGTCTGGCGCTCGATCCGGCTGCGCATAT
>CBFHGD010000101.1:0-6776 GCA_965655275.1 Octadecabacter sp. | reverse complement strand
GCATGCCGCGTTGGTATCAGGCGGGTTCACCGCGTTTACCGCGCAGGTTGCACAGGCGCTAGGGTTTGATGAAAACCGCGCCAACACATTGCTGGTGGAAAACGGTAAGCTCACCGGCGATGTTGCTCGTCCGATTTTGGGTAAGGCTGCCAAGGTGCGCGCACTTGAAGAGATAACTGCGCGCATTGGCATCGCCGAGGCTGACGTCATTGCCGTTGGCGACGGCGCCAATGACCTTGGCATGTTGCACCGTGCTGGTAGCGGCGTTGCCTTGCATGCCAAACCATCCGTCGCCGCGCAGTGCGACGTGCGCATCAACCACGGTGATTTAACGGCGCTGTTGTATCTGCAAGGCTATGCGCAAACCGAATTCGTCTAGGCCAGTGCCGCCGCGGGGCGGATATCGCCTGTGATGAGGCCCGCGAAGTTCTGTATGTCGGGATTTCGGTAGATCTTCACGACTGGATCATTGCTGTCCAGCACACCCAGCTTGCACAGTATCGCAGCAATGGCGCAGTCTCGCGCTCGCTGGGCACCGTCCATGATTTTCAGTGCAATGCCCATCCGCAATTCCGGTAGAATCGCCACAAAGAACCCTTCCGCACCCGTTTTGAACGCGCCTTTTCCGCCTGCCGCGCGCATCAGTTGCGTGCAGGCGCGGTCATCATTCGCAACCAGCTCGGGGTGCGCCATCATTGCCTCGCGCAGACGCACCATGGCCGCGCCGCGCGTATCATCGCCAGCACAGGCGTATTTCGCCATTGCTCGGCCCATGCCCAACAGGCTGGTCGCGAAATTCGGGGCAGAACATCCGTCGATCCCCCAGTTCGGGCTATCCTCTCCCGTGACTTCCTCGAACGTGCGTTTGATCATAACTTGCAACGGGTGATCGATGTCGATGTAGTCAGGCCCCCAGCCATTGGCCTTTGTCATAGTCAAAAACCCGCAGTGCTTGCCAGAACACTCGTTGTGATACCGGCACGGTGTTTCATTGGATTTGATCATGGCGTTGTGCGCGGCATTATCCATCGGCCAGTTGGGCCCGCAGCGAAACGCATCATCACTCAATTCCAGATCCCTCATCCATGCCTGCACCCGGTCCGTATGAATGGTCGCTGCAGAATGGGATGCACAAGCCAGTGCCAACTGTTCGCTGTTCAGACCGAACCGATCCGCAACGCCAGATTCTACCATTGGCAGCGCCTGCAACATCTTTGCCGAGGATCGCGGATAGGTCACCGCTTGCGGATCACCCCAGGCATGGACGATCTCGCCATCCTCGCCGACCACGACTGCGTGACCACGATGGACGCTTTCCAGCATCCCACCACGCCATAATTCAACAAAATCGACTGGTTCAGACATGAAACCTCCTGCTTGCGCGGCAATCCGCGCAATTATATGTGACCAAAGGGCTTTCCCATTTGGGCAAAAACTTGCTAGTGCTATGGGTATCGAGTTGAAACCGCTCAATCTAGCCGAAAAGGTGCCCAAGAGAGGTGCTGCGCTAAATAGAGCAATCTGAGGCACGGACAGCTTGGAGGCTGTAAATATGATTTCAAAGATTTCCCGCGCGATTGGCGTAGGTGTAGTAACCGCTTGTATTACAATGGGCACTTCTGCGTTCGCGCAAGAGGCGAGCTCGAACCGTGTGGCGGCAAACACCGACTGGTCCGTTTTCGTCGAAGATAACCCCACAGAATGTTGGGCTGTTTCTGCACCCAAAGAAACCGTGAACTCCCGTGACGGACAAGTCGTGTCCGTGCGACGCGGTGAAATCCTGTTGTTCGTGTTCTACCGCCCCGGCGCCGGTGTTCAGGGTCAGGTGACGTTTACGGGCGGCTACCCGTTCGCCAGCGGCTCTACGGCTGAGCTCGACATTGGCGGCACCACGTTTGAATTGTTCACCGAAGGCGAATGGGCATGGCCCGCCACGCCCGAAGATGACGCACGCATCGTTGCTGCAATGAAACGCGGCTCCTCGGCCACGGTTTCGGCCCGTTCCGGTCGTGGCACCGTGACGCGCGATACGTTTTCGCTGCTCGGATTCACCGCTGGCGTCGAAGAGGCTGCGAACCGCTGTTCCAGCTAGAATACGACCACTGCGAAATTAAGTTGGGCCGGTTTTCTTTGGAAACCGGCCTTTCGCATTATATAGACCCCACAAACCCTGACCGGAGTCGATTCCCATGGAACCGCAAGCGCCCATCACGCAAGACGTCATGACAATCAAACGGGTGCTGCCCGAAGGTGGCCCTGTGAACATCGTCGGGCTGACGCGCGATCAATTGCGCGACGCGTTGATTGGTATCGGCGTGAAAGAGAAGCAAGCCAAAATGCGGGTCAATCAGGTTTGGCAGTGGATCTACCACTGGGGCGTGCGTGATTTCGACCTGATGACCAACCTGTCCAAAGACTTTCGCGCGACGCTGGCAGAACATTTCAAAATCGAACTGCCCGAGGTTGTCACGAAAGAAGTCTCAACCGACGGCACCCGCAAATACCTCGTGCGCATTGCAGGCGGTCATGAGGTCGAGGTGGTCTATATCCCCGAAACCGATCGTGGGACGCTGTGCATTTCGTCCCAAGTCGGCTGCACGCTGACCTGTTCGTTCTGTCACACCGGCACGCAAAAACTGGTGCGCAACCTCACTGCGGGCGAGATTATCGGTCAGGTCATGCTGGCGCGTGACGATCTGAACGAATGGCCCGAACCGGGGCAGGGCACGGGCGATAATGGCCCCCGATTGCTATCCAACATCGTTCTGATGGGCATGGGCGAGCCGCTTTATAACTTCGAGAACGTCCGCGACGCGATGAAAATCGCGATGGACGGTGAAGGCATCGCCCTGTCGCGCCGCCGCATTACGCTGTCGACTTCTGGTGTTGTGCCGGAAATCGCCCGTACGGCGGATGAAATCGGCTGTCAGCTGGCGATTAGCTTCCACGCTACCACAGACGAGGTGCGGGACAAACTGGTGCCAATCAACAAACGGTGGAATATCGAAACACTGGTCGCGGCCCTCGCCGCCTATCCGAAAGTATCAAATTCCGAACGTATCACCTTCGAATATGTCATGCTCAAAGACGTGAACGATTCAGACGAAGACGCCCGCCGCCTGATCAAGCTGATCGATGGTATCCCCGCCAAGATCAACCTGATCCCGTTCAACGAATGGCCCGGTGCGCCCTACAAACGCTCTGACTCGGACCGCATCAAGGCGTTTGCCGAAATCATCTACAAAGCAGGTTACGCAACGCCAGTCCGAAAACCGCGCGGTGAAGACATTATGGCAGCATGTGGCCAACTCAAATCAGCAACCGAACGCGCCCGCAAGTCACGCAAACAAATCGAGGCGGAACTTTAACGCCCCGGAATTTCGCCGCGTTTCGTTCCTGCGCCTTCCCAGCTTTCCAAGGCCTCAACCGCTTCCTCCGCGGTTTCAACAAACCGGAACAGCTCCAGGTCTTCCGCTGAAATCGTGCCCGCATCTGCCAGCGCGTCCCAATTGATAATCGTCTCCCAAAACGAACGTCCGAACAGCAGAAACGGCACGCGTTCCATGCGGCCGGTCTGGATCAGCGTCAGTGCCTCGAACGTTTCATCCAATGTGCCAAAGCCGCCAGGGAACACGGTGATCGCCTTGGCGCGCATCAGGAAGTGCATTTTGCGGATTCCGAAGTAGTGAAAATTGAAACACAATTCCGGCGTGACATATTCGTTCGGTGCCTGTTCGTGCGGCAGCACGATATTCAACCCGATAGACACGCCGCCGGCATCCTGGGCGCCTCGGTTGCCCGCCTCCATCACACCGGGTCCACCGCCTGTAACGATGACGTTCTCGTGCGAATGGCCTTTTTCGGTCATCATGCGCGCGAACTTGCGCGCCTCGTCGTAATATTTCGACAGATCAGCCAGCGTTTTGGTGCGCGCCGTGTCCTTCTTGGCCGGTTCCGGAATACGCGCACCACCAAACATGACGATCGTGCTGTCTACACCTTGTTCGTCCAGCATCAGCCCGGGCTTGAGCAGCTCTAACTGGAACCGCACGGGGCGTAACTCGTCGCGCAACATGAAGTCCGGATCCGCAAACGCCAGCGCATATGCGGGCGAGCGGGTCTGTGGCGTGTCGGGAACATGGCGGGCCTCCTCACGGTCCTGCGAACTGTCGCGGAACGGATGGCGGCGGTTGTCGTCTTTCATTGGGGGCAGCTCCCGAATTGGTTATTGTTGGTCTTTGCATTTTAGTGGCAGGTTGTGCGCAGTTTGTCCAATAACAGGAAGCCGACATGCCCGTGAACCGCACCGCCATCGATGCCGCCGCTGCCCGTATCGAAGGCCATGTGCACGTGACACCGGTCATGCGGTCAAATGCGTTTCAGTGTCCTCTCCAGTTCAAATTCGAACACACCCAAGTCACGGGGTCGTTCAAGGCGCGCGGTGCGTTCAATTCCGTGCTGGCGGCGGATGTCCCGCCAGCCGGTATTGTCGCCGCGTCCGGTGGCAACCATGGTGCTGCCGTAGCCCATGCCGCCACCACGCTCGGTCACCCTGCGCATATCTACGTCCCCGAATTTGCAGGCCCCGCCAAGATCGACGTGATCCGCCAAACAGGGGCCACGCTGCACATTGTTGAAGGGGCATATGCCGATGCCGCAGCCGCCGCGAATGCGCACCAGAAAGAAACCGGCGCGCTGGATATTCACGCCTATGACGCGCCCGCGACCCTCGCGGGGCAGGGCACCTGTTTCAAAGAATGGGAAGCACAGGGGTTGGACGCTGACACCATCATAATCGCCATCGGTGGGGGCGGATTGATCGGTGGTGCGCTTGCGTGGTTTCGCGGGCGCAAGGTTATCGGCGTGGAGACCGAAACCACAAACGCCATGCATGCCGCCCTGCGACACGGCCCTGAAACCGACGTTGACGTGTCCGGTCTATGTGCCAACGCGCTGGGCGCGCGGCGGATCGGGCGGCTGGCCTATGACCTCGCGAAAGCTAACGATTTACACACGCTTCTGTTGCCGGACGACGCAGTGGCCGACGCGCAAAAACGCCTCTGGCAACATCTGCGCCAACTCGTCGAACCGGCGGGCGCGGCGGCCTTGGCCGCGATCACATCCGGCGCCTACGTGCCCGCGAAGGGTGAAAAGGTCGCGGTTTTGCTGTGTGGCGCCAACCCCGCGCCTATCCCGATCTAGGCCTTCGTTAACAACAACCCACCTGCCACCATCAACCCACCCAGCATTCGCTGCCAGGTGATCTGGATCACCGGAAGTCTGAACGGGCCAATTGCCCCGAAACCGCTGCCGAAATCGCCGTGATCACCCCGAGTATGGAAGGAAGCAAACCACCGCCCAGACGTAGAACGCACTTAAAGTGCGACCGGCCAAAAGCTATGGGTTAACAGTCGTGACGCGCAGGAATGCGGGTCCATCGCCGATCACAATCAACACCACAATAAAGGATCACGAACCCAACACCAAACGATACAACGGCTGCCGAAATGGTTGATTTCAGGCCGCTCGCCAATGCCACATTGATCGCTGCTTGCAGTGCAACGGCTGCATCGCCATGAGCGCCAAAGTAGTTTGTATCGACATAGCAAGTCCCCGAGGGGATTTTGATGGGCTCATTGCGTCAACAGCCTCCCGCCAAGCATGATACGCGCAACCGGATTGCTCAAACGCGCCCTTCGCGCTATTGCAGCTTCAAAATTAACGCATCTCTAGGGGTACACCATGTCAAACGCACAACTCGAAACCGCAATCGAAGCCGCGTGGGACGCCCGCGACACCATCACCACTGCCACCACAGGTGAGACGCGCGATGCTATCGAAGACACACTCGCCGCGCTGGATTCCGGTACGCTGCGGGTGGCTGAACCGCGCGAAAACGGCCGCTGGCACGTGAACCAATGGGCGAAGAAGGCAGTTTTGTTGTCCTTCCGCCTCAACGACATGGAACCTATTTCCGGCGGCAACGGCGGCACCACATGGTGGGACAAGGTCCCCTCCAAATTCGACGGTTGGGGTCCAGCCGAATGGAAAGCGGCAGGCTTTCGTGCTGTCCCCGGATCAATCGTGCGCCGCTCAGCCTTTATCGCGCCCGGCGTTGTGTTGATGCCGTCCTTCGTGAACATCGGGGCCTACGTTGGCGAAGGCTCGATGGTCGATGGCTGGGCCACAGTCGGTTCCTGCGCGCAGATCGGCAAGAACGTTCACCTGTCGGGCGGCGTCGGCATTGGTGGCGTGTTGGAACCCATGCAGGCCGGCCCAACCATCATCGAAGACAACTGCTTTATCGGCGCGCGCTCGGAGGTCGTCGAAGGCTGCATCATCCGCGAAGGTTCGGTTCTGGGCATGGGCGTCTTCATCGGCCAATCCACCAAGATCGTGGACCGGGAAACCGGCGAAGTTTTCTTTGGTGAAGTTCCCCCGTATTCCGTCGTTGTTGCAGGCTCCATGCCCTCCAAGAACGGGATCAACCTCTACTGCGCCGTAATCGTGAAGCGCGTCGACGCCAAGACCCGCTCCAAGACTGGTATCAACGAGCTGTTGCGCGACTGATGATCCTCAGCCGGACCCTCGCCAAGGCCCGCATTGCGCGCGGCGAGCGTCCGGGTTGGGGCGCGGCGTGGGGGCCTGTTGCCTTTGACGCGGCCTGCCTTGTTGCCATTCTCACGCTGCTTTACCGACCATTCCAGTCCCTGACAGAAACGCTGAACTTTCCTGTTTGGGGCACCGTCGTTGCACTGCTTGCACTCGGGTTTATC
>CBFHGD010000100.1:0-6783 GCA_965655275.1 Octadecabacter sp. | reverse complement strand
GAGCGCGGACACAGTGGCGGGGCCACGGCTGAGCTGTTCGATGACCGTGCGGCGGGTCGGGTCGGACAGGGCGGCCAGGGTTGTGGTGAGGTCACGGGACATGGGCCGAGTATTTCGGGGCCAATCGGCGGAGTCAATATAGTTAGCATCTGTGCTAAGTATTTTCTCCATAACTGATTTTATGGTGTCGTATCAAGTAATTGGATGGTGAAAGTGATGTAGCGAAAAGAGAACTATATCTAGCCCTTCCGCCCGCTTGCGCCACAAGCTAGAGTGGCGGTTATGGCTGATCCGCGATTCATACACCTGCGTACGCATACCGAATACTCCCTGCTTGAAGGGGCTGTTCCTGTCAAGAAACTAAGCGGTCTGGCCGAAGCGGCGGGTATGCCTGCTGTCGCGGTGACCGACACCAACAACATGTTCTGCGCGCTGGAGTTTTCCGAATACGCAAGCAAGGCAGGCATCCAGCCGATCATCGGCTGTCAGGTGGATTTGACCATGGGCGGAGGCGAGGCCGGGCGCCGCCCCGAGCCACCTGCGCCGATAGTCCTGCTGGCGCAAAGCGAAGCGGGTTACATGAACCTGATGAAGCTGAACTCCTGCGCCTATCTGGACGCTGGCGGGGAGTTGCCGCAGGTGTCGCTGGACGATCTGGAGCGCCATGGCGACGGGTTGATTTGCCTGTCCGGTGGGCCGGATGGCCCCGTGGGGCGGCTGTTGCGCGCAGGGCAGCGGCCGGCGGCCGAGGCGTTGATGGGCCGGTTGGCGGCGATTTATCCGGACCGGTTGTATGTAGAATTGCAGCGCCACCCCGGGGAGGGCGGATTGCCTGAAGCCGAGGCCCTGTCCGAACGCGGGCACATCGAAATGGCCTACGCGATGGAATTGCCGCTGGTTGCGACCAACGACGTCTATTTCCCCAAGTCGGAGATTTACGAGGCGCATGACGCGTTGATCTGCATCGCTGACGGGGCCTATGTGGATCAGAACGAGCCGCGTCGCCGTTTAACGCCGCAGCATTATTTCAAGAGCCAGGAAGAAATGGTGACGCTGTTCGCGGATCTGCCCGAGGCCGTGGCCAACACGGTCGAGATCGCAAAACGGTGCGCGTTCAAGACCTACACGCGCGACCCGATCCTGCCGAAGTTTGCGGATGACGAGATTGACGAATTGCGCCGTCAGGCGAATGCGGGCTTGCAGGACCGGCTGAAGGTGATCCCGCATGCGGTGAGCCTTCAGGACTATCAGAAACGTCTGGATTTCGAGCTCGACATCATCGAAGGCATGGGGTTCCCCGGTTATTTCCTGATCGTTGCGGATTTCATCAAATGGGCGAAGGACGAGGATATTCCGGTGGGGCCGGGGCGGGGTTCGGGTGCGGGCAGCCTGGTGGCATATGCGTTGACGATCACGGATTTGGACCCGCTGCGCTATTCGTTGCTGTTCGAGCGGTTCTTGAACCCCGAACGGGTCAGCATGCCGGACTTCGACATCGATTTTTGCATGGATCGCCGCGAGGAGGTGATCCGCTATGTGCAGCAGAAATACGGGCGCGACAAAGTCGGTCAGATTATTACATTCGGGGCCTTGCTGAGTAAGGCGGCGGTGCGCGATGTGGGGCGTGTGTTGCAACTGCCCTATGGTCAGGTGGACAAACTGTCCAAGATGATCCCCGTTGAAGGGGTGAAGCCTGTTTCGATTGTAAAGGCGCTGGCGGATGAGCCGCGTTTGCGCGAGGCGGCCAAGAACGAGGAAGTCGTTGACCGGCTGTTGACCTACGGCCAGCAGATTGAGGGGCTGTTGCGCAATGCGTCCACCCACGCGGCGGGTGTGGTGATCGGGGATCGTCCATTGGACGAGCTGGTGCCGCTCTATCAGGACCCGCGCTCGGACATGCCCGCGACGCAGTTCAACATGAAATGGGTGGAGCAGGCGGGGTTGGTCAAGTTCGACTTTCTTGGCCTCAAGACACTGACGGTGATCCAGAACGCCGTGAACCTGATTTTGAAATCGGGGCGCGCTTTGCACACGGCGGCGGACGGCACACATTTGTATGACCCGGCCGAGGGCACGTTGAACGACATCAACGCGATCCCGCTGGATGACGAGGCATCCTACAAATTATATGCCGCAGCGAAGACTGTGGCGGTGTTTCAGGTGGAATCCAGCGGCATGATGGACGCGCTGCGGCGCATGAAACCCGACTGCATCGAGGATATTATCGCGCTTGTGGCGCTCTATCGACCCGGCCCGATGGAGAACATCCCGAAATTTTGTGAGGTCAAGAACGGCATCAGCGACCGTGACATGTTGCACCCCAGCATTGATCATATTCTGGACGAGACGCAGGGCATCATCGTTTACCAGGAGCAGGTGATGCAGATCGCGCAGGAAATGGCGGGCTATAGCCTTGGCGGAGCCGACTTGTTGCGCCGTGCGATGGGTAAGAAAATTCAGGAGGCGATGGACGCGGAGAAACCCAAGTTCCTTGCCGGGTCTGCCGAAAACGGTGTGGACAAGAAAAAGGCGATGGAGGTCTGGGACCTGCTCGACAAGTTCGCCAATTACGGTTTCAACAAATCCCACGCGGCGGCCTATGCGGTCGTCAGCTACCAGACGGCGTGGCTGAAGGCGAACCATCCGGTCGAGTTTATGGCCGGTGTGATGAACTGCGATATCCATCTGACCGACAAGCTGGCTGTGTATTTTCAGGAGGTTAAGAAAGGCCTTGAGCTGCCGTGGCTTGCGCCCTGTGTGAACACGTCGCTGTCGATGTTCGATGTGCAGGACGGGCGGCTGGTCTATGGGCTTGGCGCGCTGAAAAACGTCGGCGTTGATGCAATGGGGCTGATCGTTGAGGGGAGAGACGAGGCCCCGTTTGTGACGCTGTTCGACCTTGCGCGCCGCGTCGAATTGAAGCGCGTGGGCAAGCGCCCGCTTGAAATGTTGGCGCGCGCGGGCGCGTTTGATGTGCTGGACCCGAACCGGCGACGCGTGTTTGACAGTCTGGATGCGCTTGTCGGGTATTCCAGCGCAATCCACGATCAGAAAAATTCCAATCAGGTGTCGCTGTTTGGCGAAGCGGGCGATGACCTGCCCGAACCGCGCCTGTCAGCCGCCGCGGATTGGTTGCCTGCCGAACGGCTGGCCGAGGAGTTCAAGGCGGTCGGGTTTTACCTGTCCGGTCATCCGCTCGATGACTACATGGGGCCGCTGAAGCGCAAGCAGGTGATGACGCTGGATGAGGTCACGGCCAAGGCTGAACGCGGCGCATTGGTGGCGAAAATGGCCGGCACGGTGGCGGGGCGGCAGGAACGCAAATCCGCCCGTGGCAACCGGTTTGCGTTTGTGCAACTCTCTGATCCGACAGGACAATACGAAGTCACGATGTTCTCGGACACGCTTGAAGCCGCGCGCGATTATCTGGAAACCGGTGCGCAGGTGGTCATTCAGGTCGAAGCCACAATGGAGGCCGAACAGCTGAAATTGCTGGGCCGCTCTGTGGCCCCCATCGACATTGCGGTGGCGGACGTCGGGTCAACCGGATTGCGGGTATTCGTGGACGAAGCGGGCGCGATCCCGACGGTCAGTGCGATCCTTGAGAATGCTGTGAAAGACGGTGTCAAAGGCGCGCGCGGGCCGATCATGTTCACCATCGACGCAGGCTTCGAGATTGGCGAGATCGACGTCGAACTGGACCGCGATTTCCCTGTCACACCGCAGATCAAGGGGGCGTTGCGCAGCCTTGGCGGTGTCATCGAGGTGCAAGAGATCTAGGCCCATTTCAGGCCCGTTAGGGCGGGCGAAACCCCGCTTGCCGCAACGGTTTGGTGGACGCGTGGTAAGTGCTGCGCTAGAACGGCGCAAACGGTCGGCTGAAGGACGCGGGATGCGCCAGTATTTATTGGGTTTTGGAATGGTGCTGGCGTTGTCTGCTTGCGGAGATCCGCTGCGCGACGTTGCCAGATTGAGCGATGTGCCCGCAGCCGAGGATGCCGCATCGGTGGCGCAGACCCCCGCCGAGGCCCGAAATACCGGCGGCGGGCTGTTTAGCCGCTTGTTGAACCGCCAGCCTGACGACCCGACAAATGCAGCCGTTAAGGCCGCGTTGGCGAATACTGCTGCACCTGTTGTTGAACACGACGCTGGGGTGCAAGGTGCAACAGAGGACGTTGCACAAGCCGCCCCCGAAACGCCGCAACGCCAAGGATTGTTTGGCGGGCTGTTTCGCCGCGGCCCTGCAACCGCCGCAGTTCCGCGCAACGGGCCTGACGCATCAGATGTTGAAGCGGGAACAGTCCTGCCCCTTGGCCAGATCGCACGGGTGTGTGGCGTGTCGCGTGGTGATCTGGGCCGTCAGGTCGACGAAGGCGGCGGGTTCAAGGTCTATGACACGATCCCCAATTCGACGGCTCCGCGCCCGTTCTACATCACCGGATTTGAAGACGATTGCGCACGCACGTTCACCGGTGCCGTTGTGATCACAGGTGACATCGAAACCCACGAATTCGTCCGCTATCAATCCAGCAACGAACGCATTTCCTATTCCACGACGGACAACGCATATGAGGCGTTGAAGGCAAGTGTGTGCCGTGTCGGACGCGGCCAGCCCTGCGGTGATCGTTCGGACCGTTTGAACACGAACACCCATTTCATCACCGTCTACGGGTTCTTTGGTGGCACGTTCAGCGCGGTTCCGACCGAATGGGCGCAAATCCTGATCCATGATGGCCGCGTGTTGGCAATGTCCCTCAAGGACGGCTGAGCGTCGCGCAGGGTGAACCCGACCCTCCGGGGGGAGTTTTCTTGGCCAGGTGAAGGGGCGCGGAGTGTTCAGTAGTGAGGCGGGCGTTGGTCGGCCAGCGGGATAGAACTGCCCGTGTCCATTTCGCGGCTGGCTTCACGTTCCATCAACATACTGACGCGGTAGGTCAGGCGGCTGATTTCACCTTCCTGGCGGGCAACGATGTCTGACAACTCCTCGACCGTGCGGGTCAGGTGGGCAAGTTGTTCTTCGAGCTGTGTTTGGTCTGTCATACTGCTCATTACGGCGCGCGGGCGTGGTTTGCCAACCCCTGCTGTTGCGTGGCGGGGGTGGGCGCGGTAAAGCGCGGGTGAATTTGACCGCAAGCGGAGCCGAGCCAAATGGCCAAGCAGAAGAAACCTCAACGCCCCAAGGCACAAACCCCGAAAGGGTTTCGCGATTATTTCGGTGCAGAAGTTGCACAGCGCACAGAGATGCTGCGCACGATTGCGGGCGTGTATCACCGCTACGGGTTCGAGGCGCTTGAGTCGGCGGCTGTGGAAACGGTTGATGCGCTGGGCAAGTTCCTGCCCGACGTGGACCGCCCCAACGAGGGTGTTTTCGCGTGGCAGGAAGACGACGAGAAGGGCGAGGGCGACTGGCTGGCGCTACGATATGACCTGACGGCACCGCTGGCGCGGGTCTATGCCCAGCACCAGAACGATTTGCCGAAACCTTACCGTCGCTTTGCCATGGGCCCCGTGTGGCGCAACGAAAAGCCCGGCCCGGGGCGGTTCCGCCAGTTTTATCAATGTGATGCGGATACGGTGGGGTCGGGGTCTGTTGCGGCCGATGCGGAGATTTGTGCGATGCTGGCCGATACGCTGGAGGCCGTAGGGATCGAGCGCGGCGACTATGTGGTGCGCATCAACAACCGCAAGGTTTTGAATGGGGTGTTGGAGGTCATGGGCCTGTCCGATGACGACCAACGCGCCAACGTCCTGCGGACCATCGACAAGTTCGACAAGGTCGGTGAGGCGGGCGTGCGTGAATTGCTGGGCAAGGGCCGTCTTGATGCGTCGGGGGCTTATATTGACGGGGTGGGCTTGTCCGGTGAACAGGCTGAGCCTGTTGTCGCATTCCTGACATCTAAATCCGATACGACTGAAGGCACATTGGCGAACCTGCGGGCCGCCATCGGTGACAGCAGTGTTGGTGCGACGGGCGTGGATGAATTGCAAACAATGGCCGACCTTTTGGCAGCGGGTGGCTACGACGCAGACCGTATCGTCATCGATCCTTCCGTCGTGCGCGGGCTCGGCTACTACACGGGTCCCGTGTTCGAGGCCGAACTCACCTTTGAAATCAAAGACGAAAAGGGGCGTGCGCGTTCCTTCGGCTCCGTTGCGGGTGGCGGGCGCTATGACGACCTCGTCAAACGCTTCACAGGCCAGGAAGTGCCCGCCACGGGGATTTCCATCGGCGTAGATCGTCTGCTCGCCGCGCTGCACATGAAGGGCCGCCTGAGCACTGACACGGCCGGCCCCGTCGTCGTCACCGTGATGGACCGTGACCGTATGGCGGATTATCAGGCGATCGTGTCGGAGTTGCGCAACGCGGATATTCGCGCCGAAGTCTACCTCGGCAATCCCAAGAACTTCGGCAACCAGTTGAAATATGCGGACCAGCGCAATTCGCCCATTGCGATCATTCAGGGGGCGGATGAATTGGCCGCTGGCACCTTGCAGGTCAAAGACTTGATTTTGGGCGCAAAAATCGCCGAGACTGCGACCCATGAGGAATGGAAAGACCGGCCCAGCCAGTTTGAAATTCCCCGCGATGACCTCGTCGCACGGATCAAGAAATTACTGGACGAGCAAAGCCGGTGAGCGACCCGCTAACCATATGGGTGCGCGCCAATCGCTATCAGGACACCATCGCAGCGACGGGGGCGATGGTGACGGATGCCGACATTTTGCAACCCGCTGACACCCTGCTGGACCTTTACGGCGAAGACATCCGCGCGCGCGCCTTCA
>CBFHGD010000099.1:0-6876 GCA_965655275.1 Octadecabacter sp. | reverse complement strand
GGATCACATTCATCACCGCGATCACCGCGCCCTCGACCGGCCCGGCGTCCGAAAACGCGGGCGCGGCAAACGGGAATATGCGCTGTCCGTAACGCTCCTGCACCAGATGGTGGACCCCCATCGCCCCGTCCATGACGCGGTTGAAATAGGGCGATCCGCCGTGGTCTTGCGCCCCCTCACCGGAGGCCGACGCAAGTTTATCCCCCCTGTCCGACACCACCAGAATATCCAAAGACCCGGTCTTGTCCGCCGTGCGACGCAGCAGGGCGTCGATGCCGCCGTTTTGCCCGCGCACGGTTTGCGCCACCACCGGATGATCCGCCATCAAGACCGCCAGCTCACGGTAGCACCGCAATTCTGACGTCAGGCGGTCCGATGCCAGCGCAAGGTCTGCCCGCCCGCGCTGTCGATCTGGTCCAACGCGGCCCCGTAGCCACCCCAACCCAACCCCACAGACAGCATCACGACCGCGCCCCAAAAGGCCACGACCGCAATAATCCGTGTGTGAAGCGCAATCATCATGACGCAAGACTAAGAACCAACACTTGCAAAGGCCAGAGGGCATGGGCATCACAGCCACATGCAACCTTTCACCCAATCCCCGACCGATCCCGCCTTCGTGCAGGACCCCTACCCGTTTTATGCCCGCGCCCGCGCCAGTGGGGATTTGTTTTACTGGGAAGATTACGGTGCGGTGTGTGCCGTGTCCCACCGCGCGGTGGCAACCTGCCTCAAGGACAAACGTCTGGGCCGGGAGGTTCCGGCAGAATTCGCGCGCCCCATCCCCGCGCATGTTGCGCCGTTCTATGCGGTCGAGGCGCACTCCATGCTGGAACTGAACCCGCCGCGTCACACCCGTTTGCGCGCACTTGTCCTGCGCGCCTTCACCTCGCGGCGCATCGCCGCGCTGGAACCCGAAATCGAGGCGCTATGCCACCAGCTGATCGATCAATTTCCGTCTGGTGACTTTGACCTGCTGGACGCCTATGCGCGCACCGTGCCCGTCATCATCATCGCGCGGCTGCTGGGCGTGCCCGAAACCCGCGCCGATGACCTTCTGGCATGGTCCAACGCCATGGTCGCCATGTATGTCGCAGGGCGGGACCGCGCCATCGAAGACCGCGCCGTCGCCGCGACCGAGGCCTTCGTCTCCTTCATGCGCGCCTACGTGGATGACCGCCGCAAGACCCCCGCCGATGACCTGATATCAGAGCTGATTGCCGCAGAAGAACACGGCGAGAAACTCAGCACCGACGAGCTGATCACCACCTGCATTCTGCTGCTCAATGCCGGTCATGAGGCGACGGTGCATACCATGGGCAACGCAGTGAAAACCCTGCTGGAACGTGATATCCGCACCGCGAACGACGCCATCGTCGAAGAAGCCCTGCGCTTTGATCCCCCCCTGCATATGTTTGATCGTTGGGTGAGCGAGGACTGCGAGCTGTTCGGCCATGCCTTCAAACGCGGTGACAACGTCAAATGCCTGCTCGGGGCGGCCAACCGCGACCCCGCGCCCTACCCCGACCCGCATAGGTTTGATCCCGCCCGCAGCGGTCCGGTCAACGTGGCCTTCGGCGGCGGCATCCATTTTTGCGTCGGCGCCCCACTGGCGCGGCTGGAACTGCGCGTCGCACTGACCGCGTTGTTTGATCGCTGCCCGAATTTGCAACTGGCCGCACCGCCGCGCTACGCCAACGTCTATCACTTCCACGGGCTTGAGGCGTTGCGGGTCCACACTTGACCAATCGGCCTCGCCCCGCCACAAAAGGCCCATGGGGCTTAACGCGAACACCCCGTAAGGCTTAGGCCAGACGTTCGCATGTTCCTTAGTGAAAGGACGCATGCGCCATGCCTGCCCCGAACGAACTCCCCTGCAAGACCCTCCTGCGCCTGATCGGGACGCCTGATGCGCCCGTGATCGTGGACATTTGTATTGATCCCGATTTTGCCGAGGATCCCTACCTGATCCCCGCATCCATTCGCCACCCCCATACGGATCTGGACGGGTTGATCACGCGTCTGGCCGGACGCCCCTGTGTGATCGCCTGCCAGAAAGGGCTAAAGCTCAGTCAGGGCCTCACCTCCCGCCTGCGCGGGCGCGGGATCGACGCGCGCTACCTGTCCGGCGGCATGTATGGCTGGCGCGACGAACCGGACGCCCCGCGCATTCCGTTCGCCGCGCTGCCCGCCACGAACCTCTGGGTCACGCGCCACCGCCCCAAGATTGATCGCATCGCCTGCCCGTGGCTGGTCCGCCGCTTTATTGATCCAACAGCGGAATTTCTATTCGTGGCACCGGACCAGGTCGCAGGTGTCGCGGATCGCTACGACGCGACCCCGTTCGACAGTCCCGATGTTGCCCTGTCCCATCACGCGGATCGATGCACGTTTGATGCCATGCTTGATACGTTTGAGTTGCACACCCAGACCCTTGACCGTCTGGCTGACGTCATTCGCGCCGCTGACACAGGGTCGGACGCCTCCCCTCAGGCGGCCGGGCTGCTGGCTGTTTCGGTGGGCCTGTCTCGTATGCACCGCGATGATCACGTGCAGCTGGATGCCGCGATGCCGCTTTATGATGCGCTGTATCGTTGGGCGCGCGACGGGGTGGATGAAACCCACGCGAGCTTCGGGGCCGCGCGATGACCAACGCAGAAATGTTGCGCGTGTTCGGGCGTATCGGCTGTTTGTCTTTTGGCGGACCAGCCGCGCAAATCGCGTTGATGCAGAAAGAACTGGTCGAGGATCGCCCGCTGCTGTCCCAGCCCGACTTTCTGAAGGCGCTGTCGTTTTGCATGATGTTGCCGGGACCCGAAGCGATGCAGCTGGCCACCTACGCGGGCTGGAAACTGAACGGACTGCGCGGCGGGTTGATCGCGGGCGGGCTGTTTGTGCTGCCCGGTGCAATCGTGATTGCGGCGCTCGCCTTTGCCTATGCGTCTTTCGGAGCACTGCCACTGGTTCAGGCGGCGTTTCTTGGCATCAAGGCCACGGTGATCATCATCGTCATTCAGGCCGTCCTGCGCCTTTTGCGCAAGGCCATCGCGCGCACAGATCACCGCATCATCGCGCTGCTGGCGTTTCTTGCCCTTTTCGCATTCAACCTGCCGTTTCCCGCCGTCATCGCCGCCGCTGCCGCCTATGGCGCGTGGGCCTGCACGGACCACAGCAGCATCAAATCCGCTTTGCCGTGGCGTCGCTCTCTCGCACCCGTGGCCGTCGGCGGGTTGCTGTGGGCCACGCCGCTTTTGGTCACGTGGGTCATCGGAGCCACGTTCCTGCTCTCGCTCGGGCTGTTCTTTTCCAAACTCGCGCTCGTCACATTTGGCGGGGCCTATGCGGTGCTGGCCTATATGACGCAAGCCGTCGTCACCGACTACGGCTGGCTGACCACATCACAAATGATCGACGCGCTGGGGCTGGCGGAAACCACACCGGGCCCGCTGATCCTGGTGACCGAATTCGCCGGCATTCTGGCCGGTATCGCACAAGGCGGCTGGCCACTGGGCCTGTTGGCGGGCCTTATGACCCTCTGGGTTACCTTCGTGCCATGTTTCATCTGGATTTTCGCGGGCGCCCCGATGATCGACTGGCTCGACGGTTTCCCGCGTATCCGCGCGGGATTTGCCGCAATCACCGCGGCCGTCCTCGGCGTCATCGCCAATCTTTCACTGTGGTTTGCGACCCATGTGATGTTTGAAACCGTCATCACGACAACGTTCGGACCGCTCACTCTTCTCTCGCCTGTGTGGAGCAGCTTTAGCCTCATGGCCGCCGCCCTCACCGCGCTTGCCGCGATAATGCTCATATGGCGCAACCTACCGTTAACCTTGACACTTGCGCTGATGGCCACTGCGGGCATCCTCGCCGATCAGATGTTTTGACACCACGGCCCCTTTTCACTGCCCCCGAATCTCGTATGCTACGGCTGTCCGCCAAAGGGAGCGCCCCCGTGACCACGTCAAACCATACCATCGACTACGGCAACCTGATGCACAACGCGATGCGCGGGCTGATTTTGAAGGTTTTGACCGACGTGTCCAACAACGGGCTGCCGGGGAATCACCACTTTTTCATTACCTTTGACACCATGCATCCTGACGTAGAGATCGCCGACTGGCTGTCTGACCGGTATCCCGGTGAAATGACAATCGTGATCCAGCACCAATACGACAGCCTGAAAGTGACCGAACAGGGCTTTGGCATCACGCTCAGCTTCGGGGACACGCCCGAACCGCTTTATGTGCCCTATGACGCGATCAAGACCTTTGTAGATCCGTCTGTTGAATTTGGCCTGCGGTTTGAAAGCCCGGACGACGACGATGATGGCGACGCGCCCGAGGCGCCGATGGACGTGATGGCAGAACCCGACGAGCCAGCCCACAAAGACGCCGAAGTCGTGTCACTGGACCAGTTTCGCAAGTGATCTGCGACGTTTGGGCCGTTGCCCTTACGGGCGCGCGGCGCTAAACGGCATACAACTGCATACTGCGAGGATTCTCCCATGACCACACGCACCGAAACCGACAGCTTTGGCCCCCTTGAAGTTCCATCCGACCGTTATTGGGGCGCACAGACCCAACGCAGCCTGATGAACTTCCCGATCGGTTGGGAAAAACAGCCCGTCGCAATCGTGCGCGCCCTTGGCGTGATCAAACAGGCCTGTGCCATGGCGAACAAGGCCAGCGGCAAACTGGACGGAAAACTGGCTGACGCTATGATCGCCGCAGCGGGCGAAGTTGTTGAAGGAAAACTCGATGACCATTTCCCGCTGGTCGTGTGGCAAACAGGGTCGGGCACGCAGTCCAATATGAACGCCAACGAAGTGATCTCCAACCGCGCGATCGAAATGCTCGGCGGCACGGTTGGCTCCAAAGAGCCGGTTCACCCCAACGATCATTGCAATATGGGGCAAAGCTCCAACGATACCTTCCCAACTGCCATGCACATCGCCTCCGCAATGACCGCGCGCGACGTAATGCTGCCCGGCCTTGAAAAACTGGCGGGCGAGCTTGAGGCGAAGGCCGAGAAATTCAAAGGCATCATCAAGATCGGACGCACCCACACGCAAGACGCAACACCGCTGACACTGGGGCAGGAATTTTCCGGCTACGCCAAACAGGTGCGCAACGGGATCGAGCGGATCAAGCTCGCCCTGCCCGGCATTTATGAGCTTGCCCAGGGCGGCACAGCCGTGGGCACCGGCCTGAACACCGACAAAGGCTGGGACACGACAGTTGCCGCGCATATGGCCGACATCACGGGGCTGCCCTTCGTCACCGCGCCCAACAAGTTCGAAGCGCTCGCCGCGCATGACGCCATGGTGTTCATGTCTGGCGCGATCAAAACCACGGCCATGGCCTGTTACAAAATCGCCAACGACATGCGCTTTCTAGGCTCCGGCCCACGTTCCGGCCTTGGCGAGCTGATCTTGCCGGAAAACGAGCCCGGATCGTCGATCATGCCCGGCAAGGTTAACCCGACCCAGGCAGAAGCAATGACGCAGGTCTGCGCCCATATCCTTGGCAATGACGCAGCGATTGGGTTTGCGGGTTCGCAGGGGCATTTCGAGCTCAACGTCTATAACCCGATGATGGCCTATAACCTGTTGCAATCCATGCAGCTTTTGGGCGACGCCGCAGACAGTTTTACCCTGCGCATGCTGGCTGGCACCGAAGCAAACGAGGCCCGCATCGACAAGCTGATGAAGGAATCCCTGATGCTGGTCACCGCATTGGCCCCTGAAATCGGCTATGACAACGCCACCAAAGTCGCGAAGACGGCCCACAAGAACGGCACGACACTGCGCGAGGAAGCCGTGGCGCTGGGGTTCGTGGACGAAGAAACATTCGACCGCGTCGTGCGCCCCGAGGACATGATCGGCCCGAAATGAGCGAGATCGTAAACCTTAACAAAGTCCGCAAAGACCGCGACCGCACGCAAAAGAAGGCAGAGGCCGACCTCAATGCGCGCAAGTTCGGGCGCACCAAGGGCGAACGTCTGGCCGAAACCGCGCGCGAGGCGCAGGCGAAAGCGCGGCTGGACCAGTTGAAATTCGAAGACGAATGACGCTGGGGCCTCAACAGCGCCCTGCTAAACACTCCCTCACCTTGCGGGGGCATCGCACCTCTGTTTCGCTGGAACCGGAGTTTTGGGATGAATTTCGCGCAATCGCCACGGCCCGCGGTCAAACGCTGAACGGGCTGGCGATAGAGATTGACGAGGCGCGCGGTGACGTGGGCCTCGCTTCGGCCATTCGTGTCTTTGTTCTAAATACCCTGCGCGGGTCTTAGTCCGCGTAAAGTGCGGCGCGCACACGGTTCAGCGTTTCGCTGTCCTCGCGCTCGACCTGCGACATCAATTCGCGGTCAAGTTCACGCTCCAGCATGCGCGCATAGCGGGCTTGGTCTGGCGCCACCGCCGGTTGCGCCGCTGGGCGGACCGGTTCTAACAGCTCGACCTCGGTCTCGGTGCCGCGCGCAAACAAACCACGCACAATTTCGGTTACGCCAGAAAACGATGGAAAAGAAAATGAAACTAGCTTCGCTACAGTCATAACCTGACCCTCATGAAGCCCCCAAAGACTGAATACGTCAAAAACAGTGCAGCCTCAAATAGGGCAAATTTGTCATATTTGGCGAGGGCCATCGCAAACACAGCGTTAATACATTGGTAATATTGAATTTTTGGAAGTCTCATCTTGCCCAAGTTTTGACAGAATTCGTTAACGCACCAAATCGGTTGTTTCGAAGGGCGCGACAAAGGCAGCGGTGACCCGTCATTGCGCCCGTTTCTGCCACCACACGACACAATTGCAGTGATTCTCAGGCGTCGGGTTTGGCGGCGCTGCGTGCGCTGACCTTCAGCTTGATC
>CBFHGD010000098.1:0-7083 GCA_965655275.1 Octadecabacter sp. | reverse complement strand
CCCAAGCCCGCGCCGAAGAATCCGAACGCATCGTGAATTGGGCATTTCGCCAGTTTGCCCAGCGCGACATTGCACGCGGCGGCACGCGCATCGCACAGGCCGAGGTCTGGATGGGCGAACAGCCTTTGATCGGTCTGGCGCTGCGCGACGACCTGAGCCTACTGGTGCCCGTGACCGGAGAGGACGAAATTGACGCCGAAGTGGTCTACAACGGCCCCATCACGGCCCCTATCGCGGTCGGCGACCAGATTGGCGAGTTGATCATCCGCCTCGAAAACCTCCCCGAAACACGTGTGCCATTGGTCGCGGACGCCAACATTCCGGCGGGCGGTTTCAGTTCACGGTTGCGCACAGCGGCTGGCGTGTTGGCGGAGCGTATAGGGGCGTCCGATGTCATGCCAGAGCTCGCGCCGGACACCCCGGTCGAGGCAGATTGAGCCATGACACGTAACCCCGCGACCGGGCTGTTCATTTCGTTTGAAGGCATCGACGGATCGGGCAAATCAACCCAAGCCAAAATGCTGGGTGCCAGATTTCCCGACGCGGTGCTGACCCGCGAACCCGGCGGCAGCGCCGGAGCTGAAGAAATTCGCGCCCTCCTGTTGACGGGCGATCCGGACCGCTGGTCCGCCGAGACAGAATTGCTATTGTTCACCGCCGCGCGCCGCGACCATCTGGAAAAAACGATCGAACCCGCGCTCGCCGCTGGCAGAACCGTGATTTGTGACCGCTTCGCAGACAGCACGCGTGTGTATCAAGGCGCAACCCGTGGCGATCTTCGCGGGGCTGTAGATACGTTGCACGCCGCCATGATCGGGCGCGAACCGGACCTGACGTTTATCGTCGACATGGACCCGGCCGTCGCGCTGACCCGCGGATTGGCGCGCAAATCCGGTGAAGACCGGTTTGAGGATATGGGGTTGGGGTTTCAGGAAACCCTGCGCCACGGTTTCCTTGCGCTGGCCTCGGCCCACCCCAACCGCTGCATCCTGATTGACGGAAACCGCGACCCCGCCGCCGTCGCCGCCGAAATTGCCGCGCATGTAGCGGACCGCGTGGAGCTGGCCTGATGGCGAGCGCCGACAAAGACCGCCCCCTGCCCGACCAGATCGAAGGCGCGCCGCACCCGTCACAAACCCACGCGCTGTTTGGCCAGTCCCGCGCCGAGGCCGATTTCCTGGATGCCTTCACCTCGGGCCGCCTCCACTCCGGTTGGCTAATCACCGGGCCGCAAGGTGTGGGAAAAGCAACATTGGCATGGCGCATGGCGGCCTTTTTGCTGTCGCAACCTTTGGTCGCAGCGGACGATATGTTCGGTGCGCCGCCCGCCCCTAACTCGCTCGACGTGGCATCAGACAATCCCGACATGCAGTTGCTGCACGCCGGTGCACACCCGCGCCTGTTCATCGTGCGCCGCGCCATGAACGCGACTGACACAGCCCTGCAAGACCAGATCACCATGGCCGCCCTGCGCGGGCATAAAGGCGGGTCCAACAAATTGATGGATTTCCTGCACCAGAGCGCGGCCGATGGCGGGCGCCGCGTGGTCATTATTGATTGCGCCGACGACATGAACCCCTCTGTGGCCAATTCGATCCTCAAAGTGCTCGAAGAACCGCCAGCCCAGACGTTTTTCCTGCTGGTGTCGCATCAACCCTCGCGCCTGCTGCCGACAATCCGCTCGCGCTGCCGGATCCTGCGTTGTGGGCTGTTGGAGGCGCAGCATGTCACCGCCGCCCTTGCACAAGCCGATATCCAGACCGACGCGGGTGATGCCCTGACCGCATTGTCAGGTGGCTCAGTGGGCGAGGCGATCCGCCTCACCAACCTCGACGGGCTGACGCTTTATGGTGATCTGGTCGGGCTGTTCAGCGGCTTGCCCACGTTCGACCGTCCCCGCGCCCTGCGCCTTGCGGACAGTTGCACGGGCAAGGCAGGCGCCACGCGGTTCACGCTTACCCTTGATCTGATTGATAAATTCCTCGCCCGCGTTGCCCGCGCCGGCTTGCGGGGCCCGCCCGAAATTCAGGCCGCTCAAGGCGAGGCATTGCTGCTTGGCAAACTCGCGCCCCATGACGCCGCCGCGCGCCGCTGGGCGACTTTGGCCCAGGAGGTGTCCGATCGCACGCGCCACGGCAAGGCGGTCAATCTTGACCCCGCCGCCCTCATCCTTGATACGTTTTTCAAGATCGAACAGGCCGCGAACGACGTGGCCGCATCCTGAAGGCCCTTCATGTCCCTGCCAAGCATCGTCGACAGCCATTGCCACCTTGATTTTCCGGACTTTGACGCAGAACGCGCCGAGGTGGTTGAGCGCGCCGTTGCCGCCGGCGTAACCCGTATGGTGACGATCTGCACCAAACTGCGCCTCGAACCACAGGTGCGCGCCATCGCCGAAAGCTACGCGCCGGTTTTCTATGCCGCGGGCACCCACCCCATGTCCGCCGCTGACGAGCCTCTGGCAACTGTTGACGAGCTGGTCGC
The DNA here is from genome assembly GCA_965655275.1 of Octadecabacter sp. Lineage (GTDB taxonomy): Bacteria > Pseudomonadota > Alphaproteobacteria > Rhodobacterales > Rhodobacteraceae > Octadecabacter. The sequence continues at coordinate 4,599 of CBFHGD010000098.1, read as the reverse complement.
CCTGTCCGCGCACCCCAAATTCGTCGGCATCGGCGAAAGCGGGCTGGATTACCATTACACGGCCGACACTGCGGATGTGCAAAAACAATCCCTGCGCGTCCACATTGAGGCCGCACAGGAAACAGGCCTGCCGCTGATCATCCATAATCGTGCCAGCGACGACGACATGGCGCAAATCCTGTCAGACGCACACGCACAAAAACCCTTTGATTGCGTAATGCACTGCTTTTCCAGCGGCGCAGACCTCGCGCGGGTCGCCCTCGACCTCGGGTTCTACCTGTCGATGTCGGGCATTGCAGCCTTCCCCAAATCCCAAGACTTGCGCGATATTTTTGCCGCCGCCCCTGTGGAGCGCGTGTTGGTGGAAACCGATAGCCCCTACCTCGCACCACCGCCCCATCGTGGCCGCCGCAACGAACCCGCCTATACCGCCCACACCGCCAAAGTCGGCGCCGAGGTGTTCGGGCTCGACTATGCCGACTTCGCGACCCAAACGAGCGCCAACTTCGAGCGCCTGTTTGCAAAAGCCGCCCGGTGGAACGCATCATGAGCGCGACCCTGTCTCTGCGCATCCTCGGGTGCGGGTCATCGGGTGGCGTGCCGCGCCTTGGCGGGCATTGGGGCGATTGCGACCCGGCCAACCCCAAGAATGTCCGCAAACGCTGCTCGCTTCTCGTGACGCGCAACACGCCAGACGGCAGCACCCGTGTGCTGATCGACACCTCGCCGGACCTGCGCCAACAATTGCTGGACGCCGACGTCGGCGAGCTTGACGCACTCATCTATACCCATTCCCACGCGGACCACGTCCATGGCCTCGATGATATCCGCATGGTCGTCTATAACATGCGCCGGCGCCTGCCCGTCTGGGCCGACGGGGACACATGCAACCAGCTTCTGTCGCGCTTCGGGTATGCGTTTGTGCAACCCGCAGGCTCGTCCTACCCGCCCATCTGTGACCTGAACACCATCAACGGCGACGTCACCATCACCGGTGCCGGCGGCCCGATTACCTTCACACCCTTCGAAGTCGCCCACGGCAACATCGACGCGCTGGGCTTTCGCATAAACAATGCCGCCTATCTGCCCGATGTCTCCGACATCCCCGATGACGTGTGGCCTCACCTTGAAAACCTCGACGTGTGGATCGTCGACGCCCTGCGCCGCGATCCGCACCCGACCCATGCACACCTCGCCAAAACGCTGGAGTGGATCGAACGCGTGCAGCCAAAACAAGCGGTTCTGACGAACATGCACATTGATCTGGACTACGCGACGCTACTGGCCGAGACGCCCGATCACATCCAACCCGCCTATGACGGCCTGACCCTGAAGCTGGGCAATTGAGTGCTGCACCGCTGCTTCATCTGGCTAGAAAAACTCCCCCCGGAGGGTCCGCTGGCCCCAAGCGATCCTGCCCGTGACTGATATCGCAACCATCATCCTGCCGGTCTTCATTGTGCTGGGGTTTGGCTATGTCGCTGTGTGGCACGGGTTGTTCAGCTCCGACGGAGTCGACGGGTTGATGAAATTTACCCAGAACTTCGGGATCCCCTGCTTGTTGTTTAGCGCCATTTCAACGCTCGATCTGCAACAGAACTTCGACGTGCCTTTGCTGTTCAGCTTTTATGCCGGGGTCGTCGCCGCGTTCATCGCGGGGCTGTTCGGCGCGCGCCTGTTGTTCGCCCGATCATGGGAAGACAGCGTTGCAATTGCATTTTGCTGTTTATTTTCAAATACCTTACTGCTCGGCCTGCCGATCACCGAACGCGCCTACGGGTCGGACGCCCTGCTTGCCAACTACACCATCATCGCGTTCCATGCCCCCTTCGGCTACGCAGTGGGCATCACGGCGATGGAGCTGGTGCGCGCCAAGGGCACGCCCTTGCGCCAACTGCCGCGCAAGGTCGGCAAGGCGATGTTCTCCAATGCGCTGGTGTTGGGGGTGGCGTTGGGGATCGCGGTGAACCTGACCCGCCTCCCGATGCCCGTCGTGCTGACGGATGCGATCGATCTGGTGGCGCGCGCCGCCCTTCCCGCGGCACTGTTCGGGCTGGGAGGTGTGCTCTATCGCTATCGTCCAGAGGGCGATGTGCGCACGATCCTTTATGTCTGCGCAGTGTCGCTGCTGATGCATCCGTTTATTGTCTGGCAACTGACCGGCATCGAAGGCCTCTCCACAGCACAAGTGCGCTCGGCTGTTATCACAGCGGCCATGGCGCCCGGCATCAACGCCTATGTCTTTGCAAATATGTATGGTGCCGCGAAACGCGTCGCGGCGTCCTCCGTTTTGTTCGGGACGGTACTGTCCATCCCGAGCACGGCCTTCTGGCTCAGCATCCTGCCCTAGGGCACGTCATTCATGTAAGAAAAAAGGGCCAAATGGTGCGGTCGGGGGGACTCGAACCCCCACGAGTGTTACCTCACAGCGACCTCAACGCTGCGCGTCTACCAATTCCGCCACGACCGCGATGTCCATAAGCGTGGGGGCCGTTTAGCGAAGCCATTGCGCCACCTCAAGCGTTAAATGCACCGATCCGGAGCCACACAGAAGTTTCGGGCTGACATGGGCGATAGAACCCCCCATATCAGGGATATGGTAGATTGGATCACAACGAACGGGTTGACCGGATATGACGACGCTGTCGCCTTTATGGAGGCCCGCGCCGATGCGATCCACCAAGGCGCTGCGGAGGAATGCATCTGGCTGGTCGAGCATCCGCCGCTCTATACTGCGGGCACTTCCGCCAAACCCGCCGATCTGGTGCAACCGGATCGTTTTCCCGTCCACACCAGCAAACGCGGCGGGCAATATACCTATCACGGGCCGGGGCAACGGGTGGCCTACGTCATGCTGGACGTGGGCAAACGCGGCCATGATGTGCGCCGCTTTGTGCAGGACCTTGAGGCCTGGGTCATCGCAACACTGGCAGAATTTAACGTCAAAGGCGAAATCCGCGAGGGGCGCGTGGGCGTCTGGGTGCAACGCGCCGACAGACCACTGACCGCCACGGGCCAACCTGCCGAAGACAAAGTTGCAGCCCTCGGCATCCGTCTGCGCAAATGGGTGAGCTTTCATGGCCTGTCGATCAACGTGGAACCCGACTTGAGCCATTTCAGTGGCATTGTGCCCTGCGGAATCACCGAACACGGGGTGACGTCGCTGGTCGACCTTGGATTGCCCGTCACCATGGCGGATGTGGATGTCGCCCTGCGCAAAACATTCGAGGCCAGCATGACGCCGCTCACGCAGTCCTAAATCAGGCAGGCCACCTTCGCGTGACAGAGTCGTCGCCGAACCGTAGCCCTTTTGGGCACGGCCTGACATCCTGCTGTGTTTGACGCAGATCAAAGCCGCGCGCGGCGAATCCGGTCATGATGTTCATGACCAGACTTTGCTGGCGTACACCTATCAAGCGTTGCGTCGGGCCCCCAAATCCTAGTGTGACGCCTTTGGAGACCTGACTTTGGCCCCTGCGCCAATTTTACCCATGCCAAACGGCAGATGGGCAGTTGCCCTGTACGCACTCGCGTCTTAAAACAGTTTCAAAGCCGTTGGGTGAGTCCGCTCGCCCTGTCAAGAAATACGTTTTAGCTATAGGGAGCGCAGCATGGTAGACGCAGCCGTCCACGACCATGAGCACGAAGACGACCGCGGGTTCTTTACCCGTTGGTTCATGTCAACAAACCACAAAGATATCGGTATTTTATACCTGTTCGTCTCCGGCTTCGTCGGATTCCTGTCCGTGGCATTTACCATCTACATGCGCATGGAACTGATGCACCCCGGTGTTCAATACATGTGCCTCGAAGGCGCGCGCCTTTTCCCTGCCGCGCTGAACGAATGCACACCCAACGGACACCTTTGGAACGTCATGATCACCTATCATGGTGTGTTGATGATGTTCTTCGTGGTTATTCCTGCGCTGTTCGGTGGTTTCGGTAACTACCTGATGCCACTGCAAATTGGCGCGCCCGACATGGCGTTCCCACGTCTTAACAACCTGTCATTCTGGATGTTTTGCGCGGGTGTAGCACTTGGTGTTGCATCGCTTCTCTCTCCCGGCAGTCCCGACGGACAGTTGGGGTCCGGTGTGGGCTGGGTGCTTTACCCGCCGTTGTCGACGCAACCCGGCACAGGCATATCGATGGACCTTGCGATTTTCGCGGTTCACGTGTCCGGTGCATCCTCCATCCTTGGCGCGATCAACATGATCACGACCTTCCTCAACATGCGCGCCCCTGGCATGACACTGCACAAGGTGCCGCTGTTTGCCTGGTCGATTTTCGTCACAGCATGGCTGATCCTTCTGGCTCTGCCGGTTCTTGCGGGCGCGATCACGATGCTTTTGATGGATCGCAACTTCGGCACGACCTTCTTTGATCCGGCCGGTGGCGGCGACCCTGTGTTGTACCAGCACATCTTGTGGTTCTTCGGTCACCCTGAAGTCTACATCATCATCATTCCAGCCTTCGGCATAATCAGCCACATCGTTGCGACATTTTCCAGCAAGCCGATCTTCGGCTATCTGCCGATGGTCTACGCGATGGTTGCTATCGGTGTTCTGGGCTTCGTCGTCTGGGCGCACCACATGTACA
>CBFHGD010000097.1:0-7201 GCA_965655275.1 Octadecabacter sp. | reverse complement strand
CAGCACCCCCTTCGATGCTGTCAGAACCGCCGCCGCCATAGACAACGTCATTGCCTGTTCCGCCCTTGATGTCGTCATTGCCTTTGGCGCCGGACAGAAGGTCCTCGCCCGTGCCGCCGAACATCTTGTCGCTGCCCGTGCCGCCCGTGGCCACATCGTCGCCTGCGTCACCATAAATGGTGTCGCTGCCCGAGCCGCCGAACATCACGTCGTCGTCGTTCATGCCCTCAAGGATGTCATTGCCACCCTCACCATAAAGAACATCGTCGCCGTCCTGACCGCACAGCGTGTCGTTGCCGGACCCGCCATAGACTTCGTCATCGCCATCCTCGGCCATCACAAGGTCATTGCCACCGCCGGCCAGCACGATGTCGTCGTCCGCACCCTCACCGGGCAAGATCGCGTCGCCATCATCAATCTCGTCGCCGGCGCCATCTTCATAGGCACCCACGACGATCGTGTCGTCGCCCGCTGTGCCGTCGACATAACCATCTTCCGCGGCTGCCGCGTCAAAGTGGATGTCGCTGATCAGAACGGATCCCGTGTGGCTCGCGCCCGACCCGTTGTCAAAGATCACCTCGAGGCTGGCAACAGGGCCTGCAATGTGCACACCAACGGTCGCGCCTGCATCACCCTGGCTGGTGCTGTGGTTGTTGGCGTCGATCTGGTTGCCGTTCACGTGCTGGGAAGAATTGGTGCCGGAGAAGGTAACAGGAAGGATATTGCCGTGTGCGTCCTTGGCGATCACGATCACCCGGTCGTCCCACTGGCCGTTGCAGCCGTCCACGTCGATCAGATCAAACGAGACGTTCTGCACGTCTTCGTCAAAGTTGATCTTCACTTTCGTCGGGTCGTTGACGTCGTTTGCCTTCAGGCCGTCTACGTTGTGCTTGCTCCCCTTGACCCACTGATCGTGATCCTGGTTACGTGGTGTCGAGACGGAAAACCCGACGCTGTCGGAGCCACTCGAGACGGTGTTGTTGCCGTCGATGTTCGTGTTTTCCCAGTCAATTGTATAATCAGACATCGTCGATCCTATCTTACCCTAGCGGCCCGACCTTGCGGCCAGACCTTTGATGATGCGCATGAAGAACCGGGTTTGAAGGCCACAGCACTTGCATGCGCTGGCCGCTAAAAGCGACCAAACTCTCATCCGCAATAGAAAGGGTTGGACCCGTTCCCGCAGACACCACTCATTCAGCAAGACCGAAATCTTGCCCCGGTAGCCCCAGCATACCGGCATGCCCCCCAGTTGGGCCTCTGTTAGATACAGGCCTAACTGCGTTCAAAAAAGCGAAAAATGTCCGGAATGTGTTAACCATTGCCCCGGAGCGACCGCCGCCATCAACCACCAGTTGCAATTGACGCAGGGTAACGGAAACGCTTTGTTTCCCTGATCGAAACAATGCCCCCTGAATTGGGGGGCATTTCTATGGTTTTGTGATCATTGTGGGCCAAAACGCCCGATTACGCGGCATTCGTGAACAGTCAGACATTGGGGAAACGACTGACACATTTCCCCCCGAAACAAACTCCGCAGCGTTAACCAAAACGGAAAAATGTTGCCTGATACCGCAAAATCATACCCGGAACGGGGCTTTGTTTACGTTTTCGTCACTCTGTTCGATTCGGATAATTGCGTGCTTGACCACATATCGTGGTACCGGTGGCCGGACTCGAACCGGCACGATGTCACCATCGGGGGATTTTGAATCCCCTGCGTCTACCATTCCGCCACACCGGCACGCCTGCAGCCGACTGGCTGCATTTGATAGAGCGCCGCAATAGCCCCCCCGCAAAGGGAGGTCAACGGCCATAAAGCAACTTTAGAGGTTGTTTGTTTCGAAGGTGTTGCAGGCCGTGATCTGCGCGCGTTCATTTCCGGTCCCAAACCGGCCTTGGCGCTGTTCGGATGTGCCGTGAGTAAATGTATGCGGCTGCACCGTGCGCCCGGCGTGCCGCTGCAACGTGTCATCCCCGATCCGGGCGGCCGCGTTCATCGCCTCTGCGATGTCACCGCGTTTCAGGCTGTTGAACCGCTCCTGTGCACAGCGCGCCCGGACGCCCGACATACAGTCGGCCTGCCACATAATGCCCAGTTCGTTCTGCACATGGTGTGCCACCTCACGGGCAACGACGTAGGCAGCGGCAAAATCACCCCCTGCGCCAAGTCGCTCCTCAAGTGTGACGGAAAAATCCGTGTACAGATACGCCTTAGGATCCGCTGGGCAATAGAGCTGGGCAATAAAACGGGGTCGCCGGCGATCCTCGATATTGCGGTTGCCGCGCCTACCTTACCATTTCATCTGGACATCCTTTGTATTTCGTTAAGGTTGACCAAAGCGCCTGTCTCTGGCCTAAGACACAAAACAATAAGAGCAGCCCGATGATCCGACGGTTATACGACTGGACCCTGTCCCTCGCGGGCGCGCGCCATGCCTTATGGGCCCTGGCGTTCGTGGCCTTTATCGAAAGCTCGGTATTCCCGATCCCGCCGGATTTGTTGATGATCCCGATGATCATCGCCACACCGCACCGCGCATTTCTGATCGCGGGTGTCGCGACGCTGGCCTCCGTGCTGGGCGGACTGCTGGGATACGGGATCGGCATGTTCGCCTTCGAGGGCATCGGCAGACCCGTCCTCGAAAGCCTCGGCAAAGCGGACTCGATGGCCGAATTCAGCCAACGGTTCAACGATATGGGGTTTTGGGCCGTTCTGATCGCGGGGCTCACCCCGTTTCCGTATAAGGTCATAACAATCATGTCCGGCTGGACGGCGATGCCCGTCGCCACGTTCGTCGCCACATCGATCCTCGCGCGCGCCTTGCGGTTTTTCATTATCGCGGCCCTGCTGTGGAAATACGGCGCACCCGTCAAACACTTTATCGAAAAACGCCTCGGCCTGATGTTCACACTGTTTTGTGTTGTGCTGGTCGGCGGTTTCCTCCTAGTGCGCTACCTATGACCAAATCACAGCTCATCTTCCTCGCCGCCTTTGGCAGCTTTGCGCTTCTTGCCGGGGCGTTCCTGTTTCAACTGATCGGCTATCCACCCTGTGAAATGTGCCTGTGGCAACGCTGGCCCCACGCTGCCGCTGTTGTGATTGGCGCACTCGCCCTTGTGCTGGCGCGGTTTCAGACCGGGCTGGCGGTCCTGGGCGGCCTCGCAGCGCTGACCACCGGTGGGATCGGCATCTATCATACCGGCGTCGAACGTGACTGGTGGGACGGCCCCGGCAGCTGCACCGGCGGCGGTGCTCTCAATACCACGGACCTGCTCAGCACCGACATTGCGCCCATCGTGATGTGCGACGACGTGGTGTGGTCTTTGCTGGGCCTGTCGATGGCCAGCTACAATGCGCTCATTTCCATCGCCCTGGCGCTCGTTTGGGTCGCCGCGGCCCGCCGCTAACCCGCAGCCCCCACCTGTCTTTGCTTTTCAAATATCCCGGGGGCGCGCAGCGCGGGGCAGCGCCCCTCTGCCCTCACCGCCCCGCACGGCGGGTTGAAAGCAACAGGCTGGTTTCCGACCGCGTAACACCATCCAAACGCCGGATGCGAAACAAGACTGCGTCGAGTGCGTCCAACGTGTCTGTACCGATTTCCGCAATCAAATCCCATGTGCCATTGGTCGAATGCACCGCCTGCACCGCGACCATCCCGACCAGGGCCCGCATCACTTTTTCGGTGCCACGCCCCTCGATCCCCAACATCATCAGGCCGCGCACAGGGTGCGCTGCCACATCTGCACGGGTCAGCACGCTAAATCCTGCAATCTCACCGGACGCACGCAACCGGTCCATCCGCGCCTTCACAGTCGCGCGCGTGACCCCCAGATCAGCGCTCAGTTCGGACACAGACGCCCGCCCGTCCCGCTTCAGGGCCTTGATCAGGCGATCATCCATTTCGTCCATTGCAATTATCCAATTTGGTCAATTACCCATCATTTTGCACAATGCGCTGGCTTTCGCAAACGTTCAAGGCCCGCAACAGTGGCCCGAACAGATTTAGGAGCCTCCCCATGACCCCGCAAAACATCATCCTCGTCGGCGCCCCGGTCGACAGTGGCAAGGACCGCAAAGGCTGCATCATGGGGCCGGACGCCTTTCGCACAGCACGCCTTGGCGAAACACTGGCTGAGCTTGGCCACAACGTCACCGACCTTGGCAATCTGGCCGCACAGAACAGCGATGTGCCCGAACATGACCATCTGATCGCCCTGCCCCAAACCATCGGATGGACGCACACCCTGAACACAGCGGCCAAAGACGCGGCCACCAATGGACTGCCGATCTTTCTGGGCGGGGATCACTCCCTCGCACTCGGCACCGTCACCGGAATCGCCGATCATGCCGCCAAAATCGACAAGCCCCTGTTCGTGCTCTGGCTCGACGCGCATAGCGACTTTCACACACCGCTCACCACCGACAGCGGCAATCTGCACGGCACGCCAGTGGCCTATTTCACGGGCTGTGACGGGTTCGACGCCTTCCCGCCTGTGCATAATCCGGTGCCCACGGCCCAGATTTGCATGATCGGCTTGCGCTCCGTTGATCCGGCGGAACACGCGGCACTTGCCGACACCGACATGTCCATCGCCGACATGCGCGCCATCGACGAATACGGCATCCGCGCGCCACTGGCAGAATTCCTCGACCGTGTCGTCGCCGCAGATGGCCTGTTGCATGTGTCGCTCGATGTCGACTTCCTTGATCCCGACATCGCCCCTGCCGTGGGCACCACCGTGCCGGGTGGCGCGACCCTGCGCGAGGCCCATCTGGTGATGGAAATGCTACACGACAGCGCCCGCGTTACATCGCTCGATCTGGTGGAACTCAACCCGTTTATGGACGAACGCGGCAAGACGGCGTCCCTGATGGTCGACCTCACCGCGTCCCTTCTGGGCCGTCGCGTATTTGATCGCCCAACTCGTTCTTTTGCTTAAGGAAAATTCAATGACGCTCGCCCCTTCGCACAAAGCCTACGTGCCTTTCGTTTCCGTCGACAACATGATGCGGCTGGTCCATTCGGTTGGCCTTGATGCCATGTTGACCCGCATCGCAGACGCGATCGAGGAAGACTTCTTGCGGTGGGATGCATTCGACAAGACCCCGCGCGTCGCCTCCCATTCGGACGTCGGTGTGATTGAACTCATGCCCACCAGCGACGGTGAGATGTACGGATTCAAATACGTCAACGGCCACCCCAAAAACACCGCCGAAGGGCTGCAAACCGTCACCGCGTTCGGCCTGCTGGCGGACGTGCAATCAGGCTATCCGGTGTTGCTCAGCGAAATGACCCTGCTCACCGCCTTGCGCACCGCGGCGATGTCCGCGCTCGCCGCAAAACACCTCGCCCCAAAAGGCGCGACAACTATGGCCATGATCGGCAATGGCGCGCAATCGGAATTCCAATGCCGCGCGTTTCAGGCAATCTGCGGCGTCACCCATGTCCGCCTGTTTGACACCGACCCCGCGTCAACAGACAAATGCGCCCGCAACCTTGAAGGGAGCGGCCTGAACATCACCAAATGCACGACAGGCGAAGACGCGATGACCGGCGCGCAGATCATCACCACCTGCACCGCCGACAAACAAAACGCCACAGTGCTGACCGACAACATGATCGGCGCAGGTGTTCACATCAACGCCATCGGCGGCGACTGTCCGGGCAAGACCGAACTGCACGCCGATATCCTGCACCGCTCTGATATATTCGTGGAATACCCGTCCCAAACCCGCGTTGAAGGCGAAATTCAGGCGCTGGATGCAGATCACCCCGTGATCGAACTGCACGAAGTCTTCGCAGGCAGAACCACGGGTCGTCGCGACACCAAGCAAATCACATTGTTTGACAGTGTCGGCTTCGCAATCGAGGATTTTTCCGCCCTGCGCACCATCAAATCGGCGATCGAGGGCACCGCGTTTTACGAAGACCTGGATATGCTCGCCGATCCCGATGATCCCCGCGATCTTTACGGCATGCTGAACCGCGCAAAATAGCACCCGCACTGGCCTTCTTTGGCTTGAAAATACCGTGGGGTTCGGGGCGAAGCCCCGCAGGACCGGATTTGCATCGCAAATTCGGTCCCTAAGCGTTTGCACCCCATCTAGCCTCTGATATACCTGACGCTAACAAAATATAGACAGGCCGAGTCACCAACGGCGCAACGGGCGGACAGCATGAGCGACACACCAGATATCCCTGAAAACACTGGCGAAATTCCGCCCGAACGTCCGGTTTTTGACGGGCCGCAAATCTCCATAACGGCGGAGATGAAGACCTCCTACCTCGACTATGCGATGTCGGTGATCGTGTCGCGCGCCATTCCGGACCTGCGCGACGGGTTGAAACCCGTGCATCGTCGCATTCTTTATGCCATGCACGAGGCCGGAAATACGCATGACAAACCCTACCGCAAATCGGCCCGCGCCGTTGGCGATGTAATGGGTAAATACCACCCCCACGGCGACAGCGCGATCTATGATGCCCTTGCGCGGATGGCGCAGGACTTCTCGATGTCACTGCCGCTTCTGGATGGTCAGGGCAACTTCGGGTCCATGGACGGCGACCGACCTGCCGCTATGCGCTATACCGAAGTGCGCATGGACAAGCCCGCTGCCTATATGCTGGCCGACATCGACAAAGAAACCGTGGATTTTCAGGACAACTATGACGGCAAGGACCGCGAACCAACCGTCCTTCCCGCCCGCTTCCCCAACATGCTGGTCAATGGCGCAGGCGGCATCGCGGTCGGCATGGCGACCAATATCCCGCCCCACAATCTGGGCGAAGTCATTGATGCCTGTCTCGGGTTGATCGAAAACCCCGACCTGACCTCGGAAGATCTGATTGAATACATTCCGGGCCCCGATTTCCCCACCGGTGGCATGATGCTGGGCCGTTCGGGCGCGCGCAAAGCCTACCTCGAAGGGCGCGGCTCCGTCATTGTGCGCTCCAAGACGCACACAGAAGAAATCCGCAAAGACCGCTTTGCCATCATCATCAGCGAAATTCCCTATCAGGTGAACAAATCCGCGATGATCGACCGCATCGCGGAAGCCGCGCGTGACAAGAAGATCGAAGGCATTTCCCACGTGCAGGACGAATCCGACCGCAACGGCGTGCGCGTGGTGATCGAACTCAAACGGGACGCGACGGCCGAAGTCGTGCTTAACCAGCTGTTCCGCTTCACCCCGATG
>CBFHGD010000096.1:0-7699 GCA_965655275.1 Octadecabacter sp. | reverse complement strand
CATGCTGGTGCTGTTCGTTTTGGGCTTCGTGCTCGACTTCCTCGAGATCATTTACATCGTGATCCCGATTGTGGGGCCGGTGATTTATGGCGGCACGTTCGACCCGAAATGGGTGACGATCATGATCGCGGTGAACTTGCAGACGTCGTTCCTGACGCCGCCGTTCGGCTTTGCGCTGTTTTACTTGCGCGGGGTCGCGCCGCGGGAAGTCACGACAGGGCACATTTACCGAGGCGTGATCCCGTTTGTGGGCATTCAGGTCTTCGGTTTGCTGATCCTTGCGTTCTTCCCTGCGATCGTGACGATTGTGCCGAACCTGCTGAACTGATCGTTTGGTGGATAAAATAACAAAGGCCCCTGCACTGCGGGGGCCTTTTGCGTTGTGAGGCGGCTTTAGCTGAGCGATGCGATCCGTAATCGCCACCAGCCCCAATATCCGTCCGCTAGTCCGGCAGGGAAATGCGTGAAACCTGTTCGGCGATGGGGGACACGGACAGCGGGTTGGTATCGGCGTCATAGTCACGCGGGTCAAGCAAGGTTTCCCATGCACCATCACGGTAAATCTCGACGCCCTTGAAGTTCGCCTTGTAGCCCATTTTGTCAGATCCGGGGACCCAGTAGCCCAGATAGACATAAGGCAGGCCCAGTTCGCGCGCGATGGCGATGTGATCGAGGATGAGGTAGGTGCCGACCGAATTTTTCGCCAGTTCCGGCGCAAAGAAGGAATAGACCATAGACAGCCCGTCATCGAGCACATCTGTGAGGCAGACGGCGCGCAGGTCTTCATAGGGGTCGTCGATGCCCGTGGCTTCGCTGTGTGGCGCGCGGTATTCGATCAGGCGGGTGCGGATCGGGGTTTCCTCGACCATCGCGGCGAATTCGAACAGGTCCATGTCGGCCATTCCGCCGGTGGCATGACGGGTGTCGAGATAGTCCCGAAACAGGGCATATTGTGCTTCAGTCGCCCAAGGCGAGGAGGCGGAGCGCAACAGGTGACCATTGCGTTTGAGCACGCGTTTCTGGCTTTTGGAGGGGGCGAAATCCGCGACCTTGATGCGCGCGGACAGGCAGGCCGAACAGTCTGCACATGACGGGCGGTAGAGCACGTTCTGGCTGCGCCGGAAGCCCTGTTTTGACAGGCTGTTGTTGAGCTTTTCGGCCGCGTCGCCTTGCAATGCAGTAAACAGCTTCCGCTCCATCCGGTCCGCAAGATACGGGCAGGGCTGCGGCGCAGTTACATAGAACTGCGGGGCAAGGGGAAGGCTATGGCGCATAGGGTCCGATCACTTTTGAACTGAAGTAACCTAGCAAACCCGCCCCCGATCCGACAACCCGCGATTTCAGGGGGTTAATCGGGCAGGTCAGGCTGCGCGGTTCAGCATCGCGGTGCCCAGCACCATGTCGGTGAGGCCCTGGCCGCGCTCCGACAGCAGCATGGCGGCAACCGACACCAGTTGTGCGGGCGATATCGCAAAGCTGAGCGTGGTGCCCAGCGTGTGCAAAAAGGCGGTATTGGAGTCGAGGCGGTGGCCATCGCGGTCGCGAAGCTCGATCGCCATGAACCGCATGCCCCATGTGGCGGAGCCGCTTGCGATGCTGAACCAGCGATAGAGGAAGCCGGTGATGGCAAAGATCACGGGAATGGCAAATAGTGGCACGATCAAGAATGCTGTGGCCAGAAACGGCAGCATGAAGGGCAATGAAATAAGGCCGGTCACTGCCATGTCGATCAGCCATGCGATTGCGCGTTTGGGCGCGACACCGTCGTAAAATTCAAACTGGGTGGTCGGGTCGGGAAGGCCATACATCGTGCTCATCGCTGTGGGTCCGTTTTGATGTTTTGATGAAAGGGAAGGCGCCCCGTTCTGGGGCGCCCATGGGGTTGGATCAGGGGGGATGGATCAGGCTTGCGGACGGGCAGGCTCGTCTGCGGCGTCATCATCGGCCTGGGCCGTGCGCTCGGCGCGGTCGTCCATGAACTGGTCGAACTCGGCCTTGTCCTTAGCGTCGCGCAGCCGCTTGAGGAATTCCTCGAAATTGTGCTGCTCTTCTTCAAGGCGGCGCAGGGTTTCGGCTTTGTAAGCGTCGAACGCCGAATTGCCTGAGGTGGACATCGCCGCCTTCATTGCGTGACGGGCGTGGTGGCGGCTGCGCTTGGATGCGCAATTTCCAGAAAACATGCGTTTGCTCCATATCATATAGGCGAGAAGGGCGAGGCCAATGGGCCAGACGAATACAAAACCAAGGACCATCGCGGCGATCCATGCACCTTTGCCACGCTCATCGAGCCAGCTTTCGGTGCGTTGGAACCAGTTGCCCTCCCGAACGGGACGCGCATACGGTGCGTTGTGGTCGATGTTGGTGGACGAGGTGGTCATTTGGGATGCTCCATGCTGTGTTTCAGTTGATGTGAATGTCTTTCACATTACCAAGATGGGGCGGAGAGGCGTGTCGTGCAAGATATAATGTGAATGTTTTTTACATTTACATATTAACGTACTGATTTTCACACTATAAAAGTAATTATGGGCTGGTGAAACCCGCATTTGTTGCGCCGCTGAGCGCCAAAAGGATGTTCGGCGCAATGGAAAAGACGTGGCGCGGGGTGCCAGCGGCGGCATAGATCATGTCGAAGTCCGACAGTCTCGGGTCCCAGAACGCGCGGATTGGGTTCAGGTGGCCGATAGGGGCAACGCCGCCGATGGCGAAGCCGGTTTGCGCGCGGATCAGGGTGGCGTCGGCTTTGCCAAGGGGTTCGCCCGCCACTGCACCGGCTTTGAGCGGGTCCACCTGATTGCCGCCCGCGGTGATGAACAAAATGGCCTCGCCGCTGTCGCGCCCCAGAAAGATGATCGACTTGGCGATCTGGTCGATGTGGCAGCCCGCCGCCTGCGCCGCGTCAGGGGCGGTGCGGGTTGAGGCGGGCATTTCCAGCGGGGTGATGTTGTGGCCCGCAGCATGCAGGGCAGTGACGACTCGTTTCAGACTTTTGCTCATGTTTTCAACTTGCCAAGCGCAAGTTGGATTGACCAGCCCCGCGCAGCGCCGCAAAGTCGCGCCATGACATTTGCATCTAGAGTGACCCGCTGCCCCATACCGTTTGATCCGTCATTGGGCGCGGAGATTGCTGCGCCGTTCGGGGATTTTCCAATGGACGTGCGCGACCTGATTGCGGGGGCGGCTGGCTGTGCGCCTTATCTGGCGGGTTTGCTCGGGCGCGATGGTGACTGGCTGCGCGCGCATCTGGATGACCCCGAGGCCGTGCTGGAGAGCGAGCTTGCCGCGATTGCGGTTCTTCCCTTAGCTGAGCTGTCGGGCGGATTGCGCCAGGCCAAGCGGCGCATTGCGCTGCTGACGGGGCTGGCGGATCTGGGCGGCGTTTGGCCGTTGGAGGATGTGACACGCGCGCTGACCCGTCTGGCCGACGCTGCTGTGGATGTGGCAATGAAACGGCTGGTCGCGGCCGAGATCAAGCGCGGCAAAATACCGGGACAGGGCGAGGATGACGCGCAGACAGCGGCTGGCATGGTCAGCATCGCCATGGGCAAGGGGGGCGCGTACGAGCTGAATTATTCCAGCGACATCGACCTAATCTGCCTGTTTGACGAGACGCGCTTCGAGCCGGATGATTTTCACGATGCGCGGTCCGCCTTTGTGCGGGTGACGCGCAAAATGGCCGCAGTGCTGAGCGATCTGACGGGGGATGGATATGTGTTTCGCACCGATCTGCGCCTGCGTCCCGATCCCAGCGTAACGCCCGTGTGCCTGTCGATGGAAGCCGCCGAGCGGTATTACGAAAGCGTCGGGCGCACGTGGGAGCGCGCGGCCTATATCAAGGCGCGCGCGGCGTCCGGTGACATTGCGGCGGGGGAGGGTTTTTTGAAAACCCTGACTCCGTTCGTGTGGCGCAAACACCTTGATTTTGTCGCCATTCAGGACGCCCATGACATGCGCCTGAAAATTCGGGAACACAAAGGCCTTGGCGGGCCGATCAGCCTGCCCGGGCACAATATGAAACTCGGGCGTGGCGGCATCCGCGAGATCGAGTTTTTCACCCAGACGCGGCAGTTGATTGCAGGCGGACGCGACCCGTCGTTGCGCTGCGCGGATACGGTTGGCGGGCTGGCGGCATTGGCCCATGCAGGGTGGGTCGAACCTGTCGATGCGCAGGTTTTGACCGGTCACTATCGGGCCCACCGGGAGGTGGAACACCGCCTGCAAATGTTGCGCGACGCCCAGACCCATGATTTGCCTGTGGCGGACGAGGAAATGGCACGCCTGGCCGCGTTTATGGGCGTTGAAGAGGCCGCGATGCGCGCCGATCTGACGGAACGGCTGGAGGAGGTCCACGCGCTGACCGAGGGTTTCTTTGCCCCGAGCGAGGCCGCGCCGGTGGATCATTTCGGGGAGGATATAACCGAACGTTGGTTGACCTATCCTGCGTTGCGTTCTGACCGCGCGGTGCAGATATTCAACCGCTTGAAGCCGGGCCTTCTGGCCGCGTTGCAAGATGCCGCAAAACCCGACGAAGCATTGATCGCCTTTGACGGTTTCCTGTCCGGCCTGCCTGCGGGGGTGCAGGTGTTTTCGTTGTTCGAGGCTAACCCGAAGCTGACCAAGCTGATTGTTGATATTGCGGCCACTGCGCCGGCGCTGGCCCATTATCTGGGGCGCAACGCCGCGGTGTTTGACGCGGTGATTGGCGGCGGGTTCTTTTCCGAATGGCCCGACGCGGAGGGGCTGACCACGGCGTTGTCCGACAGGCTGGCCGCACTGCCCGATTACGAGGCGCGGCTGGACGGGGCGCGGCGCTGGATGAAGGAATGGCATTTTCGCATCGGCGTGCACCATCTGCGCGGCCTGGTCGACGCAGAACAGGCCGGGCGGCAATACGCGGATCTGGCGTGCGCGGTTATGGCGGCGGTGTTCCCCGTGGTTGTCGCGCAGTTTGAAGAAAAGCATGGGCGTTTGCCCGGGCGCGGTGCGGTGGTTGTCGGTATGGGAAGCCTTGGTGCGGGGCGTCTGCACGCGGCGTCCGACCTCGATTTGATCATGATTTATGACGGGCAAGGGCAGGAGGAGTCGGACGGCAAACGCCCGCTGGCCACGCGACCCTATTATGCACGCCTGACGCAGGCACTGGTCACGGCGCTGAGCGCGCCGATGGCGGAGGGGCGGCTCTATGAGGTCGATATGCGCCTGCGCCCGTCCGGTGGGCAGGGGCCGGTGGCGACGTCGTTTCAGGGGTTTGAGCCTTATCAGATGGACGAGGCCTGGACCTGGGAACATCTGGCGCTGACCCGCGCGCGGGTTGTTGCGGGGGACGCTGGGCTGGCCGCGGACGTCGAAGCGGTGCGCGCGCGGGTTCTGGCGGCAAAGGCGGAGGGGGCCGATGTGCGCACAAACGTCGCCGATATGCGCTGCCGGATTGCGGCGTCAAAGGCGCCGGACGGGCCGCTGGATGCAAAAATTGGCGCGGGGCGGTTGCAGGATATCGAGCTGTGCGGGCAGATGGTGAGCTTGCTTGCCGGCGGGGGCGCGCGCACGACACAGGCGCAGATCGATGCGGGTGTGGAGGCCGGGATTTTGGACGCGGCAGACGCGGCCGCTTTGAAGGCCGCCGCGGATTTGTGCTGGAGCGTGCAGGCGGCGGCGCAATTGGTGTTGCGCGCGGGGTTGGACGGCGACAAGCTGGGCGAGGGTGGCAAGCGGTTTGTGGCGCGCGAGACCGGCGCGACAGACCTTGATGCACTGTCCGCAACGATGGCCGATGTCTGTGGTGCGGCGGCCGATGTGATTGAACGTTTGACAGGAGAGAGTGATGGGCAAGGGTGACGCATTGGACCCCAAGGGGTTGATCGAGGAGGCCTACAAGATTGACGGGATCGGTGCGCCGGAGTGCCGGTCGATCTTTCTGGATTGGGCGCTGAGTTATCAAGGCGTGGCGCGTGACGGGATTACGGCGCTGCTGGCGCGCCATGGCTTGGAGCCCGATGATCACCCGATGACGCAGACCCTGCGGGCAGGGCTGGGGGCCAGTGGCACCCCGAAACGACGCGGCGGGCGCAGCGGGCGCGTTCCGAATTAGCGCAAAGCGTGTCGCGCGGGCTAACGGGGCAGCGCGGCCGCCTCAACCGCGAGCGCGGTGATACCGGCCCAGTCGCCCGCGTTCACCAAACCCTTGGGCGCAACCCATGAACCCCCAACGCATAGCGTATTGGACAAGCCGAGGTAGTCGGTCGCGTTGGCGAGGCTGACGCCCCCTGTGGGGCAGAATTTCACCTGCGGGATTGGCGCGCCGATGGCTTTGAGCGCTGGCACGCCGCCGTTCGCCTCGGCGGGAAAGAACTTCTGGATGGTATAGCCGCGCTCCAGCAGGCGCATGGCCTCGGTCGCGGTGGCTGCACCGGGAAGCAGGGGAAGGTCATTGGCTTCGCAGGCGTCCAGCAGACGATCGGTTGCGCCGGGCGCGACGCCAAATGTGGCGCCTGCGTCTTTGGCCGCTTCGACGTCCGCCGCAGTCAACAGGGTTCCCGCGCCGACCACGCCGCCGTCGACCTTGGCCATTTCGCGGATCACGTCGAGCGCTGCGGGGGTGCGCAGGGTCACTTCCAACGCGGGCAGGCCACCCGCGATCAGGGCTTGGGCCAGCGCAGCGGCGATATCGGCATCATCGACCACCAGAACGGGGATGACGGGGGCGAGGGCGCAGACTTTGGCGGCGAGCTCGGAGGCGTGTTCGGGGGTCATGGTGTAGTCCTTTAGCAAATGTGCCCGGGGCTGATGTGCGCCTCCGGCGGGGATATTTTTGAAGCAAAGACGGGGGCGGTGAGTCAGATCACGACGCCCGCGCCCTCGGTCGATGGGCCAACAGTCTGGCGGAACATTTCGAACAGTTCACGCCCGACGCCGTTGCCGTTTCCGGTGAGGTCGGCGATTGCAGGCGTGCGCCCCGACAGGTCGGTGAGGCAGTCTATCGTGCCTTTGTCCGCATCCAGACGCAGGATGTCACCGTCGCGCAGCAGAGCGATGGGGCCGTTGTCGGCTGCTTCGGGCGCAACGTGGATTGCGGCGGGCACTTTGCCGGAGGCCCCTGACATCCGCCCGTCGGTGACCAGCGCCACGCGCAAGCCGCGGTCTTGCAGGACCGACAGGGTGGGCGTCAGGGAGTGGAGTTCGGGCATACCGTTAGATTTCGGGCCTTGGAAGCGCACGACGATGATGGTGTCGGCGGTGAATTCACCGGCCTGAAACGCCGTTTTGACATCGTTCTGGTCGTGGAAAATGCGCACCGGCGCTTCGATGACGTGGCGGTCTTCGGCCACGGCCGAGATTTTGATGACGCCGCGCCCGATGTTGCCGGACAGTTGCACCAGCCCGCCGGTGGCTGCGAACGGGTCGGACGCGGGGCGCAGGATGCGGTCGTTGTGCGTTTCCGTTGGCCCTTCACGGTAGTGAAAACCGCCATGCAGGATTTCAGGTTCGAACGTATAAAGCCCCATGCCACCCCCGGCGACGGTTTTGACATCCTCGTGGAGCAGGCCTGCCTCAAGCAGATTGGCGATCATGAACTGCAAACCACCCGCCGCGTGGAAGTGGTTCACGTCGGCCAGACCGTTTGGATAGACCTTGGCCATCAGCGGCGTGACCGAGGAAATATCGGAGAAATCCTCAAGATCAAGGATAACGCCGGCGGCGC
>CBFHGD010000095.1:0-7702 GCA_965655275.1 Octadecabacter sp. | reverse complement strand
CGAAACAAGCCGTGGCGCCTTGGGTGATAACACCCTCATTACCTGAGCTTTAACACTGGATTAACTAAATCATACCATCTTCGGAGCGTTGAGTCGGAGAGTATTGATGGATCAAGTTGCAGTCTTGGGCACGTTCGGGGCGTTGATTGCTGGCACGGCTGCGGCAGTCTCGCTTTTGGCGTTGTGGATCATATCCAACCGCCAGAATGTGGTAACCGCCCGCGCAATGATGCGCGAGGCCGAAGGGTCAATCACCTTCCTGTTTCAGGATGAATCACTTATCGATGTAACGCCTCGTGCACGCGCTCTCATGGAGCAAAGTGATGGAGTCAGAACCGATTGGGAGAATTTTTTAACTCTTTTATCTGCCCGTTTTCCACACCTGCGATCTCAGTGCCGCAACCTCGCCAGCGAAGGCCGCCGCATCATCAAAGCCCGAGATAATGAGGCAGGATTCATTGATGCCGAGTATTGGAACGGGCTGGCACGAATCACACTTGTGCAAGACGAAGACCACCCTGACGAAACACTCGATCCCCTCACCGCCGCGGCAATGGAACATGAACTTGAAACTTTACGCAGCATCGGTGAAGATTCCCCGCAATTGATATGGAAACGGGATGCGGAGGGCGTACTTGTCTGGGCGAACCGCGCGTATATCGAACTCTCCGACGCCCTGTACCAGACAGATCAAGGCAGTATCCGGCCCTGGCCGCCGCGCGAAATCTTCCACAATACTGCGGTGCCGGCTGGAACTGCACCACTCATCGATATGCACTGCATTGACCTGCCCGAAGGCGAAAAACCGATTTGGTACGAAATCACCAGCCTGAGACGTGGAACAGACACAATTTGTTTTGCCGTAGACTCCAGCGCTGTTGTTACTGCGCGCGACGCCCAGCGCAGTTTTGTTCAAACCCTGTCGAAAACTTTTGCACAACTTTCCGTCGGCCTCGCCATCTTTGATGCCGAACGTCAGTTGGTTCTTTTTAACCCGGCCCTTGTAGATCTGACGGGTCTCCCTGCCAGCTTTCTAATTTCACATCCAACGCTGTTCTCGGTTCTGGATCGTCTGCGCGATCAACAGATGATCCCGGAACCCAAGAACTATCAAAACTGGCGGGATCAAATGGTGGCGCTTGAAACAGCCGCCGTCCAAGGCAGTTACCATGAAACTTGGTCGCTTCCGAACGGCCAGACGTTTCGGGTAACGGGCAAGCCCCATCCCAATGGTGCAGTTGCGTTCCTTATGGAAGATATCAGTGACGAAATCTCTCTCACACGAAAGATTCGCTCACAGGTCGAATTGAGTAATTCGGTGTTCGACAACATCAGCAGCGCCATTTGCGTTTTTGGACCCTCTGGGTCCCTGATCATGACAAACCGCGCTTACAAAGAACTCTGGGGGGCAGACTCCGAAGGCCTTTTGACAAGCCGTGGATTCCAGGACGAAATGAACACTTGGCAAGCGGCCACCGCGCCATCACCCGCGTGGATCAAACTGCAAAAAACAGTAATGCGGCCATCGACGGGCACGCCTTGGAGTCGGCCAATCCTGATTGGCGGTCAGGTTGAGTTGACGTGTCACTATGCTCCCCTGCCGGACGGCAATCATCAGGTGACATTCACGTCTCGTGAGGCAGAAGCCGCTCCCTTAGATCACTTGGAAACCCAAGAGTTCCAGGAGAATAAGTCAGCGACGGGTTAATTGCCCTTGCAGGGAAACGACGGCGGCATAAAGTCGGCGTATGACCTATTCTCAAAAAATTTTTCGACTTTCTTCTGAAGGCGATACCGACGCACTTGGGCGGGCCCTCGCGCGACAAGCACAGAGCGGGGATTGCTATCTATTGCGCGGGCAAATCGGCGCGGGTAAATCAGCCCTCGCGCGGGCATTCATTCGCGCTCTCTTGGGTCAAGAGACCGAAGTTCCATCCCCGACATTCACGCTTGTCCAAACCTATGACTATGCAGAAACGGAAATTTGGCACGCCGACCTTTACCGCCTAAACGACCCGAACGAAGCGATCGAGCTCGGTTTGACCGACGCCTTCGATACAGCGATTTGCCTTATTGAGTGGCCAGAGTTGCTCGCCGATCTTACTCCGAAAAACGCGCTCGATATTTTGTTGGAAGTCACGCCTCATGACCACGTCGCAACCCTGACATTTGGTACTCCGTGGACTGACCGGGTTGCGGGGCTTCAAATCCATGCGGCATGAAGACATAGCAAATTGGTTGGCCCGATCCGACTGGGCCACATGGACCCGTCATCCAGTTAAGGGCGACGCATCGGCACGGCGGTACGAAAGACTAACTTGCGATAGCGGGCAAGTCGCCATCTTGATGGATGCGCCGCCCGACACCTGCGGAAGTCAGGCTCGTTTTGTCGAAATCGCCACGCATATTCGCCAGCTCGATCTATGCGCGCCAGATGTGTACGCGTGGGACGAAAACCTCGGTATTCTGGTTCTCGAGGATCTCGGCCAGACCGACTTTGCGCAACACCTGACCAATCATTCTGTTGACGAGCAACTGCTCTATGAAGCCGCCGTCGATGTCCTTGCATTGCTCCAGTCTTCGCCGCCACCCGACGGACTAAACAAAATGACACCGCAAGTAGGGGCCGATATGATCGATATCGCGTTCGAATGGGCAGCGGTCGACCAAAGCCCTGAACTCGCGGCGCAAATCAAATCGCACATCTATGACGGTCTTACGAAAGCGGACTCAACGCCAAATACATTGTCATTGCGGGACTTCCACGCCGAAAACCTGATCTGGCGACCGCATCAGGACGGAACTGCACGAGTCGGCCTTCTGGATTTTCAAGACGCTTTCGTTACCCATCCGACCTATGATCTTGCATCTCTCCTCCGCGACGCGCGGCGTGACTTGACGCCATCTCTTGTCGATCCGCTCGTGACGCGGCTCACGCCATCGGGCAGTGACCCCATAGCTTTCAAGAACGCATTTCATATCATGGCTGTGCAACGTAATTTGCGGATCTTGGGGATTTTTGCCCGACTTGCAAAACTTGACGGAAAATCCAAATATCTGGCTCTCATCCCAAGGGTTTGGTCCCACCTAATGCGTGACCTTGCCACACCAAATCTTGCGCCTCTTCTGCCACTCGTTCAGCGCGCATTTTACCCCGCTGGAGGAAAGTGAATTGACGAAAGCCCCCTCCGCGATCCTGCTTTTTGCTGCCGGCCTTGGGACGCGCATGGCACCTCTGACAAATACGCTCCCTAAACCCATGGTCAAAGTTGCAGGTCGCCCATTGCTCGATCATGCCCGTGCATTTTGTGACGACCTGCGCGTTGTCGTTAACACCCATTATTTTGCCGGCCAAATCGAACAACACCTTAGAGGCAGCGGAGCATCCATTTCCCACGAAAAGAACAGGCCTCTCGAAACGGGCGGTGGCCTCAAGCGAGCGATGGCCATGCTTGATAGCAATCCTGCATTTACCATGAACACCGACGCGGTATGGCAGGGGCCAAGCCCGATCAACATTCTGCAAGAAGCTTGGGGTCGGCAAGACATGGATGCTTTGTTGCTTCTTGTTCCGCGTGAAAATGCCGCTGGCCACACAGGGTCGGGTGACTTTGACTTGAAGCCATCGGGACAGCTGACGCGCGGTACGGACTACGTTTATTCGGGCGCACAGATCATTCGAACCGACGGCTTGGTAAATATCAAAGACGAAGCGTTTTCGATGTGGCGGCTCTGGGATGACATGCTTGAACGGGGGTTGATGTCCGGCGTGGTTTATCCTGGCAAGTGGTGTGATGTCGGCCAACCCGAAAGTATTCCTTTGGCGGAGGCGATGTTACGCGGAGATCTTGATGTTTGATCCGGCCGAGAAACCGCGCGTTTTTGGTGTTCCGCTCGGCGCCGATTTTTCATCGACGCTTTATCAAGGCCTGTCCGCCCGTTTCGCCGCAATGTCCCCGACAGACGTCGCTACAGTTGAAATCTTCGTCAACACGCGCCGCATGCAACGACATCTGGCCGCCCTGTTCCATACAGGCGATGCGCTGTTGCTACCACGCATCCGTCTGATCACCGACCTTGCGCAAGATGCCACACACAGTGAAATCCCACCTGCGACCGCCCCGTTAAGGCGCCGGCTTGAGATCGCCCAGCTGGTCAAGAAATTTCTTGCGACTGACCCCACATTGGCTTCTCAGGATTCTGCCTTCGATTTGGCGGATAGCCTTGTTGCGCTGATGGGCGAAATGCAGGGTGAAGGTGTTGGTCCGGAAACGATTGCCGCTCTGGACGTGGCTGATCAATCAGGCCACTGGCAGCGTGCTTTGTCCTTCGTTGAACTGGTTCAGCATTTCTTTGACGACGACGCCCAGCTTGATGTCGAGGGCCGCCAGCGGGCGGTGATCGAGGCGCAGATTGCGCAATGGCAAGATACAGCACCCAACCACCCCATCCTCGTCGCCGGCTCAACCGGATCGCGTGGCGCCACATCGATGTTCATGCAGGCCGTCGCGAACCTGCCCCAAGGCGCAGTCGTATTGCCCGGGGTAGATCACGACATGCCCGACAATGTTTGGTCAATGCTGGACCCCTTGAGTGGCGGCGAAGACCACCCGCAATTCAGGTTCAAAGCCTTCTGCGATGCGCTTGCTGTTCAACCTGATGCCATCGAACCTTGGCATGAAGTTACGCAAACCAACCCATCACGCACAAAACTGGTTTCCCTTTCCCTGCGCCCCGCCCCTGTGACAGATCAATGGATCAAAGACGGTCCAGATCTGACAGACCTCGCCGCCGCAACGGACGGCATGACCTTGATCGAGGCACCGACCCCGCGCGCCGAGGCTGATGCCATTGCGACGCGCTTGCGACAAGCCGTGGAAGACGGGCAGACAGCCGCACTTATCACGCCGGATCGCATGTTGACGCGACAGGTGAGCGCGGCACTTGACCGGTGGGATATCACGCCAGACGATTCCGCTGGCCTGCCCTTACAGTTCTCAGCCCCCGGGCGTTTCTTGCGCCATATCGCCGATCTCGCCTGCGAGCCATTGGATGCTGAACGTCTGCTGGTCTTGCTGCGCCATCCTCTTTGTCACTCCGGCCGTGATGATCGCGGACAACACGCCCTGCGCACCAACGCACTCGAGCTTGAATTGCGCCGATACGGCCCGCCGTTTCCCACCCGAGAAAGCCTAACCGCATGGGCGGAAAAAACGGCCAAACATCACCCCGAACACATGGGGTGGATCGCTTGGGTAAACGATGTCTTGATCGTCGAACACAGGGATGCCCCGCAGCCCTTGGTGGATCATCTTCAACAACACCTCGAGATAGCAGAACGGCTGGCAGCGGGTCCGGATTGGACGGGCTCCGGAGAGCTGTGGCGCGAAGCCGCAGGCCGCGAAGCCCTTCGCGTTATGTCCGAATTACGTGAGCATGCGGATGCAGGCGGTCATTTGACCGCACATGAATACCGCCGTTTGGTGGGAAGTGTTCTTGCGGGCGGGGAAGTGCGCGATCGCGACCGTGGCCATCCGAACGTCCTCATCTGGGGAACGCTGGAAGCGCGCGTTCAATCCGCCGATCTGGTGATTGTCGCCGGAATGAACGACGGAACATGGCCTGAGGCGCCCACGCCAGATCCATGGCTCAACAGACCAATGCGCCTGCAAGCCGGGTTGCTCTTACCCGAACGTCGCATCGGGTTAAGCGCGCATGACTACCAACAGGCGATCTGTGCCCGCGAAGTTGTAATCAGCCGGTCCATCCGCTCGGACGAGGCGGAAACAGTTCCCAGCCGTTGGGTTAATCGCTTGACGAATTTGCTTGAGGGTCTGGTCGATCAGGGCGGACCAGACTGCCTTAAGCGGATGCGCGAACGCGGCAATGCCTGGCTCAACCTTGCAGCCGCAATCGCCGCACCCGCTCATTCGGTCGAAGCGGCGCAGCGTCCCTCACCCTGCCCACCGGCCGATGCACGACCCACTCAGCTATCCGTGACTCAAATCAAGACCCTCATTCGTGACCCTTACGCCATCTATTCCCGAAAAATTCTGCAACTCAACGCGCTTGATCCTCTGACGCATAAGGCGGACGCCCCGTTGCGCGGAACGATCGTGCACAAGGTTCTGGAACGCTTCGTCAAAGACGGGATCGACCCTACCGATCCGCATGCCCATCAAACGCTCATGACGTTCACGGACGAAGTTTTGCTTGAGCAATGCCCCTGGCCCGCAATGCGCATTCTATGGCGCGCACGGATCGAGACATTTGTGCCGCATTTCTTGGCGGAAGAAGCCAAGCGTCGTGCCTTCTCGATCAATGTTGGAACCGAATTGCGCGGTAGCCTCGAATTACCAACCGTCCCCTTCACCCTCACAGGAACAGCCGATCGCATTGACATGTCAGCAGATGGCGAGGCCCTCATTTATGACTACAAGACCGGCAAGGCCCCAACGAAAGATCAACAGAAACATTTTGACAAACAGCTGCTACTTGAGGCTGCGATGGTCGAACGCGGGGCGTTTGAAAAACTCGGCCGTGTCCGCACGCTGGCCGCTGTTTACATCGGCTTGGGCGCCGACCTTAAGGACCAACCCGCGCCGCTTGACGACTATCCGCCAGATGAAACGCTCGCCAGGTTTGAACAGTTCATGCGCAAATGGATGGACCCCGCGAAGGGCTATACATCGCGCCGCGCCAACGAGACTTTGACGTTTGAAGGTGATTACGACCACCTCGCGCGATATGGCGAATGGGATGAAACCCAAGACCCCGTTTCAGAGCATCTGTCATGATCCACGACGACGCCACCACCCGCCAGATTGAAGCCGCCAACCCGGCGCAGTCCACATGGCTGTCAGCCAATGCCGGTTCGGGCAAGACGCGCGTTTTGACGGACCGCGTTGCGCGGCTTCTACTCGCAGGCACCCGGCCTGAGAACGTGTTGTGCCTTACTTACACCAAGGCCGCCGCGTCCGAGATGCAAAACCGACTTTTCAAGAGGCTAGGCGCGTGGGCCATGATGCCTGAGGCAGAGTTGCGCGATCAACTGGTTGAACTTGGCGCGCAGGGCGATATCGACCAAGATTATCTGCGCAACGCGCGCACATTGTTCGCCGCCGCGATCGAAACACCTGGCGGGCTGAAAATTCAGACAATCCATTCGTTTTGTGCAGGTGTCTTGCGCCGCTTCCCGCTGGAGGCCGAAGTCAGCCCCCAGTTCAAAGAAATGGAAGACCGCGCAGCGCAACTTCTCCGCGAAGAGGTTCTGGATGAAATGGCAGTTGGCGACCACGCGGATGCCGTAGCTGGATTTGCACAGCATTATACTGGTGCCGAAGTCAGCGCGTTTCTTGCTGCCATTACAGGACGCAAGGCGGCGTTTCTCACTCCCTCGTCGTCTGCCAATCTTGCTTCGACGTTTGGCCTACCGGACGATGCCAAAGATCAGGATGCTATAAAGGTTGCATTTACCGGCGGCGAAGGCAGCTTGGTCGATGATCTGGTGGATGCCTGCACATCGGCAACAAAATCCTATCAGACATTCGCCGCCTCCCTAAAGGCCCTGCCTTTGGACGCCCCCAGTTCGGACACCCTAAAGGCGGTCATGAAGCTTCTGCTTTACGCAGACAAGACCAGCAAGTCGCGCAACTGGCCGCAATCGAACCACAAGTCTTCGGTAGAGGCGGTTGCCCACATC
>CBFHGD010000094.1:0-7723 GCA_965655275.1 Octadecabacter sp. | reverse complement strand
CTTATTGAAGCTAAAGAGTTTTTTGGTGTTGGAAGTAAGCAGATTGAAACCATCGTTCACCCTGAAAGCCTGATCCATGCGCTTGTCGGGTTCAATGACGGCGCGTTGATGGCCCATGTTGGCCCGCCTGATATGCGTCATGCGATCGGCTTCGCGCTCAACTGGCCGCAGCGCAAACCCTTGCCCGTCCATCGCCTCGACCTCGCACAAATCGGTCAGCTGAATTTCCGCGCGCCCGAAGCGGCGCGATATCCGGCCTTGGCGATTGCGCGCACGGTGATGGAGCAGGGCGGTTTTGCCGGCGCGATTTTCAACGCCGCGAAAGAGCGCGCGCTAGACGGATTCCTCGCCGGAGCGTGCCGTTTTACGGATATGGCGCGTGTGGTTGAAGCCACGCTTGACGCGATGTTGTCCCGCGAGGGGCTGCAAAATGACACGATGACACTAGATACCGTGCTGAACACTGACAGCCTTGCGCGCTTGCGCGCTGGTGAAATGATTGCACAATTAGAAAGCTAGACCTTGGATTTCATGACCACCCTGATCCCGTCTTTCGGGAATGTTGCCTTCACGCTCGCGGCTTTTATCGTGGCGTTGTCTATCATCGTGGCGATCCATGAATATGGCCATTACATTGTCGGGCGCTGGTCTGGCATTCATGCGGATGTGTTTTCAATCGGCTTTGGAAAAGTTTTGTGGAGCCGCACGGACAAGCGCGGCACGGTGTGGCAGATCGCGGCGCTGCCTTTTGGCGGATATGTGAAATTCAAGGGCGATAGTAATGCCGCCTCTGTCGGGGGCGACGGAGCGGTCGAGCAAGCGCGCGACACCATGCTGGGCGCGCCGCTGTGGGCGCGTTCTGCGACGGTGGCCGCCGGGCCGGTCTTTAATTTTATACTGTCGTTTCTGGTGTTTGCCTCGATTTTGATGTTTCAGGGGCAGGCCAAAACACCGCTGACTTTTGCCGCAGCACCCTCATTCCCGAGCACCATCGCGCAGGAGCTTGAGCCGGGCGACCGGGTGTTTTCGGTGGGCGGGCAGGTGTTGTCTTATCCGGACGGGTTTGATGCGCTCGCGGATGCGTTGCCATCCCAGCCAACCGTTGCTTACGAAGTCGAGCGGGACGGGGCACGCATTAAGGTGCAGGGGCCACAGCCGCGCCCGACCTTGGTGCAATCCATCACGCCGCGCTCTGCTGCGGACGATGCCGGTTTGCGGATTGGCGACGTCGTGATGACGATGGACGAAACGCCGGTCTATAAGTTCAACGATATGATTGATGTCGTAAATGCAGTGCGCGACCAGCCCATCGCACTCGAAGTCTGGCGCGACGGCGAAATCGTAAATGAAACGCTGACGCCGCGCTTGATGGCTATTCCGCAAGACGACGGTTCGATGATGGATGAACCCAAGCTGGGGCTTGGGGGCGGGTTGTTCTTTGAACCTGCGACAACCGCTGTCGGGTTCCTCGAGGCCCTGAAACTGGGCGCACAGCAGGTGTGGTTCATCATTGTTCAATCGCTTAACGGGCTGAAGCAGATGATCATCGGCAACATCAACACCTGCAACCTGAGCGGGCCAGTGGGGATCGCCGAAACGTCGGGATCCATGGCCAGTCAGGGCTTGCTGAGCTTCATCAGCTTTATCGCGGTGCTGTCCACGGCTGTCGGGCTCTTGAACCTGTTTCCGATTCCCATTCTGGACGGCGGGCACCTTGTTTTTCATGCTTATGAGGCTGTGACCGGCAAAATGCCCAGTGACGGGGCATTGCGTATTCTGATGGCCGCAGGTCTGGCGATGATCGGGGCGTTGATGCTGTTTGCGATCGGCAACGACCTGTTGTTCTGCCCGTAAGTTTCCATAGGGCTGCCCAGCTTTTGCCACATTTGGGGGCGAGTATTTGGTCAGTAATACGATAGGTGACTGAAATGCAGACGTTATCCGCAAGCTATAAGGGCGTAAGCCTCCTTGTGAACTTGAACTGGGATCGCATGATCTATCTGGCGTCCATTGTTGCGGCGCTTTGGCTTGGGGCTTGGATCGGGTCACTTCAGACCGCACTCTAGCCCGCGCTTTCGACTTCACAATTGGATGAATACCGCGCGCACCCTAGGGTGCGCGTTGTTGCTTTTGACAAGGCACGTTCAGGGGGTTAGACCCAAATGAACCGGGATGTCCAAACGAGCAGCAAAAAATGAATAAGACACAGGCGATACTTCGTATTTTGGGGCAAACAAGGGGCGGGGCATTTTTGGTCCTCACGCTCGTATCGGGACTGATGGCGTTTGCCACACCCGCCGCAGCCCAGAATTTCAATTTCTCGAACGTGACGGTTGAAGGCAACCAACGTATCGAAACGGCCACGATCCTGACCTACCTCGGATTCGGGCAGGGCGACGCGGTGTCAGCTGGCGTGCTCAATGATGCAGCGCAGCGCATTCGCGCCACGGGCCTGTTTGAAACTGTTGATGTCGTGCCGCAAGGCCGCACACTGGTGATCCGCGTCGTTGAATTTCCGACGGTGAACCGCATCTCGTTCGAAGGCAACAGCCGCCTGCGCGATGCCGAACTGGGCGCTGTTGTGCGCACCCAGCCGCGTCGCGTTTACAGCCCCAGCCAGGCGGAAGCCGATACCGCCGCAATCACGCAGGCCTATGCCGATCAGGGCCGCATCAACGCCACCGTGCGTCCGCGCATCATCGAGCGGTCTGACAACCGCGTGGATCTGGTGTTCGAGATTTTCGAAGGCGGGCTGACCGAGGTCGAGCGTATCAGCTTTGTCGGTAACCGTGCCTATGGCGAAAACCGCCTGCGCCGTGTGTTGGAAACCAAGCAAGCAGGCGTTTTGCGCGCGTTGATTGGCCGCGACACCTATATTGCCGACCGTGTGGCGTTTGACCGTCAGGTGTTGGCCGATTTTTACCAGTCCCGCGGCTACGTCGATTTTCAGGTTCAAAACGTTGATGTATCCCTGACCCGCGAGCGGGACGCCTATCTGATCACGTTCAACGTTCAGGAAGGCCAGAAGTTCGACTTCGGCGCAATCAGCGTCACGTCCGATTTGGCTGAAGCCGATCCGGCGGCGTTTGAAGAGGCGCTGCGCTTGCGCACGGGGGTCACCTATTCGCCGGAATTGATCGAACGCGACATCGCACGTCTGGAACGCCTCGCTATTCGCCAGGGTTTGAATTTTGTTCGGGTCGAGCCGCGTATCACCCGCAATGACCGCACATTGACGCTGGACGTCGAATTCGCCCTGACCCGCGGGCCGCGTGTTTTCGTCGAGCGCATTGATATCGAAGGCAACAACACAACGCTGGACCGCGTGGTGCGTGCCGAATTTGACGTGGTCGAAGGCGACCCGTTCAATCCGCGCCAGATCCGTCAGGCGGCGCAACGTATTCGCGCCCTTGGCTATTTCAGCAGCGCAGATGTGGATGCCCGTGAAGGGTCCAGCCCCGATCAGGTGGTCATTGATGTGGACGTCGAAGAGGCGCCGACAGGATCGTTGTCCTTTGGCGGAAACTATTCGACCGACAACGGGTTTAGCCTGCTGACGAGGTTCAACCAACGCAATTTTCTGGGCCGTGGCCAATCGCTGAACTTCACGGTGCAAGCGGCCGAAAGAAACCGCATCTTCAGCTTCGGGTTCACCGAGCCGCGTCTGCTCGGGCGCGATCTGACCTTCGGGTTTGATGCCAGCTACCGCACATCGGACAATGACAATGCGTTGTTTGACACAACCACGGCGATCCTGCGCCCGCGTCTGGGTTTCCCGGTGAGCGAGAACGGCCGCCTGACGGTGTTTTATGAATATAATTACAGCGATATCTACGATTATTCGCCTGACGGGGCTGCGTCGCCGTTCATTGTTGCCGATGAAGCTATTGGCGGCGTCGGCACCAGTTCGCTCGGGTATTCCTACAGCTATGACACCCGCCGCACAGGGCTTAACCCGAACGCCGGTGTGCTCTTGCGGTATGGCCAGCAGTTCGGGGTGGGGGACAATACCTTCATCGAAACGACTGCGCTTGCCACGGCGCAGGCGTTGGTTCTCAATGAGGAAGTCACGCTGCGCGCAACAGTTGAAGGCGGTGTGCTGGACTACAATGACGGTCAAAGCCGCATTACGGACCGCTTCTTCCTCAATAGCCGTCAAATGCGCGGTTTTTCACCCGGTGGCATAGGCCCGCGCGATGCGGTGTCTGACGATGCCTTGGGGGGCAACGCCTACGCCGTGGCGCGTCTCGAGGCGGAATTCCCGCTTGGTCTGCCCGAAGAATACGGGCTGTCGGGCGGGGTTTTTCTGGATTACGGGTCGGTCTGGGATGTGGGTAGTTCCGCAGGTGCTGTGATCTATGATGATTTCACGCCGCGCACGATCGCGGGTGTGTCGCTGTTCTGGGATACGCCGATCGGTCCGCTCCGGTTCAACTGGACCGAACCGGTGGACGTGCAGCCCGGTGATGAGACACGGCAGTTTGATGTGACGATCTCGACAGAGTTCTGATGATGAACGGGCGGCTTTTGGCCAGTGTGGTGTTTGCCGGTACCGCCGGAATTGCGGGGGCGCAGCAAAACCCGCCGCCCGTTTTCGAGGTGCAGTCGCAACAGGCCGCTTCTTCGGTCCTGACGGTTGATATCGACAGGTTATTCTTGCAGTCCGCTTTCGGGGAACGTGTCAGCCAGTCCTACAACGATGCCAGAGCCGAACTGGGGGCCGAAAACCGGCGCATTGCGGAAGCCTTGCGTGAGGAGGAGCTGGCGTTGACGCAGGCGCGAACAACGATGGCCCCGGATGTGTTTCGCGCCGAAGCCGCAGCATTTGACGAGAAAGCTCAAGGCATCAGACGGGCGCAGGACGCCAAAGAAGCCGCGCTTGAATCCACGCTGAGCGAGGGGCGGACCCAGTTTCTTGAGGTGACGCGCCCGATCCTCGGGCAGTTGATGGTTGATCGTGGTGCGTTTGCCATTCTGGATCGCCGGTCGATCTTGTTGTCATTGGGCAGCATTGATGTGACCGATGATGCGATTGCGCGCATCGACGAGGCGATTGGCGACGGGACAACACCCGCGACAGATGATGCTGCACCCCAGGACGCCTCCGACGACACCATTCAGGACGATGCGCAGGACGGCGCGGACAACTAGTGTAGCTTGCTGTGCCTGCACCGTCTTGTTAGGCAGATTGAAGACAAAAGGGGCCAAAGAACCCCAAAAGGGAGAACCACATGTCCGAGCCGATCACCACCGCCGATATCCAGCTGATTCAACGGATTATTCCGCACCGCTATCCGTTTTTGCTGGTCGACAAGGTGCGCGATATTGATGGCACTTCCAGCGCGGTAGGTATCAAGAACGTGACGATGAACGAACCGCATTTCCAGGGTCATTTCCCCGGCACGCCGATCATGCCCGGTGTGACGATCATCGAGGCTATGGCGCAAACGTCGGCCGTGATGATTGGCGCAACAATGGGCTTGATGGACAAGGATTTGCTGATCTATTTCATGGGCATCGACGGCTGCAAATTCCGCCGCAAGGTGGTGCCCGGTGACGTTCTGGAAATGAAGGTGCACACCACCCGTGGCAAGCCCGGTGGCAAGGTCTGGCGTTTCAAAGGTGTTGCAACGGTTGATGGTGAAATGGCGGCCGAGGCCGAATTCACCGCCATGATGGATATGCAGGGTTAAGCAATGGCGATACATCCTTCCGCATTGATCGAAGACGGCGCGCAGATT
The DNA here is from genome assembly GCA_965655275.1 of Octadecabacter sp. Lineage (GTDB taxonomy): Bacteria > Pseudomonadota > Alphaproteobacteria > Rhodobacterales > Rhodobacteraceae > Octadecabacter. The sequence goes on along the minus strand of CBFHGD010000094.1, from coordinate 1,982 downwards.
GGCGCGGATGTTACAATTGGCCCGTTTTGCGTTGTCGGGCAAAAGGTCGTGCTTGGGGATCGGGTCGAACTGAAATCCCATGTTGTCGTTACAGGCGACACGACGGTGGGGGCGGACACGACGATATTTCCGTTCTGCTGCATTGGCGAAATCCCCCAGGATGTGAAGTTTCAGGGCGAGGCGGCCAAGCTGGTCATCGGCGCGCGCAACCGGATCCGCGAACATGTCACCATGAACCCGGGCACCGAAGGTGGCGGCGGGATCACGTCGGTTGGGGATGACGGGTTCTTTCTGGCGGGCTGTCATGTTGCCCATGATGCGCGGGTCGGGGACCGCGTGATCATCGTCAACCAATCCGCGGTCGCGGGGCATTGCATCATCGAAGATGACGTGATCATCGGCGGGCTGTGCGGAATTCATCAGTTCGTGCGCATCGGACGCGGAGCGATCATCGGCGCGCTGTCGATGGTGACCAACGATGTCATTCCCTACGGGCTGGTTCAGGGGCCGCGCGGGGAACTGGACGGGCTGAACCTTGTCGGTCTCAAACGGCGCGGCGTGGAACGCAAGGACATCACCGCGCTGCGGGTGGCGTTCCAGACGTTGAAAGACGGCGAGGGGTCATTCATGGACCGCGCGCATCGTCTGGGCGATGAAACCGACAGCAAACATGTGGCCGAGATGGTTGATTTCATTCTGGGTGACACGGATCGCAATTTCCTGACGCCAAGGTAGGACGAAGATGAGCATCGCGCTGATTGCCGGCACCGGATATTTGCCACCCCTTTTGGCGGCCCATTTGAAGGCGCAGGGCCAGCCTCCGTTCATCTGCGAAATGCGTGGTTTCATGTCCGAGGTTTCAAACGACTTTACCCGCATTCCGTTTCGCATTGAAAGGCTGTGCAGCTTTCTGAAAACCCTGCAATCAAAAGGTGTTACGCAGATTTGCATGGCCGGCGCCGTGCAGCGCCCCGATGTAGACCCGGCTGCGATTGACGGCGCGACCGCGCCGCTGGTGCCACGCCTTCTGGCGGCTTTTGGCCAAGGGGATGATGGCACATTGCGCGAGATTATCGCGATTTTCGAGGAACACGGATTTCGCGTAATCGGCGCCCACGAGATTGTTCCGGATTTGTTGCCGTCAGCGGGTTTTCATACGCACACCAAAGCCGCAGAGGGCACTGTTGATTTTGCCGTCGCCAGGTCCGCTATGGACGACATGGGGCGCGCCGATGAAGGTCAGGCCCTCGTTCTGAAGGGCGCCGAGGTGATCGCGCGCGAAGACCAGCGCGGCACGGCCGTGATGCTGACAGACCTGCGCGCGGAAGGGGCTGTGCTGCTCAAGGCGCCAAAACCGGCGCAGATACTGGTCGCGGATATGCCACTGATCGGGCCGGACACTGCGCAGCAGGCAGCCGACGCGGGATTGGCAGGGATCGTGGTCGCCCATCAGCGCGTCATGGTTCTGGATATCGGGACGGTCGTCGACATTTTGAACGCGCGGGACATGTTCTTGTGGGTTGCAGGCGGGGACCGGTTTTGAAGGTCTTTATCATCGCGGGGGAACCGTCGGGTGATAGGCTGGGCGCGGCGTTGATGGCGGGGCTTCGCGTTGAGGACCCGGACGTGACGTTTCAGGGCATTGGTGGTCCTTTGATGCAGGGGCAGGGCGTTGAAAGCCTGTTTGCGATGGAGGAATTGTCCCTTATGGGGATCGCGGAAATCCTGCCCAAATACCGCCACCTGAAACGGCGAATCCGCGAAACAGCAGACGCAGTGATCGCGGCCAAGCCGGATGTGATGATCACCATCGACAGTCCCGATTTCTGTCTGCGCGTCGCGCGGCTGGTCAAGGCGGCGTCCGATATCCGCACGGTGCATTACGTCGCGCCGACCGTTTGGGCGTGGCGGGCAGGGCGGGCGGCAAAAATGGCGCGCCACATTGATCATGTTTTGGCGCTGTTCCCGTTCGAACCACCCCT
>CBFHGD010000093.1:0-8075 GCA_965655275.1 Octadecabacter sp. | reverse complement strand
CCTCCCGCACCCAAGTAGGACCGTCTTTGCCCGGCATGATCACATCCGTGAGGAATAGATCGACCTCAAGCTGCGGGTCGGCCAGCATCGTCAATGCAGCCTCCGCGCAATCGGCTTCCAGGACGGTGAACCCTCGTAAGCGCAGAGCACGGGATGCAAAGGCGCGCACCGGAGCCTCGTCTTCCACCAACAAAACGACTCCGTCCCCCGTGATCGAGACGACCGGGTCGATGACGTCGGGTGTGTCCACAACGTCGATAGGCCCGTCATGGCTCGGAATAAGGATGCTGAACGACGTGCCAACCCCGACAGTTGAGTCAACGAAAATGTAGCCACCGGTCTGTTTGATGATGCCATAGGCCGTGGACAGCCCCAGTCCGGTTCCATCGCCTGCTTTCTTGCTCGTCCAGAAGGGTTCAAATATCTTGGCGCGCTTGTCATCGGGAATTCCAGTCCCCGTGTCATGCACGCGCAGCACCACATACTTACCGGCTGGCACCGACACCCGGTCACGGCTCAGACTTTCGGCAAGGACCACATTTTCTGTTTCAATGCGAATGTCTCCACCATCGGGCATTGCATCCCGCGCGTTGACCACAAGGTTCATCAGAACCTGTTCAAGTTGGCGTTTGTCAGCGCGAATTGGATGAAGCCCAGGATCATGATCCAGGGTCAACCTGACACGCTCGCCAACAAGACGGTTCAGAAGATGGGTGCTGTCTGACAGTGTGTTGCGCAAATCAAGGACTTCTGGTTGCAGGTTTTGTTTGCGCGAATAGGCGAGCAGTTGGCCGACCAAAGCCGCTGCACGGTTGGCATTCTGGTGAATCTGTACAAGATCGGCATAGTCTCCGTCGCCCTGATCGTGGCGCAGTAACAGCAAATCGCAATGGCCTGAAATGGCCGTCAGAAGATTGTTGAAATCATGGGCGACGCCCCCTGCCAACTGCCCGATAGCCTGCATTTTCTGGCTTTGGACAAATTGCATTTGAAGGCTTTTGAATTCGGTCACATCGCTTAGCACAGCAACAATATGGGGCGAATCCGCTTCGCCTGCCGGATTCAGGGTGACCTGGACGTATGTTTCATTGCTATCGCAGACGGTTTCAAGAAATTGCGGCGTCGCATTGCCCTTGCCTTCTGCGGCTTCGTTCAACCAATCCACAAGCGGCCTACCAAGGCCTTGCAACAAATCATTCAGCCGGGTCCCCGCGGGAATCCTGTGTTCCAACAAGACGCGGGCTTCATGGTTGGACGCCATAACATCACCGGATATAGCAATTTTCAAAAGCGGAACCGGTAACTCCTCGATTGCATCCCAATCGGTTGTAGTAACCGCACCATCAGGCAGGCCATCCCCCGGAAGCAAATAGATCTCGCGTCGTCCACCGTGACTCGGGACCTCGGCAACAAGACTATCGACGTCCCCTGCTTCACAAAGAACGCGGTGAACCTGCCCCGATGCAATTGGAAGGTCGGCGAAGACGCCTTGCAGGTTCTTTGCACGTCCTCCCAGAAGTCTTCGGAACGCTTCATTCATATAGAGGACGGTGCCGGTAGGCCCGGCCGTCAACATTGGCAAACTTAACGCATCAGCAGCCCGCGCCCCGCCACCGCGATCAGACAAATCCTCAAGCCGCCAAAAATACGTGACATCATCCACAGCGTTAACCAAGAGCCGCAAGTGGCCCTTACGGGTTACAATATCTTCACGCGCACTGCCCAACGCCTGCGCCTTGCTTTGTAATCGAAAGAGAACCGCATCGGGGTTTGCAAAAAGCTCTGTGAATGCACGGCCAAGCGTCTCAACCGCGCGTTCGCGGAATTTATCATGTGCAGCATCATTACGATACGAAATGTGACCTTCTGTATCCGCCAAAAAACAAGGCGATGCATCACTTTCGACCAAGGAAATAAGCGCATCTCTCGCATGCTTGCTCTTGCGTGTTCCCAGAAAACGATACCCCACCAAAAGAAGGGCAAACACGCTGATCGCAACCCCACAGGTCAACATCGCCAAACGAAGCGTTTGATCACCAACAAAAAACGACCCTACAACAGCCAAAACACCTGGCACAGCGAGTCCCCAGCCGGGCAAAGTCCGCTGGGCGCGGGGTGGTGCAGCGAGGCTTGGCCGCCTGTCGGTCCCGTTTTGGGGACCAGTAAATGGCTGATCGATATTGTCCGTCACACGCGTCTCTCTTGCTCATGATTCGATGTGACCAATGAACGCCAAAAGTGTTAATGGCCGCTTAAATCCTGAGCGGGAGTGTAGGGGAACAAATCACAAACGCAACCACAGGTTGATAGGGGCGATCACCGCGAACGAGCGAAAACCGCCGTGTAAAACCCGTCGCCCACTGCATGCGGCGCTGTTACCGTTTCGCTATAAAGCAAAAACAATGGGTTAGAAGCAGAAAGCCATTGCGACTGATCCGTGTTTTCACCTGCAAAGACCGAACACGTTGCATAGACAAGTCGGCCACCCGGCCGGGTCAAAGCGGCCGCTTGGGTCAGGACATCGCGTTGGAGTTGAATCAAATCGTCCAGTCGTTGTGGCGTCAGTTCCCATTTGGCACCGGGTGCACGACGCCACGTGCCGCTTCCCGAACAAGGCGCGTCGCAGAACACCAGATCAAACGGCCCAAGCGTTGCAAGATCATCGGTATGCACCGTCGCAATCTCCACCTGCGCGCGTGCGGCGCGCGGTCCCAGATCAGCCATGCGGCGCGGATCGATATCATGCGCCGTCACCTGCGCCCCGCTTGCCGCCAGCGCCAAAGACTTTCCGCCACCGCCCGCACATAGGTCAAGCACGCGCTGTCCCGACAAATCCCCCAAAGACGCAACAGCGGCTTGCGATGAGGAATCCTGCAATTCGACCAGACCGGATAGGTAAGCCTCGGAAAGTGCAACGCGTCGTTCGTTTTCAATTACTTGCAACGCGCTTTTAATGTTATCTACCGGACGCGCAGCAATGTCGTCTTTCGCTAGAATATCAATGGCATCGGCAACCGACGTGCGCGCGGTGTTCACGCGCAGGAAAACCCCTGCACGGCTGCGCAAGACGTCCAGAATGGCGTCCGTTTCGGCCCCGAATGCACCCTCGAAATGCGCCAACAGCCATGCGGGGCAATCCAGCCGGATGTCGCGCGGCGCATCGGACAAAGCCGCGCCCGCCTCATGGGGCTCAACCGGTTCGGGGGCGTGACCGGTTCCGGTAAACACCTCACCCTCGTGCCCCGCCATGCGCATCGCACCGAGCATCACTCCGCGCCCCGTGTTCGCCCCGCCGACCCAGCCATAAGACGCACGACACCGCAGCGCCTGAAACACATGATCGCGGATTGCGGCGCGGTCTTTGGACCCCGCAAACCGGTGCGACCGCCCCCATCCGGTGAGCGCCTTTTCCGGCGTGCTCCCCTCAAAAATGAGGTCCAGAACTTCGATTGCGGCGGCGACGCGGGCGGCGGGCGTCACCTACATCACCCTGTAATTCGGGCTTTCGCGCGTAATCTGCACGTCATGCACATGGCTTTCTTTCAAACCCGCGCCGGTGATTTTCACGAATTTGCAGTTTGTTCGCATCTCCGCGACAGTCGCGCAACCGGTATAGCCCATCGCGGCGCGCAATCCGCCGACCATCTGGTGCACAACGGCGGCAGCAGACCCTTTGTAGGCCACCTGCCCCTCGATCCCTTCGGGGACCAGTTTGTCGCTCGCCGCATCCTTCTGGAAATACCGGTCGGCCGAGCCGCTGGCCATCGCGCCCAGGCTGCCCATGCCACGGTAGCTCTTGAAGCTACGGCCTTGATACAAAATGACTTCTCCGGGGGATTCATCGGTGCCCGCGATCATCGAGCCGACCATGGCGCAAGACGCACCCGCCGCGATGGCCTTGGCGAAGTCGCCCGAATATTTGATGCCGCCGTCCGCGATAACCGGAACATCGCCAGCCGCTTTTGCGCAGTCGGAAATTGCTGTCAGCTGTGGCACACCAACACCCGCAACCATACGCGTGGTGCAAATCGACCCCGGCCCGATCCCGACCTTCACCGCATCGGCACCCGCATCAATCAACGCGCGCGTGGCTTCGGCGGTGGCGACATTGCCCGCGATAATCTGCACACCACTGGCCAAGGCCTTGGCCCGCTTGACCGCCTCGATCACACCGCTGGAATGACCATGCGCCGTGTCGATCACGATGATGTCCACGCCCGCCGCGATCAACGCCTCGGTCCGCTCAAATCCGCTGTCGCCAACGGACGTCGCGGCCGCAACGCGCAACCGCCCGAGGTCGTCTTTGCACGCGGTCGGGTTCAGCACGGCCTGCTCGGTGTCTTTGAGCGTGAGCAAGCCCGTCAGCTTGCCATCCCCGTCGGTCACCAAAAGCTTCTCGAGGCGTTTTGATTTCATCAACGAAATGGCCTCGTCACGATCAGCAGGTTCACACAGAATGGCCAGATCTTTCGTGGTCATCATCGTCGCGACCGGCTGGTCGTCGGATGTGGCAAAGCGCATGTCACGGTTGGTGACGATGCCCAAGACACGGCCCTGCCCGTCCACCACCGGAAAGCCGGTGAAATTATAACGTGCAATCAATGCTTTGGCGTCTGCCAAGGTCTGGTCGGGGCGCAGGGTGACGGGGTTATAGACGATCCCGCTCTCAAAGCGTTTGACGCGGCGCACTTCACGCGCCTGGTCTTCGATGTTGAGGTTCTTGTGGATCACGCCCAAGCCACCCGCCTGCGCCATGGCAATGGCCATGCGGCTTTCCGTCACCGTGTCCATGGCCGAACTCAGCAACGGGATATTGAGGTGAATTTCCTGCGTCACTTTGGTGCGGGTATCGGCAGTGCTGGGCAGCACGCTCGATGCGCCGGGAACCAGCAAAACATCATCAAATGTGAGGGCCTCGCGAATCTCCATAAGTCTCTCCTGAGCATGGCGTCGTTAGGCATGGTCCTTTCGCACGGATCGCGATTGGGGGAAAGGTCAATTCATCCCCGCCCGCGCACCAAGCACAATCAACCTCATGACGTTCCTGAACAAAAACACGACGCCAAATGGCTGTCCTTCACGCCCGCGCAGGCTACAGTCGCCAAAACACATATGAGAGGCTGCACATGTCCAACGATCCCCTCGTCGTCTTTACCCCGTCCGGCAAGCGCGGGCACTTTCCTGCGGGCACACCGATCTTGACGGCGGCGCGCCAGCTTGGGGTTGATCTGGATTCGGTCTGCGGCGGGCGCGGGATTTGCAGTAAATGCCAGATCACGCCGGGCTATGGCGAGTTTTCCAAACACGGGGTCACTGCGAAAGACGGGGCCTTGTCGGAGTGGAACAGTGTCGAGCAGCGCTACAAAGACAAACGCGGGTTGATCGACGGGCGGCGTTTGGGCTGTCAGGCCACAGTGCAAAGCGACATCGTGATCGATGTGCCGCCGGAAAGTCAGGTCCACCGTCAGGTCGTGCGCAAAGCGGCCAGCGCGCGCGCCATGATCATGGACCCTGCCGTGCGCACCTATTTCATCGAGGTGGCCGAACCGGATATGCACACACCAACCGGCGATCTGGAACGGGTGGAACAAGCCCTGAAAGAGCAATGGGACATCAGCGGGATCATTGCGGGCATGTCGGTGCTGCGCAAACTTCAACCTGTGTTGCGCAAGGGCAAGTGGTCGTGCACCGTCACGCTGCACAAGGGCCATCAAGACAGCACGCATCGCATCCTCGACATCGCACCGGGGTTTGATGAAACGCCGCTCTACGGGCTTGCGATCGATCTTGGATCAACCACTATCGCCGCCCACCTAACCGATCTGCGCACCGGTGAGGTCGCGGCCTCCTCCGGCATCATGAACCCGCAAATCCGCTTCGGCGAAGACCTGATGAGCCGCGTCTCTTATGCGATGATGAACCCCGGCGGCGATGTTGAAATGACGACCGCGGTGCGTATGGCGCTGAACGCATTGACCGACACGCTGTCGGCGGAGGCCGAGATACAGCCCTCCCAGATCATGGAAGCCGTGTTCGTGTGTAATCCGGTCATGCATCATTTGTTGCTCGGGATTGATCCGGTTGAACTGGGCCAGGCACCCTTTGCACTGGCCACGTCCAAATCGCTGTCCATCCATGCCGGCGATCTGGATCTGACGTGCATGAATGCGGCCGCGCGGGTGTTTATCCTGCCGTGCATCGCGGGTCACGTCGGGGCGGATGCCGCCGCTGTCGCATTGTCCGAGGCGCCCGGCAAACAAGAAGAGCTCACGCTGGTTGTCGATGTGGGCACCAACGCCGAAATCCTGCTCGGCAATACCACCGGCGTGCTTGCCTGTTCGTCCCCCACCGGCCCAGCCTTTGAAGGCGCGCAGATCAGTTCCGGCCAACGCGCCGCCCCCGGCGCGATCGAACGGATTGAAATCAACCCCGACACCAAAGAGCCAAGGTTCAAGGTCATCGGGTCCGATATCTGGTCTGATGACCCGGCGTTTCCAGAAGCGGTCGCCACCACCGGCGTGACCGGTATTTGCGGTTCCGGCATCATCGAAGCGGTCGCTGAAATGCGCATGGCCGGACTGCTGGATGCCAAGGGCCTGATCGGGTCGCCCGTGCAAACCGGCACGCCGCGCTGCATCGAGGAAGGCCGCACCCATGCCTACGTCATATATGACGGCACGGCGGATGGCGGCCCGCTTATCACCGTCACGCAAGGCGATATCCGCGCGATCCAGCTTGCCAAAGCGGCGCTTTATGCCGGCGCACGCCTGTTGATGGACGAGATGGGGACCGACACGGTTGACCGTGTGGTGCTGGCGGGCGCGTTTGGCGCGCATATTTCACCCAAACACGCGATGGTGCTGGGCATGATCCCCGACGCCCCGTTGGACAAGGTCACATCCGCCGGCAACGCGGCCGGAACCGGCGCCCGTATGGTCCTGTGTTCTGTGGCCGCGCGCGCGGAGATTGAACAGACCGTGCGTGAAATTACCAAGGTCGAAACCGCGATCGAGCCGCGCTTTCAAGAACACTTCGTCAACGCCAGCGCAATTCCGCATGCGCTGGACCCTTTCCCGATCCTTCGCACCGACACCCCCCTGCCCGACGTCAACTTCAACACTCAAGGGTCCGGCGGGGACAGCGGCGGCAGACGGCGCAGACGCCGCGCCTGACACGGGCGCAGCATTCTGCCGGTCCCCTAAATTCTGGTTTCAGCAGTGCATTATGCTGCTAGGCTTTGTCCATACCATGCCAGAATCTAGATTTCAGGGAGAATGACATCATGTCTATGACACTCAACCGTCGTGGGTTCCTTGCCAGTACCGCAGGTTTTATCGCGCTGCATCCGTTCTCGGCCAATGCGGCCGGAAATCAGGCGCACCTGCGCATTATGGAAACCACGGACCTGCACGTGCATGTCTATCCTTATGACTATTATTCAGACCGCGCGGTCGACACCGTTGGCCTGTCGCGCACCGCGTCCATTATCCAGGCGGTTCGCGCAGAATCCACAAACTCGATCCTTCTCGACAACGGGGATTTCCTGCAGGGCAACCCGATGGGCGACTATATTGCCTATGAACGAGGCATGGAGGGCGAAGTCGCCCACCCCGTGATCACGGCGATGAACACACTCGGCTTTGATGGCTCCACCCTCGGCAATCACGAGTTCAACTACGGCCTCGGATTCCTTGAAAAATCGCTGGCCGGTGCCGGTTTCCCTGTCGTGTGCGCCAACGTCGCCAAATCGCTCGGCGCCACCCCGACCCAGGATGACACCCTCCTGCCCCCCTATGTCATTCTTGAACGCGAGCTGACCGACGGCGATGGCACGACCCATCCAATCAGGATCGGCCTGATCGGCTTTGTGCCGCCGCAAATTATGAACTGGGACCGTCGCCATCTGGAAGGCAACGTGCAAGCCCGCGACATCCTGCAGGCGGCCCGCGCCTGGGTGCCCCAAATGCGCGAAGAGGGCTGCGATCTGGTGATCGCGCTGTCCCACTCCGGCATCGGGTCCGCGGATGAAGAAGAAGGCATGGAAAACGCGTCAGTGCCATTGGCAATGGTTGACG
>CBFHGD010000092.1:0-8234 GCA_965655275.1 Octadecabacter sp. | reverse complement strand
ATTTCGACGCGGCCCTTCCAACTGGTCACGGGCCGCAGCTGGCGCGGCACCGCGTTTGGCGGCGCATCCGGGCGCACGGATGTGCCCAAGATTGTCGACTGGTATATGGATGGAAAAATCGAGATTGACCCGATGATCACGCACAAGCTAAAGCTCGAAGACATCAATCACGGGTTCGAGTTGATGCACGAAGGCAAATCCATCCGTGCCGTGATCGAGTTCTAGAGGCGGGCCGCCTCCCAGTCCTCGAACATTTGCGGAAACTTGCGTTCCAGCTGTGCCTCTATCGTCGGGTCCAGAGCCAGTGACTGCACGGGGGACACGTTGCGCCGCTCCAAGGTGATCGGGTTTCCAAGCTGGTCCTCGAAAAACTGGATGAGATGATCCATTTGTTCGTATTGAAACAGGTTGTCGACGCCGAAATCGCCGTTCCCCTTGCGCACAAAATCTGACGGGATGCCGACATGCGCCCAGACAGGTTGTTTGTCCGCGCAATAGCCCTGCACGAATTCGTTGAACGTCACGTTTTCCGTGCTGTTGGCCGCGCCGCGCTTGGCATCACGGCGGCGGTATTTATACCAGCTACCCAGCCAGCTGACCGGATGGCGAACGACCGTGACAACCCGCAGATTCTCCATGCCGCATTTCTTGAAATACGGCTTCAGATAGCGATGAAATCGATGAGCTGTGGTGTGCTTGAGATTCGGCGGGCTGCGAAATATCACCTCTGCTTTGGGGGCCAAAGCCGCCTCAAGCGATGTGGTTCCGGTCTTTGGCATCGCAAGAAACACCAGCTTTTTCTTCGCAAATACAAGCATTTATACACCGTTTCCCTAACTTATTCCTGTGTAAACTACCTGTTAACCGATTTGCATGAAAGCTAGGTTATGAACGATTTTAGTTGAAGTGTTCCCGTTTTGATCTCATAAGGCTGAGAACAAGAGGTGAACGAAGCATCAATTGCAGCCCGCACAAGGGCGTGGAATAAGGATCAAAATCATGGCAACGGCAGAGCTTTTACAAATGACTGACAAGAAGTCCGCGGACAAACAAAAGGCGCTCGATTCCGCGCTGGCACAGATCGAACGTCAGTTCGGCAAGGGCTCCATCATGACGCTGGGTGGCAGCGCCGTGCAGGAAATTGAAAGCACCTCGACCGGATCGCTGGGCCTTGATATCGCGCTCGGAATTGGCGGTATCCCGAACGGGCGCATCGTTGAAATTTACGGCCCTGAATCATCGGGCAAGACCACGCTGACGCTGCACTGCGTTGCCGAAGAACAGAAAAAAGGCGGCGTTTGCGCGTTTGTGGACGCAGAACATGCGTTGGACCCCGGATATGCCAAAAAGCTGGGTGTGAACCTTGATGAGCTGCTGATTTCACAGCCTGATACGGGTGAACAGGCGCTTGAAATTGTCGACACATTGGTGCGCTCGGGCGCGGTCTCCATGATCGTGGTCGACTCTGTTGCCGCACTGACGCCGAAAGCCGAGCTTGAGGGCGACATGGGCGACCATTCCGTTGGTGTGCACGCCCGCCTGATGTCCCAGGCGATGCGCAAGCTGACCGGTTCCATCAGCCGCACCAAATGCACGGTGATTTTCATCAACCAGATTCGCATGAAGATTGGCGTGATGTTCGGCTCGCCCGAAACCACGACGGGCGGCAACGCGCTGAAATTCTACTCTTCCGTTCGCATGGATATCCGCCGCATCGGTGCGCTGAAGGATCGCGACGAAGTTGTCGGCAACGCAACGCGCGTCAAGATCGTGAAAAACAAGGTTGCGCCACCCTTCAAACAGGTTGAATTCGACATCATGTATGGCGAAGGCATCTCCAAGATGGGGGAGCTGATCGACATGGGCGTGAAAGCCGGCATCGTTGAAAAGTCCGGGTCGTGGTTTTCCTACGGGGATGAACGTATCGGGCAGGGCCGCGAGAACGCCAAGACATTCCTAAAGGAAAACAACCACTTCGCGGTCGAGATCGAAGACAAGATTCGCGCGGCACATGGTTTGGACTTTGATGGTGCGTTGGAAATGCCCGAGCAAGATGATGATGCGCTCGTCGAAGAATAGGGCCTTTTACATCTGACATTGGGGCGCAGGGGAAACCTTGCGCCCTTTTTGCATGCGCAAGCTGTGGACTTGGGGCAGGGGCGCGGTTATTTCCAACCTCTGAATGAACCCGCCGGAAAGTAACGCCATGACCAGCCTGTCAGATATCCGTTCAACCTTTCTCGACTATTTTGCACGTCAGGGGCATGAGGTCGTGGCCTCCAGCCCGTTGGTGCCGCGCAATGACCCGACGCTGATGTTCACCAATTCAGGCATGGTGCAGTTCAAGAACCGGTTTACCGGCGTGGAAGCCGGCGACTACCAGCGCGCCACGACCAGCCAGAAATGCGTGCGCGCGGGCGGCAAGCATAACGACCTCGACAATGTGGGTTACACCGCACGCCATCACACGTTTTTCGAAATGCTCGGCAACTTCAGCTTTGGTGACTATTTCAAGGGCGAAGCCATTCCGTTTGCGTGGGAATTACTGACCAAAGACTTCGGCATCGACAAGACCAAACTGCTGACCACGGTCTATCACACCGATGATGAAGCCTTTGAGTTGTGGAAGAAAATCGGCGTTCCCGAGGACCGGATCATTCGCATCGCCACGGATGACAATTTCTGGCGCATGGGGCCGACTGGCCCGTGCGGACCCTGCACCGAGATTTTCTATGATCATGGTGACCATATCTGGGGCGGCCCTCCGGGCTCGCCAGACGAAGACGGGGATCGTTTCATCGAGATCTGGAACATCGTGTTCATGCAGAACGAGCAGTTCGAAGACGGCACGATGAAACCGCTTGAGATGCAAAGCATTGATACCGGCATGGGGTTGGAGCGGATTGGCGCGCTGTTGCAGGGCGGCCATGACAACTACGAAACAGATCTGTTTCGCGCGCTGATCGAGGCGTCGGCAAATGCCACGGACACCGACCCGTTCGGGGATCAAAATGTGCACCACCGGGTGATCGCGGACCACCTGCGCTCGACCTCGTTCCTGATTGCGGAAGGTGTCATGCCGTCAAATGAGGGACGCGGCTATGTGCTGCGGCGTATCATGCGCCGCGCTATGCGCCATGCACACCTTCTGGGCGCGCAAGACCCTGTTATGCACAAACTGGTGGCGGCACTGGTGCAGCAAATGGGGGCGGCCTACCCCGAACTCGGGCAGGGCCAGACGTTGATTGAAGATACGCTGCTGAACGAAGAAATCCGTTTCAAGACTACGCTGGATCGGGGGTTGAAGCTGCTCGATGATGCATTGGTTGACGTGCCCGAGGGGGCAGATTTGCCCGGTGACACGGCGTTCAAGCTCTATGACACCTTCGGTTTCCCCCTTGACCTGACGCAGGACGCGCTGCGCGAGAAGGGCCACGGCGTGGACACTGATGGCTTTGATGCGGCCATGGCAGAACAAAAGGCCAAGGCGCGCGCGGCGTGGTCTGGCACCGGTGCGGCGGCGGATGCCGCCATCTGGTTCGATATTGCGGAACAACACGGCCCCACCGAATTTCTTGGTTATGAAACCGAAACGGCCGAAGGCCAGCTCTTGGCGATTGTCGCGGGAAGCGATGCAACAGACAGCGCCAAGACAGGCGACAGCGTTACGCTGATCTTCAACCAAACGCCGTTTTACGGCGAAAGCGGTGGTCAGGTCGGGGATACCGGCGTGCTCAAGACGGATACGGGCCGTGCAACGATCACCGATACCAAGAAGGTGGCTGGCTTGTTCCTGCACATGGCCGAGGTGACCGACGGGAAGCTGAAACGCGGGCAGGGCGGTGAATTGACGGTTGATCATGGCCGTCGGGCCACCATCCGCGCCAACCACTCTGCCACCCACCTTCTGCACGAGGCCCTGCGCGAAGAACTGGGCGAGCACGTCGCACAGCGCGGCTCGCTCAACGCGCCGGATCGTTTGCGGTTTGATTTCAGCCACACGGCAGGGCTGTCGGCGGCGCAGATCAATCAGATCGAAACGGATGTGAACCGCTATATCCAGCAAAACACGCCCGTCATCACCCGCATTATGACGCCCGATGACGCCCGCGCCATCGGGGCGCAGGCGCTGTTTGGCGAAAAATACGGCGATGAAGTGCGCGTTGTGTCCATGGGCCGCGCCGACACCGGCAAAGGCGGCGACAAACAGACCTATTCGATCGAACTGTGCGGCGGCACCCATGTGGCGCGCACGGGCGATATCGGCGTGTTTGTGTTGACGTCCGAGGGCGCGTCGTCGTCCGGCGTGCGCCGCATCGAGGCGCTGACAGGCAAAGCCGCGCTGGACTATTTGCGCGCCCGCGACGACACATTGGGTGACGTCGAAGGGTTGCTGAAAGCCAAAGGCACAGACGTGTCCGACCGTGTGAAGGCGCTGATGGACGAACGCAAGGCATTGGCCAACGAAGTGGCGCAATTGCGTCGCGAGGTGGCGATGGGCGGTGGTGCCAAGGAAGAATCAGAGTCTAAGAATATCAACGGTGTAGCGTTCAAAGCTCAAGTGATGCAGGGCGTCACCGGGCGCGATTTGCCCGCCATGATAGACGAGATGAAATCGGCTATGGGCAGCGGCGCAGTTCTGTTGATCGCGGACGCGGACGGCAAGGCCGCGGTCGCCGCTGGTGTGACAGCGGATTTGACAGATAAAGTCAGTGCCGTCGATCTGGTGCGCGCGGCTGTGGCCGAACTTGGCGGCAAAGGCGGAGGTGGGCGCCCCGACATGGCGCAGGGCGGCGGCAGGGACGCGGCCAACGCCGACAAAGCCATTGCTGCGGCCGAAGCTGTCATCGCCTCTTAACCCTGTCTTTGCTTTTCAAATATCCCGGGGGAGTCCGCAGGACGGGGGCAGCGCCCCCTCTACCTCAACCACGATAGACCCAACCAAGAAAAAGGCCCCTCCGAACCAGAGGGGCCTTTTTATCAATACCTACGGGACTGAATATCAGTCCTTTTTCGCGTGGCGCTTGCGCTCGTGCGGATCAAGGTAGCGTTTGCGCAGGCGGATCGCGTTTGGCGTCACTTCGACCAGTTCATCGTCGTCGATATAGGCAATCGCCTGTTCCAGCGTCAGCGTGATAGGCGTCGTCAGGCGCACGGCCTCGTCGGTGCCCGAGGCACGCACGTTGGTCAGCTGCTTGCCCTTCAACGGGTTCACCTCAAGGTCGTTTTCACGGCTGTGTTCGCCAATGATCATGCCCTGATACACAGCTTCCTGCGCACCGATGAAAAATTTGCCGCGGTCTTCAAGCTTCCACAGCGCGTAGGACACAGATGTGCCGTTTTCCATGGAAATCAGAACGCCCGCGCGACGGCCCGGGATGGCGCCCTTGTGCGGTGCCCATTCGTGGAACACACGGTTCATGACGCCCGTGCCACGGGTGTCTGTCAGAAATTCGCCGTGATAGCCGATCAGCCCGCGCGATGGCACATTGGCGATGATGCGGGTCTTACCGGCATTTTGTTTCATCTCGACAAGGTCGCCCTTGCGCGCGCCGGTCAGCTTTTCGATCACGGCACCGGAATATTCGTCATCCACATCGATGGTGACTTCTTCGATCGGCTCGCAGCGCACGCCATCGATTTCCTGAAACAGCACCTGCGGGCGCGACACAGAAAGCTCGAACCCTTCGCGGCGCATGTTCTCGATCAAAACACCCATCTGCAATTCGCCACGTCCGGCAACCTCGAAGGCTTCGCCGCCGGGCGTGTCGGAAATCTTGATTGCCACGTTGGATTCAGCTTCTTTCATCAGACGGTCACGGATGACGCGCGACTGGACCTTCTTGCCGTCCCGTCCGGCCAGCGGCGAATCGTTGATGCCAAACGTCACGGTGATGGTGGGCGGGTCGATGGGCTGTGCGGGCAGAGCCTCGTTCACGGATGTGGCGACGATGGAATCAGCCACGGTCGCTTTGGTCATGCCCGCTAGGGTGACAATGTCGCCCGCTTCGGCCAGATCAATCGGCTGCTGGCCAAGGCCGCGAAACGCAAGGATCTTGGTGCAGCGGAAGTTCTCGATCAGGCTGCCGTCGCGCGCGAGCGCCTTGACCGTTTCGCCTGCTTTCAGCGTGCCGGATTCAACGCGGCCCGTCAGGATGCGGCCGATGAACGGGTCGGATCCGAGGGTTGTGGCCAGCATGCGGAACGGTTCTTCGCGTGCGGTAACCTGCGCGGGGGCCGGCACGTGCTTGAGCACCAGATCGAACAACGCGTCGAGGTTTTCACGCGGGCCGTCAAGTTCCGCGTCACACCAACCGGAGCGACCCGAAGCATAAAGATGTGGGAAATCAAGCTGTTCTTCGGTCGCATCAAGGCTTGCAAACAAGTCGAAACATTCATCCAGCGCGCGGTCGGGTTCTGCGTCAGGCTTGTCGACCTTGTTGAGAACAACAATCGGGCGCAGGCCAAGCGCCAGCGCCTTGGAGGTCACGAATTTGGTCTGCGGCATCGGGCCTTCGGCGGCATCCACCAGCAGGACAACACCATCTACCATGGACAAAATGCGTTCCACCTCGCCGCCGAAATCGGCGTGGCCGGGCGTGTCGACGATGTTGATCCGGTGGTCTTTCCATTCGACGGATGTGGCCTTGGCGAGGATGGTGATGCCGCGCTCACGCTCCAGGTCGTTGGAGTCCATGGCGCGTTCCGTCGTCGCCTGATTGTCACGGTAGGTGCCCGATTGCTTGAGCAATTCGTCCACAAGGGTCGTTTTGCCGTGGTCAACGTGGGCGATGATGGCGATGTTACGCAGGTCCATTGGATGTCCTTAAGAAAGCAGTAAAGCGGGCGCGCGCACGGCCCGTGATGTATGTTGCGCGGGCCATACCGTGCCTGCGCGCGAAAGGCGAGGGGAAATCGGGCGGTTCAGTGAACAGGGGTTTTGGAAAAGAGCTGAATGACCACAATCCCGCCGATGATCATTCCCATGCCAAGGATCGCGGGCCAGTCGAGGGACTGGCGAAACACCACCCAGCCGATGAAGGCGATCAGCACAATGCCCGACCCTGACCAGATCGCATAGAGCACGCCGACGGGCATGTATTTCAGGGTCAGTGCCAACAAATAGAACGACATCGTATAGGCCACCACCACCAACACCGATGGCCAGAACCGTGTGAATTGCTGGCTGGCTTGCAGCGCGGTGGTTCCGACTGTTTCAAAGATCACGGCGACAAACAGCAGGACATAATGGATCGGCATCAACGCGCTCCTCTAGGTGGCGACATACCAGTCTTTACGGTGATTGAACGTGATGATCATGTTGACGATCACCGCGCCGAGCATGGACAGCAGCACCGCGCGCGCATCAATCACAAAGAAGGCGACGGCAAAGATGCAAACGTCAAACAGCAGCTGCGTGATCCCGGCGCGAAAGCCCGTGCGTTCCTGAATATAAAGCGCAAGGATGCCAACACCGCCCAAGGACGCGCCGTGGCGAAAGACCGCCAATAGGCCGGCTCCCGAAAGCATACCAAACAGCGCGATGCCATAATAGGGGTTGAGGTTTTCAAAGCTCATCAGCTGCGGAAACAGGATCGAGAAGCCGGACACAAGGATGACCGCGATCAGCGTTTTGAGGACAAAGCGCGCACCGATGCGTTTGTAGCCGAGCCAGTAAAACGGCAGGTTCACGACAAAGAACATCAGCGCGAACGAATAGCCCGTGGCGTAGGACAGCAACAACGCAAGCCCCGCAGTTTGCCCCGTCACCAACCCCAGATGCGTCAGAATTACAAGGCTGGACGCGGCCATAGCTGTGCCCGTGATCAGGCCCTGTGCGTCTTCCAGAACGGTGTGGCGGCGCGGGCGGTTTTTCGGGGGGATCTGGGGTGTGTCGGACATAGGGACGGGGTATGTCGCAGGTGGGTCCGTGTCCAGTTAATCCTGTGCCCAGTAAATAAGGGCCACCCCGATTGGGGCAGCCCTGTGATGTCATGCGACAAGCGGGGTCGGTCTAACCGAGCGCTTTTTTGAGGTTCTCGTTGATCTTTTCGAGGAAACCTTCTGTGGTCAGCCATTGCTGGTCAGGTCCGACGAGCAGCGCGAGGTCTTTGGTCATGAAGCCGGACTCAACCGTGTCAACGATGACTTTTTCGAGCGTTTCGGCAAAGGTCATCAGCTTGGCGTTGTCGTCCAGTTTGGCGCGGTGACGCAGGCCACCTGTCCATGCGAAG
>CBFHGD010000091.1:0-8585 GCA_965655275.1 Octadecabacter sp. | reverse complement strand
TTTCGCGCGACCCATTGATCGCATGCGCGGGCTATCAGCCAGACCGGGTAGACGCGCAGCAGCCCGACGAACTCACGGATCACCCCCACCCGATCCTCTGCCGTCATCGGCATCTGGTAAAACAGGGCCAGAACTTTCGGGATCCGGTTCAGCAAATACGCCTCCGCTGTCCCACGATGATCCGGGCGCAAATGGGTCTCCAAGGACTGTTGCGATGCTTCCGTCAGCGATCGCGCGTCCAGCTTCGGCGCTTGCCGCGGCGGCGGTGCCGGGGCCTTCTCGGAGTTCTGCGGCACGAGGTCGTTCATGGGTTCGTCCTTTCCGGGGTGCGTGTTGAGGCGCGGCCTTCGCATCGGCCATGTCCTGCATGGCCTGATCGAGCAGCTTGGGACCGCGTGGCGGGTCGTTGGGATGGCGCTCGCGGTTTGCGGCGCAGACCTGAAGGATTTCGGAGACGGTCAGGTTTTTTTCCGTGACCCACCGGCTGACATGCACGAGGGCTGCGGGCGGCATCCAATATCTCGGGATCGGGAACTCCCGAACACGGCAGGCTTCCATCACCAGAACGAGCAGGTTTTGCCCTTCCGCCTCCGTGGTCCCGCGCGAGTCATCAAGAGAGGCGGCGGGTATAGAGTCTCTTACTTCTACTGTTGGGTTGTTGGGTTGTTGGGTAGGTGGTCCTGCGGTGGTGTTTGCGGTGGTATCCGTGGTGCTATGCCGTTCGTTTGTTTTCAGTGGCTTACGGTTATTTATCTCTGCATCCTGGTGAGCATCAGGCGTAACCTGTGGTTTCGCGTAACCCCTACATTCTGCGTCAGCGGCCTTTTTCGCCTCGCGCTTGACGGACTTCGCGTGCTGGTCGTTCAGGTGCTTTTCGATATACCGCGCCTCGCGCAGCAGGCGGCCCTGCGTGGCCCATCCGTCCTCGGTGAAGGTGAAGAAGTCGCGGAGCGACGGCCCGATGCGGGACTTCCAGAGCCGGGGCGAAACCCCCGCCGCGCGGGCCATCTTGCGCGCCTCGCCGGGGATCGCGCAGCGCGGCGTGGACCACATGGCCATCAGGATGTTGAGGTATGCGCCGACCTCATCGGCTTCGAGCATGGCGGTATCGCGCTGGAAGGCATCGACCCACAACGGCAGGGGCCGCTTCGTGCGTGAACGCGCGGCATCATAGGGCGGCTGTCGATCAGTCGAAGGGGACACGCTCAATGCTCCCCTCGTGCAGCAGGAACCGCCCGTAGGGCGACATTAGGGTGATCTGATTGCCCACTGTCAGGAACGTCACAACGAGTTCGGCCAGGTCGTGAAAGAGCGCGTATGTCACCTGCCCTTCCGGCAGCGTGATCCGGTAGACAGATCGATTGTCGCCCACGCCCCCAATCCACACGGCATCCGGCGCGCGCCGCAGGATCACCGCCTTGGTGTATTTGACCACGAAAGTGGGGCAGTATCCGGGCACGCGCTGGAACGCTCGATACCGGGCATGCGGGATGCGGCGCGCGCCCTGCCTTTCGGGAACCTCTGCCGTGTGGGGTTCAGGATCCATCATGGCGGAACACCTCGAAACGCGCGCCTCCGCCTACGACATTCGCCCCGCGCCGGTATTCCATCGTGAACTGCCGGTCGTTCACGCCCATCGTATCCGCCAGGGTGTCGATCGCATACTTCATTGCACCGGGCATGTTCGCCTCGTCGCGCCGGTTGTTGGGGGCATGGAACGTGATGCGGACGCGATAGAGGCGCTTGGCATCTTCCTTCGCGACCTTCCGCGCGCCTTCCGCCAGCAGGCTTTTCCAGCATCCATCCTTGAACTTGTCGCGGGCTTGCTTCGATTCCGATGTGCGGCGGTCGGCGCGCGTGTTCGACCACAGCGATTCATGGTTGGGCCATGGAAGGATCGCGTCGATGATCGGAGGCGGCGAGATTGCATCGATGATCCGCGCCAACTGCGCGGGCATGTCCTCCACCACCGGGCCGGAGGCGATGACGTGCGTCTCGCTGTGATGCTGCTGCACGAGGCGCCACCACGGGCCGCCTTCGTGATCGGGCATGTGCTGAAACTCCATGTGGCCGAGTTCGTAGCAGATTGTGGTGCCGGTCCTGGTCGGCTGCGCCGCGCCGCTCATGCGGCCACCGCCGGGTTGAACGGGTGGATCTTGTGCTGGGTGTCCATTGCAAGGGGCCTTTCGCTGGGGGAAAAGCCCCGCCCGACAGAAGCATCGGGCGGGGAAGTAGGCCGCGAACAGGGAGGAACGCCCGCGACCTGAAGCTACCGCATGCAGGGAGGAACCTAGATCACGCGGTAGATCGGGTTGGACGCGCAGGCATGGCCTTCAAGGCCATCGCGCAGCGCGGTCACGCATCCCTCGAAAGCCCGGTTCAGAACGATGTCCTTGTCGTGCATTTCGATCTTGAAGGTCAGATCGCCATCGGAAATGTCGTAGCGGACCATGAACTTGACGTATTCCGGTGCGGCTCCGGCGAAGATCGGCGTCTCGACAACGAAACTCTCGGGCAGCGTCAGGCCGCCCCTTGCCTCGTTTTCCTCGACGTAGTGAAATTGCCGCCGGCCGTCGTGAAGCCGCTGCGACGACCGAAACGACACCTTCTTGATGGCGTCGAAGGTCATGACCATTTCCATCACGCTGGCGGCGTCGGGCTCGACAACCTCCTTCGCGCGGTCCTCAAGGAAGCGGCCGAACTTCAGCTGCGACATGGTGCGGTCGCAAGCCCCAAGCCACAGCGCCATCACCGGATGCAGCCGCGCCTGAAATTCGACCTTGTGACGGCACCGCGCGGGCATATCCGCGCTTTCGTGGTAGTCGATCACGGCCATGATCCGGCGGCGGTCGGCATCGGCCTTGAACATCGAGGTCGGCGTGGCCCAATTCCGCAGGTAGACGACCAGAGACTCCACGTCGTCAAACGTATGCTGCGCCATCAGGCTGTCCGGGCCGTCCTGGTGGGGTTCCAGCGACTTGAGTTCATATCCCTCGGGCACAACAGCGAACTGGTTGCGCATCCGCGGATCGAAGTCGGCCACCGATGCCGCGGTGATCGCGTTGGCAACGGCTTGGGAAATGATGGTGTTCATGTCGTCAGCCATCGGTGAGCGTTCCTTTCGATGGGTGCATCAGGCCAAGCTGCTGCATGTTGGGGGCTTCGCGGGTGAGGTCGCCGCCCCGGCCCATGAAGAAGAACGACTTGGCGAACTGCACCTGCGGTGCCTTTGCCGAGACCTTCGCGTTGGCCTCGAAGCCCATTTCGCCGTTGGGCGAGATCTCAAGGGTCAGCGTGACGCTGCCCTTCTTCCCGCTTCGCTGAACGGCTTGGATCACGTCGCGGAGGGCCTGATCGGCCGTTTCGACCACCATCCCCCCGTCAATGCGCTCCACCGCCATCAGGAAATGGCTGTTTCCTTCGGACATTCCGTAGCCTCCGTGTGAGAGTGATTGCCGGGTGTTTCAGGGCCACCGCCCCCGGCGTCCGGTGCAGCACTGGTTTCTCCCAGCACCCCTTCTCGCCGCGCCCTCTTGGCTCGACGGATTCCTTCCTCAGTCGGGCGCGCCATAACGCGACCACGAGGTGTGTTCTTGTGGCGCGCAGCCTCGACCAACCCAGCGTTTCGCAGCGTGGCGTAGCTGCGCGTCGGGATCAGCGCCCCGCCACGCGGCATGGCGGCCAGCACTGCGAGCGAGCGGGCGCTGATCGCGGCCTCTGCCACCTGTGCCGCCGCCATCGCTCCGGGCGTAAACCAGGAAGCCGCCGGGACGAGGCCGCCGGTTTCGGTCTCGATCCGCTGGATCAGGTCGCGGCTGGGCAGCGCGCTTCCGTTGAGTATTCCCGACAGATGCGAGCGCGAGCATCCGAACCGCGCCGCCCAATGAGCGGTGGATTTCCTGACCGGCTGCTTCGCTATGAATGTGGTAAGACTGTGCATGACGGGGTTTGTCGGTCATACCGACATTCCATGTCAAGTCGTCGCGCTCAAAAGCGTCGTTATTTCCGACGCGACACACAGTGACGGTATGTCTAGATAGGCGACATGATGCGGATCAAAGAGATCAGAAAAATGCGCGGCCTGACGCAAGAGCAACTCGCTGAAGCGGCGGGAATGTCGCGTTCGCACCTCGCAGAGATCGAAGGCGGCAAGCGCCCGCCGAACACTCGGAGAATGGAAGCCATTGCCAAAGTGCTGCGGGTCGCGCCGGCAGACCTATTTCCTTTACGTAAAGACGACGCAGGCACCGAGGAATTGGTCGAAACCTTCCGGCGCCTGTCGCCAGAGGACCGCGCTCAGATCATCCGCCTGGCGCGGATGATGGCTGGGTCGGCAAAGGGCGAGTAGCGGCCTCCAGTTCTTTCGCTGCGGTAAGTAGGGTGAAAATTTCACGGCTTGAGAGGTTTGCGAGGGCAAGCCTCAATTCGCGTTCGCCAATAGTCACAGAAAGCCCCTATTAAAAATACCACGTCCGCTGAACGTGCCAAGTGCGACTCCCTTTATACCGACGATTTGGGCTTTACAAGAGTGTCGGTATAACCGACATTCGGCGAACCCGGCTGCGCCGCACGGTGCGGTTGTTCGGTCGGCAAAAGGAGTATGTCCATGTCGAAGTCCCTCAAGAAGTTTGGCCAGTGGTTCGATGATCTGCTGTATTACAACCCGGTTGCGTTCTGGGCCTTTGAAAAGGCTGTTTGGCTGCTGCTGCTGGTTGGACTTTCCGTCACCATCTACGGCGCTTACAGCCTCGCGGTGATGTTGGCATCGGTTTACTGAGGTGCCGATCCGCCAGCCCACCGACGACGCCACGAAGTATGCTCATTGGCGCGCGCGCGTCGCCGGTGAGCCCGTCGAGATCCATGAAACGGAATATCACGCAGGCTTCTATGAAATGGCGGTCGGTCCGAAGGGTCCGAAGCGCCGTTTGGTGGCAGTCGAAGTGATCTTGCAGTCCGATGTGGACTTCGTGACCGGCGAGTTGACCGAGGACGAGACCTTTCTCGCGTGGTCCGAGGACGGCGTGATCGATCTGGCCCTCAAGTGGACATACCTGCGCCCGATCAGTCGCGACCGCTACGACGGCCTGCTGGCGCGCGACAGGAACATTGCGACGGTTGCGGCTCCGCCGAAGGCCAATTCGGTAGAGCGCCCAGCGTTCGCTGACATTTCCCAATCCCCCATCACACCCCCAACCTTCTGACGGGAGTTCCCATGACAGAGACCACCATTTCCGAAAATCCTGTGCTGCCGTCGAGCGTTGTCGATGACGTGTCTGCGATCACGGCCAGCCGCGCGGAGGACACCGGCCTCAACAGCCTCGCGCCGTTCGACCCCGAGACGGTCACTCCGCTGCGCAGCAAGGCCGACCTGTTCATGAGCGCAGGCCAGCAATGGCTCGATGCGGGCGAGATCAAGGACGAAAAGACCGCTTCCTATATGTCCGACTACATCAGTGGCCTGCTGTCGCTGCACAAGTCGATTGAGGGCGAGCGAAAGCGCCAGAAGGGCATCTTCGATGAGCAGGGGCAGAAGGTGCAGGACGCATTCAGCCCGATCGTGTCGCGCCTCAAGATTGCGGGGCAGAAGGCGCGCCCCCTGCTGGACGACTATCTGAAGAAGGTCGAGGCCCAGGTGCGCGAGCAGGCGCGCCTTGCTGCCGAGGAAGCTGACCGCAAGGCCGCCGAAGCCGAGCGCAAGGCCGCCGAAGCGGCAGAGAATAACGACCTCGATGCCATCGCTGAGGCACAGGAGCAGGCCGCCGCCGCCGAGAAGGCGCGCAAGGCTGCGGTCAAGCAGGGCAACGCCAAGGTGAACGCCAAGAGTGCCACCGGGCAGGGCCGCACCGTGGCGCGCCGCAAGGCGCCCGCCACCGCCGAGATCACCAACATCAAGCTGGCGTTCATGACCTACGCCAAGCACCCGAAACTTGCCGAAACGCTGGTCAGCCTCGCGCAAGCCGACGCCCGCCGCGCCGATGGGCCGAAGTCCATCCCCGGTTTCAAGATCACCAAGGAGTAAGAGAGCATGAGCAACGAAATCGCAACGCGGCCCGCCCGCGCCCCGGCACCGCTGTCGATGATGGACGCGGAGGTGTTCAGCCAGATGTGCCGCGTCGGCAAGATGTTCGCAGTATCGCCGCTGTTCCCCGCGCATCTGCGCCAGGGCGGCATCGAGACCGCGACCGCCAACGGCGTGCTGGTCTTGAACATGGCCCAGCGTCTCAACGAAGATCCCATGACCGTCGCCCAAAACATCTATTTTGTCTCGGGCAAGCCGGGCTGGTCTGCCGCCTACATCATCGCCAAGGCGAACCAGCACGGCGTCTTCAAGGGCCGCATCAAGACGCGGACCATCGAGGATCACAAGGGGATCAAGGGCAACCTCGCTGTGACGGCCTACGCCACGCTGGCCGAGGACGACAGCGAGGTGAGTTCCACCGTCGATATGCAGATGGCGGAAGCCGAAGGCTGGACGAAGAACGCGAAATACAAGTCGATGCCGGAGGTCATGCTTGTCTATCGCGCTTCGACGTTCCTGATCCGCAGGACGTGCCCGGAGGTCATGCTTGGCATCCCGCCGGCCGATGAGGTCGAGGACGTGGCGTATTCGACCATGCGGGACGTGAGCCCGAGCGACGCCGCGCCCGAAGCGCCGACGCCGGAGCCGGAGCCGGAGGCCAAGCCGAAGAAGGCGGCAAAGCCGGCGGCGAAGCAGAAGCCCGTGGTCGAAGAACCTGCGCCGGAGGCCGAGGGCAGCGAGGACGTGGTTGACGGCGACGACGGCGACGACGGCGACGACGGTGCCCAAGAGGCAGGCGGGGGCGACGGCGCGGAGGGCGAGACCGACATGGCCCTTGAGGACATTCGCGACAGGATCATGCAAAACCTGTTCGACGGGATGCCGCTCAAGAAAGCGCGCATCGAGTTCGCCGCAGACTTCCGCCTGCTGACCGCCGAGGCGCCGGAATATCTGGAGCAGATCCTCGCCACGCAAGACGAAAGCTGATGCCGAAGCGCCGCCGCATCCCCAAGCGCGAGCGCGCGGCCGTTCTGGAAAGCCAGAATGGTCGCTGCGCTGACTGCGGCGCGGAGATTGCTGGCGGCGCCTTCGACATAGATCACACGGTTGCCCTCGCCCTTGGCGGCGCGGACGACCGCAGCAACTACCAGGCGCTTTGCCACCCCTGCCACCACACGAAAACCAGAGGCTTTGGTGGCGACATTAGCCGGATCGCGAAGGCGAAACGGGTGGCAGCGAAGCACAACGGAACCTGGCGCGCCCCGCGCCGCCGGATCCCCGGACACAAAGGTGACAAATGGAAACGGAAACTCAACGGAACGACGGAGCGGAGGTCGCCAACCGATACGCCGACCGGCTTATCCGAATGATCGACGGCCAGATTGGCGAGCATAAGCGCAACCTCATGCACTTCCGCGAGCGGCTTGCGCGCAGCCGCGACAAGGACGTTCTCGATCACGCAGAGAAGGGCATCGCCAGTAGCCGCGAAAATCTCTCTGAACTGCGGGCTATCCGCACATTCGTAAAGGAAAAACTCAATGGGTGATCCATACCTCGACTCCCTGTCGTTTAGCGCCCTCTTGGTCGGGGGAAACCGTCAGTCTCCGATCTTGATGGAGACCGAGCCGTTGCAGGCCGCTCAACTGCAACACGGCAGGTTCGGTAGCCAAGCCAAAAGCAGGTGGGAGCGTTCTGCCATCGTCCGCGTCGGCTTCGACTACGGCAACGAGTCGCTGTTCGAGGAGTTCGTTCGCATGACCGAGGCGCGCGCCGCGTTCCTGCGCGAAGCGGTCAGCAACGGCAAGAACGCGGAGGGGTTCTTCTGATGCGTTCCGATTTGAGCGACGTAGACGTGATCTACCAGACCGAGACCGAGAGCGCCGTTTGCGTGAACGCTTACGAGGGCTCGCCCGACGTTTGGATCATGAAGCGTGATTGCGAGTTCGCGCACCGCGACGGGGCGGATACGCCGGTGCGGCGACGCAGCATTGTCACCCTCACCGCGCCGGAGCGCGTGTTGATCGAGAAAGGACTGGTCTGATGCTGCTGGAAGGATACCCGGAGGAAATTCGCCGGAAAGCTGCGGAAATCCTCTACGCGCAAAAGATGCACGGCTGCGCCCCCGGCCCTCGCATGCCGCAGTCTCACGATTCCCGGCTTCCCGCATCCAGTTTCAACGCTGACCGCGTGATGGTCGCGCTTCGGGCTGCTGCCGATTGGCTTCCGACTTCAACTATCGCGAGGCGTTCCGACATTGGCATGAGCCGCACGTCGCACGCCCTGAGCCGTCTGCACCTTGAAGGCAAGGTGCAGAAGCGCATGGTGAGGTCGAACCTCGCGGAGTTTCGCGCGGTTCCGCTGGAGGCATCTATCTGATGCCGCCGCGCCGTCGCTCAATCCCCGCCCCGATCCCGGCGTCCAGTAGCGAGTCGGCCACGCCGGCCGCCGCTGTTCGCTTGGTCGGCTATGTGAGCGCGGCGCGGCTGGCGGAACTGCTCGATTGCAGTGAAAGCAAGGTGTGGGACATGGCCCGTAAGGGTCAACTGCCCCGCCCCTCCCGCCATAG
>CBFHGD010000090.1:0-8753 GCA_965655275.1 Octadecabacter sp. | reverse complement strand
CACTGTCGCAGTGCCGTGTTTCATCAAACCCGCCATATCCTTCAGGCCCAGCACATGTGCGCCGGCCTTTTCCATCTCTTTGGCCATGCCGACGTAGTATTTCAGATCATATTTGGACCGGTTCGGGTCCAGCATATCGCCGGTGTAGCAAATCGTGCCTTCGCAAACCTTGTTCGCCTCGATCACCGCATCCATCGCCACGCGCATGTTTTCAACCCAGTTCAGGCTGTCAAACACGCGAAACACATCAACGCCGGATGCCGCCGCCTGACGGACAAACTCCTGCACCACGTTGTCGGGGTAGTTGGTGTAGCCCACACCGTTAGACGCACGCAGCAACATCTGGGTCATGATATTGGGCATCTTGGCGCGAATGTCGCGCAGGCGCTGCCACGGGCATTCCTGCAAGAACCGGTAGGCCACATCAAACGTCGCGCCGCCCCAGCATTCAACCGAAAACAGACCGGACATATTGCTGGCGTAGGTGGGCGCGACACGGATCATATCGATCGATCGCATCCGTGTGGCGAGCAGGCTCTGATGCCCGTCGCGCATGGTGGTGTCGGTGACGAGCAGCTGCTTTTGCGCGCGCATCCAGTCGGCCACAGCCTTCGGGCCGTCCCGATCAAGGATCTGGCGGGTGCCGTCGGGGATATCCTTGCTGCGCTGGGCCGGGGCCTTGGGGGCAATGGCCGCCGCACCGGGTGTCGGGCGGCCCGCCGTCTCGGGGTGCCCGTTGACGGTGATGTCTGCCACATAGGTCAGGATTTTGGTCGCACGGTCGCGGCGCGGCTTGAAATCGAACAACTCCGGCGTTTGGTCGATAAATTTGGTGTGGTATTCGTTGTTAAGAAACGTCGGGTGTTTCAGCAGGTTTTCGACGAAGGCGATATTGGTGGACACGCCCCTGATGCGGAATTCACGCAATGCGCGGTCCATGCGCGCAATCGCGGCTTCGGGCGTGGGCGCCCATGCGGTGACTTTGGTCAGCAAACTGTCGTAATAGCGCGTGATGACCGCGCCGGAATAGGCCGTGCCGCCGTCCAGCCTGATGCCCATGCCCGTGGCGCTGCGATAGGTCTGGATGCGGCCGTAATCGGGGATGAAATTGTTTGTCGGGTCTTCGGTGGTGACACGGCATTGCAACGCGTGTCCGTCCAGTTTGACGTCATATTGCGATGCGCACCCCGTGGCTTCCATCAAGGATTTGCCCTCGGCGATCTTGATCTGCGCCTGCACGATATCGATGCCGGTGACTTCCTCGGTGACGGTGTGTTCCACCTGCACGCGCGGGTTCACCTCGATGAAATAGAATTCGCCGCTGTCCATATCCATCAGGAATTCAACGGTGCCCGCACATTCATACTGCACATGTTCGCAAATCTTTTTGCCCAACTGGCAAATCTGTTCACGCTGGGTTTCGGAGAGATAGGGGGCCGGCGCCCGCTCGACCACTTTCTGGTTACGGCGCTGGACAGAACAATCGCGCTCGTAGAGGTGGTAAATCTCCCCGTGACTGTCCCCGAGAATCTGCACCTCGACGTGGCGCGCCTTGATGATCATCTTTTCGAGGTAGCCTTCGCCGTTGCCGAACGCGGCCTCTGCCTCGCGGCGGCCCTCAAGCACCTTTTCTTCCAACTCCTCCTCAGAATTGATCGCGCGCATGCCGCGCCCGCCGCCGCCCCAGGACGCCTTGAGCATAAGGGGATAGCCGACAGCGGCGGCCTCTTTCTTGATTGCGGCCATGTCCTCGCCCAGCACGTCGGTTGCCGGGATGACAGGCACACCCGCTTCAACGGCGACGCGCCGCGCGCTTGCCTTGTCGCCCAAGGCGCGCATGGTTTTGGCCCTTGGGCCGATGAATTTGATACCGTTGGCTTCGCAGGCATCTACAAAATCGGGGTTTTCGGATAGCAGGCCATAGCCCGGATGGATGGCGTCGGCGCCGCAGGCTCTGGCGACGCGGATGATCTCCTCGATGCTGAGATAAGCGGCGACAGGGCCCATGCCCTCACCGATGCGGTAGGCTTCGTCTGCTTTGAAACGATGCAGACCCAGCTTGTCCTCCTCCGCGTAAACGGCGACGGTTTTCTTACCCATCTCGTTGGCGGCGCGCATGATACGGATCGCGATTTCGCCACGGTTGGCGATGAGGATTTTCTGGAAGTCGGCCATGAGAAACGGATCCTTATTTTGCAGTTGCAGCATTTATGAAGAATTATTTGTAAGTGTAAACTGTAATGGCGTGCAATCAGGGATGCGGGTTGCGCTTGCGGCGCGCGGGGCGGGGGCGCGGCCCCCCGGCGCAGGCGCCGTCCCCCACGGTATTTGCGCGCCAAAGAAGACAGGGAAGCCGAGCGAAAGAACATGTGAACATTGAGCGAACATGGGCTTTTCTTAACGGTACAACGACGCTAGGTTATCGTCCATGAGCAGTTATTCAGATGATGAGGCTTTCGAAGCCGCCGCCGCACCGCGCCAGTCCCTGTCCCAGCAGGCGATGGCCGCGCACCATGTCGATTATTTCGAGGGGCTGAACCCCGCACAGCGCGAAGCGGTGGAACAGCTGGACGGGCCGGTGTTGATGCTGGCGGGCGCGGGCACCGGCAAGACCAAGGCGCTGACCTGCCGGATTGCACATTTGCTGGCCACAAATCGCGCGCGACCGGACGAGATTCTGGCCGTGACGTTTACCAACAAGGCCGCGCGCGAAATGAAGACCCGTCTTGGCGCGTTGACCAACGGCGCGTCCGAGGGGATGCGGTGGCTGGGCACGTTTCATGCGATTTGTGTCAAACAACTGCGCCGTCACGCGGAACTGGCGGGGTTGAAATCGAGCTTTACGATTTTGGACACGGACGACCAGTTGCGCCTGCTCAAGCAATTGGTGCGTGCCGCTGACATCGACGAAAAGCGATGGCCGCCGCGCATGTTGGCTGGCATCATTGACGGCTGGAAAAACAAGGCGTGGACCCCGACGCAGGTGCCCGCGGGCGAGGCGGGGGCCTATGACGGCATGGGCGTCGAGCTTTATACCGCCTATCAGCAACGCCTGCGTGAGCTGAACGCCTGCGATTTCGGCGATTTGTTGTTGCATATGGTGACGATCTTTCAGGCTTATCCTGATGTGCTTGCAAACTATCAAAGCTGGTTCAAATACATCCTCGTGGACGAGTATCAGGACACCAACGTGGCGCAGTATATGTGGCTGCGCCTGTTGGCGCAGGGCCATAAGAACATCTGTTGCGTCGGCGATGACGATCAATCCATCTACGGCTGGCGCGGCGCGGAGGTGGGCAACATCCTGCGGTTCGAAAAAGATTTTCCCGGCGCGCATGTGGTGCGGCTGGAACAGAATTACCGCTCCACAGGCCACATCCTCGGGGCGGCCGCGGGTGTGATCGCGGCCAACAAAGGGCGCCTTGGCAAGACGTTGTTCACCGAAGGCGAGGACGGCGAACAGGTGCGACTGATCGGCCATTGGGACGGTGAGGAGGAGGCGCGCTGGATCGGGGAGGAGATCGAGGCGATGCAGCGCGGCACGCGCGGGCTGGACCCGATCCCGCTCAATGACATGGCGATACTGGTCCGTGCGTCGCACCAAATGCGCGCGTTTGAAGACCGGTTTTTGACCATCGGCTTGCCGTACCGCGTCATCGGCGGGCCGCGCTTTTACGAGCGGATGGAGATCCGCGATGCCATGGCCTATTTCCGCCTCGCCGTGTCGCAAGACGACGATCTGGCGTTCGAGCGGATCGTGAACACCCCCAAACGCGGCCTTGGAGACAAGGCGGTGCAGACCATCCAGATGACCGCACGCGCGCAGGGTGTGAATTTGATAGAGGGCGCGCGTCTTTGCGTCGAAGGCGGGTTGATCAAAGGCAAGGGTGGTGCGGCTCTGCGCGAACTGGTGCAGGGGCTTGATCGATGGCACGCCCAACTGCGCGCCGAGCAGGACACCCATGTCGAGCTGGCCGAAATGATCCTCGACGAGAGCGGTTACACCGGCCATTGGCAAAACGACAAGACCCCCGAAGGCCCCGGGCGGCTGGAAAACCTCAAGGAGTTGATCAACGCGCTGGAGGGGTTCGAAAACCTGCAAGGGTTCCTCGAACACGTCAGCCTGATCATGGACAATGCCAAAGACGAACAGGGCGATATGGTCACCATCATGACGCTGCACGGGGCCAAGGGCCTCGAATTTCCCGCCGTGTTCCTGCCGGGATGGGAGCACGGGATTTTTCCGTCCCAACGATCGCTGGATGAAAGCGGGCTCAAAGGCCTCGAAGAGGAACGCCGCCTTGCCTATGTCGGCATAACGCGCGCCGAGAAACATTGCCTGATTTCGTTTGTGTCCAACCGTCTGGTGTTCGGGCGCTGGCAATCCCAGATGGCCAGCCAGTTCATTGACGAATTGCCCCCCGAACACGTTGACGTGTTGACCCCGCCGGGCTTGCAGGGCGGGGTGTATGGTGCCACGGGCATGGGCGCGCAGGGCCACGCGGCCGATGATGATTTTGAATCAGACATTCATGACCGCGTCGCCAAGGCGGATGTCTATAACTCCCCCGGTTGGCGCCGCCTTCAAAGCCGCCAGCAACACCGTCCGATGTCCCAACCTCAAGAGTCCCGCAACATGGTGATCGACATGAAAGCCGCGTCGTCCCACACCGTTGGCGAACGGGTGTTTCACCAAAAATTCGGCTACGGCGAGGTGATGGAGATTGAAGGCGACAAACTGGTGATCGAGTTCGACAAAGCGGGCGAAAAGAAGGTCGTGGCGAAGTTTATTGTGGGCGCGGACAAAGCGAACGACGTGCCGTTCTAGGGCGCGAACAGCGGTTGAATGATCGGCCAGAGGGTGGCGACCAGCAGGGCCGCCATGGTCCAGTTGAACCCGCGCAGCAGGCGGGGGCGACCCAGCAGCCGTTTGATCTGCGTTCCGATGGTGATCCAGACCGTGATTGTCGGCAGGTTTACCAGCGCAAATACCCCCGCCACCCACAATGCCGCGATCCACGCCGCGCTTTCGGGTGAAAACGTGGTGACCGCGTGGGTGCCCATCCACCACGCCTTGGGGTTGACCCATTGAAACGCGGCCGCTTGCAGGAATGTCAGCGGTTTTCCCGTGGCGTCCCCCCCGCGGGGCGGGGCGGCGTTGGCGATTTTCCATGCCAGAAACAGTAGGTAACAGCTGCTGATGAGCGTCAGGGCCAGCCGGCTTGTCGGATAGGCGTCGAAAATCTGACCCAACCCCAGCCCGATCAGCGCGAACATCAGCCCCGCGCCAAGCGACACCCCCAACATGTGCGGCACCGTGCGCAGGAAGCCGAAATTGGCCCCCGACGCCATCAACATAATGTTGTTCGGCCCCGGCGTGACGGACGAAACAAAGGCGAATGTCGCAAGGGCGATCAGTAAATCATAGGTCATTGTGCAATCTTATGCGGCATCGGGCGCAATGAAATTGCCAAATTGCACAATATTCAGGTAACATCACAAGTTATGACGGATACTGACCCAATAAACGCGCAGATATTGCGTGAATTGCGCGCCGACGGCCGTATCAGCAACCTCGCGCTGGCCGATGCCGTCGGCCTGTCGCCCTCAGCCTGTTTGCGTCGCGTGCAAGACCTTGAGCGGCGCGGAATCATCACAGGCTACCGCGCGCGGCTGGACCCCGCGCAAACCGGCCGCGCCTATGTGGTTTACGTTGCGGTGGGCCTGTCCGAACACTCCAAGACCGCGCAGCAAGGGTTCGAGGTGGCAATGAACCGCTTTGACGAAGTCACCGAATGCCACAACATCGCCGGCGCGTTCGAATACCTGCTGCGGGTCGAAACGGCCGATTTGGGCGCGTATAAGACATTCCACACAGATCGCCTCGGCACCGTGCCCCATGTGCGCTCGATCACCAGTTATATGGTCATGGGCACCACCAAGGACGAGCGGGCCTAGCGGCGGGGTTTTGTGCGACGGGGGCAGGGCCATTGGCCCGAAGCCGCCGCGCCCATCCGCTCCCCGCAATACCCCTACAACGACAAAAAACGCCGAACCTGTGGGAGGACAGGTCCGGCGTCATTTTTGTGGGCGCTGCTCGGGGAGGAGACAAGCGGCCCGGTCGTAAGTTGGATCAAGTGCGGCGGTGTCAGGGAGGAGGAAGATACCGCCGCGTCTTGATCACAGCGCCCGTCGCCTCGGGAGGAGGAAGGGGGGCGCTATCACGGGCCTATCCAGGGAGGAGGAGAGGACGACCCGATTTCGGAATTATTTATAGACCGTGTCGTAAGCGACCTGTTCGATGTTGTATTCGTTAAAGCCAAGGTCGTTCAGCTCGCGCTTGGACAGGCTGCGAAGTTCGTTCAGTGTGTTGCGATACATCCGGTAGTTGTCAAAGCGGGTCATCAGATCCATGCGCAGCGTCGCTACGCGAGAAGATAGTGTTACGCCGCCGATGCGGATGTCAGATACATGTGCCATTGTCGTGTCCTTTACTCACTGCCAACGCGTATCGTTTGCGCAGTGGCTCTGAAGTTGTGGCGCTAACATCGCGCCTTGCCACTCCTATCTAGCCGAATGCTGCATGTGCACAATCCCCCATGAGGTCAATGCTGCTATGCAGAAAATGCATAGTCAACGAGTTGAAATTGCACAGTTTAGTGCCATCGCGCCAGTTGACGCGGCGTCACTTTGTGCATTTTCAGGCGTCTGCCCAAAGGATCAGTGCTGTTGTCTTATTCTTGGGCGGTTTATGTACTGGTTTGAAATATGAGGAGAGCAGTATGGCGATCACGAGCGATGCGATTTTGGCGGCATTGGGCACCATCGGGCTGCCCGACGGTGGGGATCTGGTGTCGCGCGACATGATCCGTGCGCTGCAAGTGTCCGGTGATGCGGTCCGTTTCGTGATCGAGGCGCCGGATGCCGCCACCGCCGCGCGGATGGAGCCCATTCGCCAGGCCGCAGAAATGATCGTGTCCAAGATGGACGGGGTGGCTTCGGTGTCCGTTGTGCTGACCGCGCCGACCGCGCCCAAAGGCGGCGCAAATCAACCTCCTCCACCGGCTGACAAGACTCCACCCAGCTTGACCATCGGCCGCCATCCGACCCCGCAGGCCGGCCCCGAAGGGGTGCCTGGTGTCGCGCGCATCATCGCCGTGGGTTCCGGTAAGGGCGGCGTGGGCAAATCCACGGTGTCGTCCAATCTGGCGGTCGCGCTGGCCAAACAGGGCCGCCGCGTGGGCCTGCTGGATGCAGATATTTACGGCCCCAGCCAGCCGCGCATGATGGGCACCAGCAAACGCCCCGCATCGCCGGATGGCAAAACCATCATTCCATTGCAGGCCCACGGCGTCACCATGATGTCGATCGGGTTGATGATGGACCCCGCCAAGGCGGTTGTGTGGCGCGGCCCGATGCTGATGGGCGCGCTGCAACAAATGCTGACGCAGGTGGAGTGGGGCGAGCTGGACGTGCTGATCGTTGATCTGCCGCCCGGCACCGGCGACGTGCAACTGACCTTGTGCCAGAAAACCAACCTGACGGGCGCGATCGTGGTCAGCACGCCGCAGGACGTGGCGCTGATTGATGCGCGCAAGGCGATTGATATGTTCAACACGCTGAAAACGCCTGTCCTCGGGCTGATCGAAAACATGTCTACTTACATATGCCCGAAATGCGGGCACGAGGCGCATCTGTTCGGCCATGGCGGGGTCGAGGCGGAGGCCAGGGATATCGGCGCGCCGTTCCTCGGCTCGCTACCCATTGATCTGGATACGCGGCTGGCCGGTGATGCGGGCACGCCGATTGCGGCGGGTGATGGCCCGATGGCGCAGGCCTACGCCACACTGGCGAAACGCCTGATTGATGGCGGTATTGCATGATTATCCGCCGCGCCACGGATGCGGACTGGCCTGCGATCTGGGCGATGCTGGAGCCGGTGTTTCGCGCGGGCGAAACCTACGCCGTTGATCGTGATATCACCGAGGCTGCTGCCCGTGCCATGTGGATGACTGCGCCCGCCGCGACCTTTGTGGCCGAAGACGGCGATATCCTCGGCACCTCCTATATAAAGACCAACCACCGTGGCGGCGGCGTGCATGTGTGCAACTGCGGCTACGTGACGGCGGCGGCGGCACAGGGCAGGGGCGTCGCGCGCGCGATGTGCGAGCATTCGCAAATGCAGGCCCGCGCGCTGGGCTACCGCGCCATGCAGTTCAATCTGGTGCTGGCATCCAACGCGGGCGCCGTCGCCCTTTGGCAAAAGCTCGGGTTTCACATTGCAGGCACGCTGCCGGCG
This sequence comes from Octadecabacter sp., assembly GCA_965655275.1. GTDB lineage: Bacteria > Pseudomonadota > Alphaproteobacteria > Rhodobacterales > Rhodobacteraceae > Octadecabacter. Next base: position 454 of record CBFHGD010000090.1, on the reverse strand, counting down.
GCCTTTGATCATCCGGTGCAGGGCATGGTCGATGCGCACGTGATGTGGAAGGCGCTTTAGCCCCCCCGCTGATCCTTCACATGGGAAACCATGGCGCAAACCTGTGAATTTCGAATCAATTGCAACAAAAAGCCCTATGATTCGGCGAAAAATGGCGTGCGTGCGGGCCAATTATCCGGGTGGCGGCTGCAGGTGCGCGCTCTTTTCGGGAAAATCTGGAACTTTTTTCAATACGGCCGATGTTACTATATCTTGTGTTCTTTCGGCCAAAAGTCACGGTATGTGGGTGCGGGTTCGGCATTTGGCCACTATCTATTGTGTTCCAGAGGGCTCAAGAACACCATCTAGTGCCATGATTTCCCAAAAAGTGCTTGGCGGACCATGCTTTCCCATGCATAACGGTTTCAAGAAGACGGGCAGACAAATACGGGGCATAAAACGACCCCACCGACCA
>CBFHGD010000089.1:0-8867 GCA_965655275.1 Octadecabacter sp. | reverse complement strand
GACTACGACACCTCGGATCGCTTGTATTTCGAACCGCTCACCTTCGAGCACGTGATGGAAATTCTGCGGGTTGAACAGGAAAACGGCACCCTGCACGGCGTCATCGTGCAGTTCGGCGGCCAGACCCCGCTGAAAATCGCGCAGGCGCTCGCTGATGAAGGCATCCCCATCCTCGGCACCTCGCCCGACAGCATTGACTGGGCCGAAGACCGCGAACGTTTTCAGGCACTCGTCAATGACCTCGGCCTGCTGCAACCCAAGAACGGCATCGCCTCTACTGACGCGCAAGCCCTTGAAATCGCACAAAGCATCGGCTTCCCGCTGGTCATCCGCCCCTCCTACGTGCTGGGCGGCCGTGCTATGGAAATCGTGCGCGATATGTCCCAGCTTGAACGCTACATCTCCACGGCCGTCGTCGTCTCGGGTGACAGCCCCGTGCTGCTGGACAGTTACCTGTCCGGCGCGGTCGAGGTTGATGTGGACTGCCTGTCAGACGGGCAAAACACCCATGTCGCCGGCATCATGCAGCACATCGAAGAAGCCGGCGTACACTCCGGTGACAGCGCCTGTTCCCTGCCGCCCCACACCCTGTCCGACGCAATCGTGGACGAAATCAAACGCCAGACCAACGCGCTGGCCCTCGCCCTGAACGTCATCGGGTTGATGAACGTGCAATTCGCCGTCAAAGCCAATGACCAAGGGACGGAAGAGGTTTTCCTGATCGAGGTGAATCCGCGCGCCTCGCGCACCGTGCCCTTCGTCGCGAAAGCCACGGACTCCGCCATCGCCTCCATCGCTGCGCGCCTCATGGCGGGCGAACCGCTGTCAAACTTCCCGCTGCGCGAACCTTACGCCGCCGCTGAAGACCCGATGGACGTCATGCCACTGGGCAACCCGTTCACGCTGGCCGACCCGAAAACCCCGTGGTTTTCCGTGAAAGAGGCTGTGCTGCCATTCAACCGCTTCCCCGGCGTCGACACGATCCTCGGCCCCGAAATGCGCTCCACTGGCGAAGTCATGGGCTGGGCACGCAGCTTTGATCGCGCGTTCCTGAAGGCGCAAATGGGCGCGGGCGTTGACCTGCCGACCAAAGGCCGCGTGTTCATGTCCATCAAAGAAAGCGATAAAACCGGGCAACTGCTGGAAGCCGCCCAGATCGTGCGCGACCTCGGCATGACAATCTGCGCCACCCGTGGCACCGCCGAATGGCTGGCGGCGCAAGACATCACCGCCGACGTGGTCAACAAGGTCTACGAGGGCGGACGCACCGTCGCCGACCTGCTGAAAGATGGCGAAATCGACGTGGTCTTCAACTCCACCGAAGGCACCGCCGCCGTAGAAGACAGCCGCTCCATCCGCGCCATCGCGCTGGCCGACCGCATCCCGTATTACACGACGTTGTCGGGGTCACATGCAGCGGCACTGGCGATGAAGGCGAAGGTCGCGGGTGATGTGAAGGTCAGGGCGCTGCAGGGGTAGTGACCCAACCCTCCAATTTCCGCCGAAAAATCACGGCAAGGCCTTGGAGGACTTCTGCTTTGCGTTTGCCGTTTTTCGCAAAGCGAGCAGCGTTCCGGGAGGCCCGAGCAGCTCGAACAGCACGGTTGTCCCGATGGTGATGGTCAAGAGGGCTTCGGCGTAATACGGAAATTCTTCGGCTGCGATCAGGGCGATTCCGACGGCGACGCCAGCCTGTGGTAACAAGGCGACGCCGAACCAAGGCCGGTGTTCGCGCCGGGCGCCGCCGATGACGGCCCCGACCCAAGCCCCGATGATCCGCGAAAGTATGCGCAAGATGACATAGCCCATCCCGATCACCCCGACGCTGCCAATCGCGCCGACATCAAGGGATGCCCCGGCCAGAATGAAAAACAGGATCATGAATGGCCACTGGAAGTTTTCAATTTCGTGAAACGCGCGGGAATGGTGGCGCGCAAAGTTCACGATGACCGCTCCTGCCGTCATGCCCGCGATCAGAAACGAAACCTCCAGCCACAAGGCCAACCCGGCACATAAGAACACGATTCCAAGCGCCTCGGTCTGGAGAGGTTCGCCCTTGCTCAATCGCCCTGTGAAGTACGCGCCCGCCCAGCCGAGTGCCCCACCCAGTGCCAGCGCGCCGCCGATTTCCCACGCCGCGTCGAGCAAGCCCGCGCCCGACGCGGCGCCATTCAGGATGCCGACGAGGATCAGAACCAGTGAAAACGCCAGAACGCCCCACGCGTCATCAATTGCCACGATGCCCATCAAGGTCTTGGGGAACGCTCCTTTGGCTTTGGCTTGACGGATCACGTCCTGGGTCGCCGCAGGGTCGGTTGCCGTGGCAATCGCCCCCAGCAGCAGGGCCAACCCCAAATCAATGCCGATTGCCCATAGGCCAGCGCCGACGACCACAATCGTCACGATCACCACCGACAGCGAGATCGCCATGATCGGCGCACCGTGTTTTCGCAAATTCTTGAGAGACAGCGAACTGCCTAACAGGAACGCAACCATCGTTAATGCCGCAACCGTCAGAAACTCGTACCAATAATTCGCCTCTGGGGGCAGAAGATCGAGGCCCGAGCCCCCGATCGCGATACCGCATAATAGCAGCAACGTGACGCGCGGTAGTCGTGTGCGCCGACCGAGCTGATCCATGAATAGCCCTAGAAAGAACAGCACTCCGAGGGTTAGAAAAATCAGGTATAGTTCCATACTGTGCCTTACCTAATCGTTGACGCGATGACTGTTCGAATTCAACAGCCGCGGCTGGTGCTCTGCGTTCGGTTCGGTGACCATGCAAACCCCGCGTTCCGGCTAGGGACCGATTTTCGCGCGCAACCACTCTGCGCGCTCAATTTGTTCGCGCACGGTCGCAATCTTGTTCTCAAGCCGCTCCTGCTTTGAGGGTTTGACGGCATCTTGTAATTCCCCCTTCAGCAAGTCTTGCTTTGCGCGCAGCTTGGCGATCACCTTTTCCACATGCGCAGGCTCGATCTTCGCTGCTTTTCCGCGCTCAAGGCGGTCATAATACTCGTCCAGTTTGCCTGCAATCTTCTCAAGTCCCATTGTGTCCTCCTTTTGCCAGGCTGGCATCGTATCGAGTTGGAATGGTCTTACGAAATCCTCTCTTGGTCACGTCGTCGATTGCGCTGAATCCTCGGGCGGTTGTGCGTTCAACTCGTCGTCATCCAACGCCAGAATACGCTCGACCTCGGCCATCGCGTCTTCGGTTTCGATATAGTACGCCCGCGCCGCATCAAGCAAATCACGCATCGCGCTATAGGCATAGTTTGAATCGTTCAGGAACGACGTCGCCGCGCTGGCGCCCATTTTCTGCTCCCGTATCAGAACCTCGATCTTGGTGTTCGTTTCCTTGGCATCGTTTTCGACCTGAATGCGCTCCTGATCCAGCCAAAGGCTCGAACGGTCGTCGGGATCGGCAAGTTCAAGCTTTCTGATCTCGACAAGGATACGGGTAATTTCGGTGCGCAGCCCGTTGTAGAGATCGGTGACCACACCTTGATGGTGCTCGGTATAGAGCATTGTGTTGCGCCTTAAGTGTTTGACCGATTTAACGGCTCGCACGATTTTTGCCGCGACATCGCGCATCGTGTAAATGTCATCCATCACATTTTCGGGCATGTCTTTGGTATTGATGCGGGTCGCGAATTCGACAATCGCAGAATGAAGGATTTTGATCCGGCGCTCGTATCGCGCGTCGATATCGAACTCGATCGGCGCGCGGCTGGCCGCGACACTGGCCGCGATATCCTTGGTGGCGAATATGTCGGTGCGATGCAGATTAAGCCCGTGAAGGATCAATTCGACCGCATTGACATAGAGATGCCGCACCTCATTCCGCATCGCCGTTTGGATGGTTAATGGAAATTCGTTGACCGCAGCCGACAAGTATTTGGGCTGACTGAGGTCTTCCATTGGCTGCGCGATGGCGCTTTCAAGAAATGTGATAAGCCGATGAACAACGGGCAACATCAAGACAACGCCGAGAGCATTGAAAATGGTGTGAAACACGGCCAGTTTTAGCGCGTAGTCGGTGTCTGCAATGCCGACCCCCGCGCTGATGAAATCAACGGCGTCGCGCAATGGGTTGATGAGGATCAACGCAACACCAGCCGTGACAAGGTTGAAGATCAGATGCGCAAGGGCAAGCCGTTTCCCCTGAAAATTCGCGGTAAGGGATCCGATGATCGCGGTGATCGTCGTGCCGATGTTGGCACCAATCGACAGGGCAAGCGCGTTTTCGTAGCTGATTTGGCCGGCCGCCAGTGCCGTTATGATCAGCACCATGGTCGCATGGCTTGACTGCACCACAACCGTCACCGTGGCCCCGACCAAGGTATAGGCCACAAGACCCAACAAACCCGAAAGCGCAAATTGCGTCAGATCAAACTGGTCTTTGAAGGTTTCAAAGCCTTCCTTCATGTAGTGGATTCCCAAGAACAGGAACCCCAGACCAGCCAGCACAAAGCCCGCACCGCGCAGATATTTGGACTTTTGGAAAACAAGAATGATGCTGAATGCCAACATCGGCAGCGCATAGGCAGAAATATTGACCTTGAGACCGAAGCCGGCAACCAGCCACGCACCAGTGGTTGTTCCGATGTTGGCACCAAAAATAATCCCGACACCAGCCAGAAGCGTGATCAACCCGGCCGACAGGAACGAGATTGCAATAACCGAGACCAAGGAGCTGGACTGCATGAGTGTCGTTGTGAAGAATCCGAAACCGATCGATTTCGTGATCGACCCTGTGGATTTCTCCAAGACGCGTTCCAGAAATCCGCCGCTGAACAACTTGAAGCCGTCCTCCAGCATCAACATGCCAAAAAGGAAGATGGCCACGCCCGCCGCGATCTCTTGAAAGTCACTGCTGGCCCAAAATCCAATCGCCAGGAACAGCAACAGGCTTGGTAGGAAAAGTCGCTTTAACATTGCCGAGCACACCTCATGGCAGCATCATGGCGCGAAGCGCGACGTAGCACAACGCGGCAAGAACGGCAGCATTGCCCGGCGAGCTGATCCGTGGACTCTAATTGTTCGCTGCGATTTGAATGAACGGCTTGCCGGGGCATTGCCGGACCCGATCAACGGTATCAGTTTACCGCAATAACCCCATGATCCTTCGAAAACCTATGCCGGATAAACTCGACTCACTATCTGAAGGCCAATATACTTTTGGCCTCAATGAGGCTTAGTGGAGGATAACTCATGCGTGCAATTCTATTTTTCGTTTGCGCGGCCGCGGCGGCAACCACCGCAATGGCCGATGACGTCGGTATCACCAAAGACATTATGAGTGTGACCGTGCCCACGCCGAACGGCAGCGTTGAAATAATGCGCAACCAGGACATCGATGCGCGTCTGGCGGAGCCATGGGTGCAAACCTCGCGCCCGTGCCCCAATTTCTGCATCCAGCCAATGAGCCCGGCCCCCGGTGTCACAACAATTGGAGAGCTGGAGGTGTTGGAGTTTCTACAGTCAGGCGATGCGTTGCTTGTCGATGGACGGATACGCTCGCAATACGAGGAAGGCACCATCCCCGGTGCGATCTCCGTTCCCTATACAGAGGCGGCAGACAGGCTGGGCGAATTCGGGTGCGAGATCGATTTTGATGGCTGGATTTGTGAGGGTGAATTGCCAAACATCGTGTTGTTCTGCAACGGTCCTTGGTGCGGTCAGTCCCCAACGGCCGCGCGCCGAATGATCGAGGCGAGCTACCCCGCCGAGAAGATCTATTACTACCGTGGCGGCATGCAAAGTTGGAACATGTTGGGGCTGACAGTCATGCCCGGCGCATTCTGAACTAGCGCTGTCGCGCTCCGCACCGGTCCTTGTCTCTGAGGTCTTGTCAGATTGGTCATATTGCGGTTGCGGCTGAGTCAAAACCGGTTTGCGAGGCTTCAGTCAACGGCTGGATCCAGACCCATAAGAAAGGCAAGCGGTGCGTGATCGTCGGTTAATATCTGCGCATTCCTTTGTTGCACAACCGTGTCGATGAATGAATTGTCCAGCACCTGAAAGCGGGTCAAATCCGGGGTCCTTGCATCAACACTGGACACGGCGCTGTCGGATCCGCTGGCCAGCAATACAAACACGCGACGCTCCCCCGCTTGGGGGGGGCCTGCCGCCGTCCAGACCTCAACGCTGGGAAAGACATCGCGCATCGTCACAACGACCGCCGCGAGGGCGTCCAGCCTATCCACATTGTCGATCAGGTTCATTGCATAAACTCCGTCCGGCGACAGGCGGCTCGACACCAACTCAAGAAACTCCTGCGTCACCAGATGTTCGGGTGCTGCGATGTCCGTAAACGCATCCCCAACGATGACGTCAAACTGCTGATTGATCCGCCTGAGCGCCACGCGTGCGTCCTGATGCAGGATTGTTGCTGTTGTTGGATCAAACCAGAACTGTTCAACAGCGATCCGGGTCACGACCGGATCGATTTCTGCGATCGTAATGCCAGAAATACCCCGATCTGCCCAAGCGCGCGGCACAGAATAGCTCCCGCCGCCGATGTGAAACGAGGTGAAATCTGTTCGGCCCATTCGCATTCGGGGCAACGCGTCCAGCATGGCGGCATGCTCAGTGAACATAACGCGCGGCGCCTCACGCGCGCTGACGCCGTGGGCCAGATGATCAACGACCATCAGATTAACCGGATTGTCCGCATCATCGGACAACGCAACAGTCCGGATGCAATAGTAGCTGCTTTCACGGTCGCAAACCGAAGGAGAACTCAGCGCCCATAAGCCGATTGCGAATGCGACGGCGATACCGGAAACCGAAACGACATAGCCGCGCAGCGCCACCCTTGCGAGCCAAAAACAAACCAACGCAGCCATCGCATAAACCAGAGTGATGACCAGAAGGGTCTTCACTGATCCGATCCATGGCACAAATAGAAAGCCCGCAAGAAGGGTGCCCACAATAGCGCCGATCGCGCCTGCGGCAAACATTGCACCCAGGGCTTGCTCAGAGCGGTCCCTGCCTCGCATTGCAGCTACGGTCAGTATGGGTGCGGGCACCCCCGCAAAGAGCGAGGGTAGGAAAAATGCAAGGCCGCTTAATGTTGTGATGGCGGCCAGCGGATGCGGAAAGGCCTCCAGAATAGGGCCTGCAAAGGCGCGCAGAAGCAGCGTCGCACCCGCCGTGGTGCACGCGGCTGCGATCATGGTCCATCCGGTGATCTGCAATGCACTTTGTGTTGGTCGCGACGCGATGCGTCCGCCCCACCAATGCCCAACGGAAAAGCCAGCAAGCACGACAGCAATAATGGATGTCCATGTGTAAAGGCTCATGCCGACATAAGGCGCAATCATGCGTCCTGCGACGATCTCCACGATCAAGCTCGACGCTGAAATGCCCGCTTGCAGGAAAATCAGCAACCAAAGCGGTATAAGGGCTGCGGCGTCTTGTTCCTTCATCATCTGGCTTGTTCCTAAAGTCAAAAATCGCCAACGGCGCTCTAACACGCTCAAAGAATAGATGTGCGCACAGTGACCTGCAACGGCCAGATATGCAGGCCCCCGCAGGCAGGGCCACGCGTCCTCGGGGCGCAGGAAGTGCTTACTGTGCATACGCCCCGTCACCCTTGCAATTTCATGTCCGATCCCGCCCTATAGACCCCAGAAAAAGGGACGGATTATGTTTAGCGCAGCGATTACCGGAACAGGGGTGTTCACCCCCGAATTCACCATCACCAACGACGAACTTGTCGCAGCGTTCAACGCCCATGCGGACCTGTTCAATGCGCAAAACGCCGACGCCATTGCCGCCGGAACGGTTGAAGCCAAGCCGCAGTCTTCGAGCGATTTCATCGTTGCCGCTTCCGGCATAGAGCAACGCTATGTGCTTGATAAAGAAGGTGTTCTGGACCCTAAGCGCATGTGCCCCAAACTCCCGAACCGCACCGACGACGAGCCGAGCCTGATGGCGGAAATGGCCGTGGACGCGGCATTGCAGGCCATGGCGCAGGCGGGCAAATCCGCTGACGATATCGACGCCGTAATCTGCGCCGCCTCCAACCACGAACGCGCCTACCCCGCCATCGCCGTCGAAATCCAGAGCCTTCTGGAAATCGACGGGTTTGCGTTTGATATGAACGTCGCCTGCTCCAGCGCCACGTTCGGTATCCAAACCGCCTGCGACATGATCAAATCCGGCAGCATCAAAAGCGCCTTGGTCGTCTGCCCCGAGATTTGTTCGGCGCACCTGGAATGGCGCGACCGCGACTGTCATTTCATCTTTGGCGATGTGGCGACAGCCGTGCTGATCGAACGCGACGAGGGCCTGAAGCCCCCGCATTTCAAGGTGAAATCAACGCGCCTTGCGACGCAGTTTTCCAACAACATCCGCAACAACAACGGTTTTTTGCGCCGCACCCGCGACCAAATGGAAGACCGCCGAGACATGCAGTTCATGCAAAACGGCCGTAAGGTGTTCAAAGAAGTTTTGCCGCTGGTCAGTAAACACATCGCATCGCATATGGCGGACGAAAACCTTGCCGCGGACGACCTGAAACGCCTATGGTTGCATCAGGCCAACAAGTCGATGAACGACTATATCGGCAAGAAGGTCTTGGGACGTGATCCGGTGAATGGCGAACAGCCAAACATCCTGCAAGACTACGCCAACACCTCCAGCGCGGGGTCCATCATCGCGTTTTCCAAGTATTCAGATGATATGGAAGCCGGTGATCACGGGCTGATCTGTTCGTTCGGGGCGGGGTATTCTGTCGGCTCGGTTATCGTCGAGCGGGCCTAGACCCAACCACTGACTGTTCCGCACCGGAGTGGCCGCACTTCAGGAATGCTCGCCTTCCAGATGCAACTTCATGTCGATCAGGACTTTTTGTAGTT
>CBFHGD010000088.1:0-8988 GCA_965655275.1 Octadecabacter sp. | reverse complement strand
GTCCGCCCCACAGGGTTGGACAGCGGCACGATTTCTTGTGCATAGGCGAACAGCCCGCCAAAGAAGTCGGTGAAGATAGCGATTGTTGGACCCGCGATCAGCACGAACACCAGCAAGATGCCCGCCAGCCCCATGTTGATTTCAGACAGCACCTTCACGCCGCCGTCCAACCCGCGCACGACCGACACAAGCGCGATCAGCGTGATGAAGGCGATGATCAGCACCAACAGCACGGAACTGTCCGCGCTGGTGTCCGCATTGCCCCACAAGAAGCCGAGGAAGTTGCGAGTGCCATCTGCCGCGTCACCCGATCCGAAGACTTCGGTCAGGCCGGACGCAACCTGCGTGGCCCCGAAGCCAAGCGATGTCGCAAGACCGAACAACGTGGCAAACGCCGCGATACAGTCGATCGCGTTGCCCCAAAAGCCCCACACGCGTTCGCCCAAAATCGGATAGAACGCAGAGCGCAGCGTCAGCGGCAAACCCTTGTTGTAGCTAAACAGCGCCAGCGCCAGAGCCACGATCGCGTAGATCGCCCAAGGGTGTAGACCCCAGTGGAAAATCGTCGCCGCCATCGCCATGCGCCGGGCTTCTTCAACCTGCGCTGCACTTTGCACCACGCCGTCAACAACACCGAGGTTGCCGCCCAAAGGCTGGTCCCCCCACGGGGTCGCAAAATAATAGACCGGCTCAAGCACGCCGAAAAACATCAGGCCGATGCCCATACCGGCGGCAAACAACATCGCAAACCATGCCGGATAACTGTAATCGGGCACCGCGTCCGTGCCGCCCAGCCTGACCTTGCCCCACGGGGTCACGATCAGCACCAGCGCAAAGATCACAAACAGGTTGGCCGACATCAGGAAGAACCAGTCAAACGTGCTTTTGATGTAGTTGCGAACGGCCAGAAATGTCTCTTTGGACCCTTCCGGAAAGATCAGTGCGATGGCCACAAAGACCACGATCATCACTGCCGAGATCAAAAAGACCGGATTGTGAATGTCGAGCTTGATCCCTGCAAATGTCGTTTCAAGATTATCTTGTCCAACCTCGTAATCGGTCTCGATTACATCGGATTGCCCCTGAGGTTCAGGTATGCCCTGATTTACTGTTTCATCGACCATGGTGTGTGGTCCCCCTGTCTGGTTTTGGCGCTTTGCGCCTTAATGAATGAACCGGTTGTGCGCGCGTCAGTCGCGCACCACCATCACGGAACACTTGGCTTGGCGTGCGATCTTGCCACCGTTGGACGGCCAAAGATGGTCCGCCAGCCCCGGTATGTGGCTTTGCATAATGATCAGATCCGCACCAATTTCGTCTGCGGCCTTGAGCAACGTCGGGTCAAGGTCCACCGCCGGATCATGGCTGATTTCGGCATGCCCTTCGGTGCGCACGCTGGCGGCCTCGCCTTGGGCTTTGGCAAAGTCGTTCAGCTTGGCCTGATATTCCTCGGGCGTGTGCGCCACGCCGCTGGGGGCAGAACTGCTCACGCCGACATAGGTGACTTTTGCACCGTAATGCTTGGCAAGGTCCGTGGCTGTGCGCAACGCACGGCTCAGTGTCTTTTCATGGCCCAGATCAACGGGCACCATAATATTTTTGTACATTTTCCCTCCTTTCGCTGGCCCCTGACTGTCGCCCGCCAGATCGTGTGGCGGTCGCAAAGGGGCACAACTGCGCGTCATCGTATGGAATTTTGTTAAAATCCCCCGACTCACCAAGACCCTAACGCGGAAAACCGGAAACCTGCAAACGATCCCTTCGGTGCGCGCCTACATCATCGCAGCCCCGACGGAGCGGGCCGTAAAGACGCGGATGTAATCACCGGGTGACGACCCGGCCCACAACACCCACACGCGGTTTGGTTCATCGGGGTCGATCCAGACTTCATCACCCGTTTCCAACCCGCGCAACCTTTCGCCGATATAGGTGACGTTGGTGTTGGCCAGGAAATCTGTCGCGCCCATCGTGTCCTGATAGGCGGCAATGCCCAGCACTGGCGCGTCAAAATCCACGTAGCCGAAATGCGATCCCTGAACGCTATCGAAAAACACATAATGGCTGGCCACCTCGGTGCCCTGCGCGATGACCCCGTCAACGCCGCCGATGTCCACACGCACCGCGCGGGGCAGGGTGATGTTTTGATCCTCGTCAAAGGCATAGATGTTGTCGGTGTCGAAATTGTCCGCCCCCACGGTGAACCCCGCCGCCGGATCCAGCCGCACGAATTCCCCCGCCCCGTTTTGCTGCAATATCTGCCCGTCCAGCACCAGCGCCTGCGCGGCGTTGGCGCAAAACAGGGCAGCAAAGGCGGCAGCGCGCGTCACCCGAACGTCTTGCGAAGCTCGAACTTCTGGATCTTGCCGGTCGATGTTTTGGGCAATTCGCCAAACACCACTTTCTTGGGGCATTTGAACCCCGCCAGCCGGTCGCGCGCGAAAGCGATCAGTGCGGCTTCGTCAACAACATGCCCCTCTTTCAGCTCAACGAAGGCGCAGGGCACTTCGCCCCATTTGTCGTCGGGCATCGCGACCACGGCGCACAGCATCACGTCGGGGTGCCCCATCAGCGCGCCCTCAACCTCGACCGAGCTGATGTTTTCACCGCCGGAAATGATGATGTCCTTGGCGCGGTCCGAAATCTGGATCGACCCGTCGGGGTGCTGGATGGCAAGATCTTCGGAATGGAAATAGCCCCCCGTAAAGGCCTTTGCGGTGGCCTTGGGGTTCTTCAGATAGCCCTTCATGACGGAGTTGCCGCGAATGACAATTTCGCCCTGCGTGGCGCCGTCCATCGCGACCTGACCCATTTGCTCATCCACCACCGTGATGTGTTCCATCTGCGCAAACGCAACACCCTGACGCGCCTTGATGGCTGCCTGTTCTTCTTCCGGCAAATCGTCCCATTCGGCGTTCCACAAACATTCGGTCACGTGGCCGTAGGTTTCCGTCAGCCCGTAGACCTGCTGCACGTTGAACCCGAGCTTGCTGATCGCGGAAAGTGTGGCAGGGGCCGGAGGGGCCCCGGCCGTGAACACCTCGACGGTGTGCTCAAATTCGCGACGCTCTTCGTCTTTGGCATGCACCAGCAGGTTCAGCACAATCGGCGCACCGCCAAAATGCGTGATCCCCTCATCCGCGATGGCCGCGTAAATCGCGCGCGCAGACACATCGCGACAACACACCACCGTGCCCCCAAGCAACGGGATCATCCAAGTGTGGTTCCAGCCGTTGCAATGAAACAGCGGCACAATGGTCAAATATCGCGGATAAAGCGTCATGCGCCATGACACGGGCGTGCCCATCGTCATCAGGTAGGCCCCGCGGTGGGAGTAGACCACGCCCTTGGGCCGCCCCGTCGTGCCGGAGGTGTAGTTCAGCGCAAGGCTCTCCCATTCGTCATCCGGCATGATCCATTCAAATTCCGGGTCCCCCGCAAGCAAGAATGTCTCGTAAACAATCTGCTCGCCGATCTCGGGAACACCTGCATGTTCGTCGGGTACTTCGACCACTAAGGGCGCGTCGCCCTCCATCAATTCAATCGCCTGCATACACACGGGCAAAAACTGGCTGTCGCAAATCACCACTTTCGCGCCGCCGTGATCGAAGATGTAGGCGATCGTGTCCACATCCAGCCGGATGTTGATCGTGTTCAATACCGCGCCTGCGGCGGGCACGCCAAAATGGGCCTCGGCCTGAGCGGGCACGTTGGGCAGAAGCGTCGCCACCACATCACCGGGCACAACGCCCGCTTGCACCAATGCGGACGCCAGCTGGCTGACGCGCGCGTGATACTGCGCATAGGTCAGGCGCATCGGCCCGTAGACCAACGCCTCGCGGTCGCCAAACACCAAGGCCGCGCGTGCCAGATGGCTGAGCGGGGTCAGCGGCACAAAATTGGCGGGTGTTTTGTCCAACCCGGTTTCGTCTGTCATCCAACCCATCGCCAAATCCTCCCAGCAGCGCCCCCCCAGAGTGTCGCAGTTTGCGCAAATGTCAAACGGGCAAGCGGGCAAAACCGTCATTTTTGGGCTGGCGTCCGGCGCGCGTTCTGCGGACAGTGGCCCCATGCAGCAAACCAACCCCATTGTGTCCACGCTTTGCATCCTGTCGGCCATGTTCGTGCTCGGGATCGTCGACAACCTGATTGTGCTGGTGTCACATAGCTCGTCGCTCTGGCTGTTTCAGGCGGCGCGCTCGGGCATTGCCTTTCCGGTGATCGCGGTTCTGGCGCTGTTGGGTATGGGCACTTTGCGCGCCAAACGCCCGGGGTGGGTGCTGCTGCGCAATTTTTTCAACGCCTCCGCCCTGCTGATCTATTTCGGCTGCCTGGCGCTGCTGCCCATCGGCGTGGTCGTCGCGGGCTTGTTTACCGCGCCCATATTTGTGCTGGTCTTTTCGGTGCTGTTTCGGGGGCAACAGGTTGGGCTGTGGCGCTGGGCGGCGGTGGCCATCGGGTTTACGGGCGCGCTGATGGTCGTGTGGCCTGAAGACGGCGGGCTGACGTGGCTGTCTGTCTTGCCGATTTCGGCGGGGGTGTGCTACGCGATATCTGCCATCGGCACGCGGGCGTGGTGCGAAGGCGAAAGCGTGCTGGTGATGACGCTGGCCTATTTCGCCATCATGGGATTGTTCGGCGCCATCGGTCTCGCGGTGCTGACGGTCTGGCCAATGGACGCGGCCGCCGGGGCAAGCGGCTGGGTGCAGCGCGGCTACGTCCCGCCGGACCTGACGATGGTGCTTGTCACGCTGGCGCAGGCGGCGGGCAGTATTTTGGGCGTGGTGCTGCTGACGCGGGGCTATCAACTGGGCGAAGCGTCCTATGCCGCCATCAACGAATATTCCCTCATCGTGTTCGCGTCGTTCTTTGGCTGGCTGATGTGGGGGCAGACCCTTGGCGTTGTCGCACTGTGCGGCATTGCGTTGATCATCGCATCCGGCGCCATCATTGCATTGAGGTCCAAATGATCCTTTCACGCGGGCGCAGCTATATCTTCGTGCATATCCCGAAAACCGGCGGCACATCGATGGCGCTGGCGCTGGAGGACCGTGCGATGGCCGACGACATCATGATCGGCGACACCCCCAAGGCGCTCAAGCGGCGGGGCAAGGTCAAAGGCGTGCAAACCGCTGGGCGGTTGTGGAAACATTCAACGCTGGCGGACGCCGAAGGCCTGATCACCCGCGACGAGATGGATGCGCTGTTCACCTTTACGCTCGTGCGCAACCCGTGGGACCGCATGGTCAGCTATTATCACTGGCTGCGCGCGCAGTCGTTCGACCATCCGGCGGTGACGCTGGCGCAAACCAACGGCTTCTCGCGGTTCCTGAACGATCCGCTGACGCAATCCACGTTTCGCCAAAACCCCTACGCCAGCTATATGACGGACGGGGCAGGCGCGGCGCATGCCGATCTCTATATCCGCCTCGAACATTTGCACGACGACATGGCGCCGCTTGTCGACCACCTCGGGTTCACACCGGACGTGCCTAGGGCCAACCAATCGACGCGTCCGCGCGACTGGCGCGGCTTTTATACAGAATCAGACGCCGAACTGCTGGCCGATATCTGCGCTACGGATATCGCGATCCACGGCTATGGTTTCGACCCCGTCTGATGACCGCTCTATTGTTTCCGGATTCACGGTTAATCCGCGGTTAACCAGTTTATTGGCCGTTCGCCCGGATCAATGCCCCAAACATGCCCCTTTCTAAGCCAAGGACCGCCTTGGGAATCACGCCCAGTGTCTGTGTTGCTACGGACCAACCCGCTGCCAAAGACAAAAACGGGTGGCTCGCAAAATAGAAAACAGACATGGGGATGTCAGAAATGCTTGCTTGGAAAAACACCGCTTGGGACACAGATACTTGCCACGGCGCACAGCCGAAGCTTGATGCAAAAACGTCCGGTCTGATTGCCGGCACCAAGGTGGCGACACGGGCAGGCTGGGCCAAAGTCGAAACGATCAAGGCGGGTCAGCAGGTTCTGACATTTGATGGTGGCCTGCAAACGGTCATCGCCGTTACGCGCCACGTTCTGATGGCAGACAATCGCAACATCGCAAGCTGGCCGCTGTTTGTGCCCGCCGGCGCCCTTGGCAACCGCGAAGACATGACGATCCTGCCGCACCAGTCCGTCATGATCGAAAGCGACACAGCCGAAAGCCTGATAGGTGATCCGTTCGCAGTGATCCCCGGTGCTGCATTGAACGGCCTTCGCGCCATCAGCCAGTCGCGCCCGACCGACTGGGTCGAAGTCATCCAGATCCATTTCGCACAAGACGAGATCGTTTTTGCCAACATCGGCGCGTTGTTCTTGTGCCGCGCTAAATCCGACCTGATGTCGGACGCAAAACACACGTCCTATGACGTGCTGCCGATGTCCATGGCCGAAGACCTTGTCGATTGCCTTATGTTCGAGGACGCGGGCGACCACCCGTATGTCCCTGCCCAATACGCCGCCTGATCACGGCGCACCAGTTGCAACCGGGGGCTGAACCTCGATTGCGACCGACCCGTGCGAGCTTTCCCCCAGAATAGAGCGCGCGGTTCGGGCCCCGCCTTTGGAAACAAGGCGGGGCGATTTTGTTTGCGGGCGTCGTCTGTCGGTTTCGGACCAGCCGCGACGCAGACCTCCCTCGGACATCTTGCCACGGGTGCCTTGGATTTTGCGGCCCGCCTCACCACCTATGACTCACGTATTCATAGTAGTGAAAGGACAAGACATGACCGACACCAAAGATTATGGCGCGGAGCCTTTTGTTGTAGACATTGAAAAAGACACGCTCGAAAACCCGAATTTTCGCACCACGCGCTGGACAGGCAAGAACATCCAGATGACGCTGATGAGCATTCCGGTGGGGGGCGATGTCGGGCTTGAAGTCCATGAAACCCATGACCAGTTTCTGCGCCTCGAGCAGGGCAAAGGCCGGGTGCAGATGGGGCCAAGTCAGGACGATCTGAATTACCAGCGTGACGTGGGCGCAGACTGGGCCGTGTTCGTGCCCGCCGGAGTCTGGCACAATATAACCAATACCGGTGACGAGCCGATGAAGCTCTATGCGATCTATGGCCCACCGGATCATGACCATGGCACGGTGCACGCAACGCAAACGGATGCGGAAAATGACCCTCACGAGCATTGAGCGGTCCGTATCCTCCAAAACAAAAAAAGGCCGCACCCTCAGATGCGGCCTTTTCAATTCGCTGTGACGTCTCTACGCCGCTTTGCTGTCCACGCCCGTGCCAAAACGCCCGTAGAAGCTCTGGCCTTTGTCGGCCATCTCGCGCAGCAGGGCGGGGCAGGTAAACCGCGCACCGAACTTCTCGGTCAGCTCGTCGCAGCGCGCGGCGGCGTAGGGCGCACCGAGGATGTCGAGCCATGAGAACGGCCCACCGGACCATGGCGCAAAACCCCAGCCCAAAATCGCGCCGACATCGCCCTCGCGGATGTCCGTCAGCACGCCGTCTTCCAGCGCGCGCACTGCCTCTAGGACTTGTGAGAACAACAAGCGGTGCTGCACCTCGACCAACTCCGGCTGCGTGTCCGCCAGCGGATAGCGCTCGGTCAGACCGCTCCACAACAACTGGCGTTTGCCCTTGTCGTCATAGTCGTAAAACCCCGCCTTGGTCTTGCGTCCCAGGCGGCCTTCATCGGCCATCCAGAAGATCAGCTCGTCAGCCGTGTCGTCATAGTCCGCACCGATTGCCGCCTTCGTCGCCTTGGCGATCTTCACGCCAAGGTCGATGGAGGTTTCATCGGTCAGCTGCAACGGGCCCAGCGGCATGCCGACCTGTTTGGCGGCGTTTTCGATCATTGCGGGCGCGACGCCTTCCTGCAACATGCGCACGCCTTCGTTGACGTAGGGCAGGATGCAGCGGTTGGCGTAAAAGAACCGCGCGTCGTTCACCACGATCGGCGTCTTGCGGATCTGGCGCACAAAATCGAGGGATTTGGCCACGGCCACATCGCCCGTCTGCTTGCCGCAGATGATTTCCACCAACATCATCTTGTCCACCGGGCTGAAGAAATGGATGCCGATGAACTGTTCGGGGCGCGCGCTGGCCTTTGCCAGTTCCGTGATCGGCAGGGTCGATGTGTTGGTGGCAAAGATACAGTCCTCGTCCACAATCGCCTCGACCTTCTTGGTCATCTCCGCCTTGACGCCGATGTCTTCGAACACGGCTTCTACGATCAAATCACAGCCCTTTAAGGCGTCCAGATCGGTGGTGGCATTGATCAGCCCCAGCACCGCTTCCTTTTTCGCTTCGGTTGCCTTTTTGCGCGCGATACCCTTGTCCATATAGGCGGTGGTATAGGCTTTGCCCTTGTCGGCGGCGTCTTGTTCGCGGTCGATCAACACAACCTCGATCCCCGCCAAAGCAGACACCAGCGAAATACCCGCACCCATCATGCCCGCGCCCAGCACGCCAACCTTCCTGACGGTCTGGTCAGCCACATCGGGGCGGTTCGCGCCCTTTTCCAAGGCTTCCTTGTTGATGAACAAGCTGCGAATCATGGCCTCGGAGCTCGGGTTCATCAGCACATTGGTGAACCAGCGCGCCTCGATTTTCAGGGCGGTGTCAAACGGCACCATCGCCCCCTCATAGACGGCGGACAGCAATGCCTTTGCCGCAGGGAACGCGCCCTGCGTCTTGCCGTTCACCATGGCGGACGCCCCGACGAAGGTCATGAACCCCGCAGGGTGGAACGGCTCGCCGCCGGGCATTTTGTAACCCTTTTCATCCCACGGCTTGACGATCTTTGGCTCGGACAAAACCCACGCCTTTGCCGCAGCCAGCAATTCATCCGGCGCAACAACCTCGTCCACAACGCCCGCCGCTTTCGCCTTTTGCGGATCGTTCAACTTGCCTTCCAGCAACAGCGGGCTGGCCATCATCGCGCCCATCTTGCGCACAAGTCGTGTGGTGCCGCCCATACCGGGGAAAATCCCGACCATGATTTCGGGCAACCCGATTTTGGCCTTGG
>CBFHGD010000087.1:0-8993 GCA_965655275.1 Octadecabacter sp. | reverse complement strand
CACGGTCGGGATGTCGCTGACGCAGCAGTCCTACTTCATGCTGGCGACCATGGTGATCGCGGTGCCCACGGGCGTTAAGATCTTCAGTTGGATCGCGACCATGTGGGGCGGCTCTGTGCGGTTCAAAACACCCATGATGTGGGCGTTCGGCTTCCTGTTCCTGTTCACCGTAGGTGGCGTAACGGGCATCGTTCTGTCGCAAGCCGGTGTGGACCGCGCCTATCACGACACATATTATGTCGTGGCACACTTCCACTACGTGATGAGCCTTGGTGCAGTCTTCGGTATCTTTGCGGGCATCTATTTCTACCTGCCAAAAATGTCCGGTCGGATGATCCCTGAATGGGCAGGCCACCTGCACTTCTGGGCGATGTTCATCGGTGCCAACCTGACGTTCTTCCCACAGCACTTCCTGGGTCGCAACGGCATGCCACGCCGCATCATCGACTACTCCGAAGCGTTTGCCCTTTGGAACTACGTGTCGTCCATCGGTGCCTTCATCTCGTTTGCATCCTTCCTGTTCTTCATCGTGATCTTGTTCAAGACACTCTTGGCACCAAAGAACGCGACAGACCCGAACCCGTGGGGCGAGTTTGCCGATACGCTGGAATGGACCCTGCCGTCCCCTCCACCGGAGCACACATTCGAGATCCTTCCAAAGCAGGAAGAGTGGGACCACAAGCATTCCCACTAAAGACCACGAGGTCTAACCAATACAGGCCTCGGCGGAAACGCCGGGGCCTTTTTTATGCCCATCGAACCCGAGGACTTCCGACATCGTCTTTGGTCCCTCCCAATCGTAAAAGGCCACCCATGCCCTATGAATGGATCACCCAACCGGACCCGGCACCCAGCTCCGCCCCGAAAGCCGAGCTGCACCTATGGCCCTACCGCTCGTTGCCACGCCGTGACTTTGTCGTGTTCATCTCGGTCACAGTAGCGCTGATCGTGGTGCCGCTACTGGCCTTTGTCGGCTCACCCGTGCTGTGGGGATTGCTGCCGTTTTTCGTGCTGGCAATCGGCGGTATCTGGTATGCGATCCAGCGCTCCTACAAGGACGGTGAAATCCTTGAAGAACTGCGTATCTGGCCCGACCGCATAACGCTCGATCATATCCACCCCCGCCAGGGCCATAAAACATGGGAGGCCAACCCCTATTGGGTGCAGGTCAAATTCGACCCCCATAACGAACGCGTGCCAAACTACCTGACCCTCAAAGGCAGTGACCGAGAGGTTGAGCTTGGCACATTCCTGTCCGAAGACGAACGCGCCGTTCTGTTTGATGAAGTCGACCGTGCCATTCGCGACGTTCTGTAGATATTGCAGACATGCGCAACTTTCGGGTCGCACGCGCCGCTTGGGGCGCCTAGCGTGCGGGCATGACTCCGCAACGCACCCTTTCCACACGCACATGGGCTGAACTGTTCGTTCTGGCCCTGATCTGGGGCGGCAGTTTCCTCGCGATCCGGCTGGCGCTGAACGAAGTGCCGTTTGTCACGAGTGTCGCGCACCGTGTCTTCTGGGCCGCCGTGATCTTGTGGGTCTACGTCGTGGTGCGCCGCCTGCCCGTGCCGCGCGACCCCGAAATCTGGGGCGCGCTGCTTGTCATGGGCCTGCTCAACAACGTTGTTCCGTTCAGCCTGATGGCGTGGGGGCAATTGCACATCCCGACAGGTCTGACGTCGGTGTTCAACGCGGGCACAGCCATTTTCGGCGTTGTGATCGCCGCGCTGATCCTTGCGGACGAACGGCTCACCACACGCAAGATCATCGGCTCTGCGATCGGGTTCTTTGGCGTAGCAACTGCGATTGGCCTCGATAGTTTGCGCAATTTCGACATTACGTCACTGGCGCAACTGGCGGTGATCGGCGGAACGATCTCATACGCTTTCGCAAGCGTCTGGGGGCGGATCAAGCTCGCCACCCTGACCCCACAAGTCGCGGCTGCGGGCATGCTGACAGGATCATCGATTGTCATGGTTCCGGCAGCTTTGGTGATTGATGGTGCACCGTCTTTCGCCCTCAGTGCAACGGCGTTCGGTGCCATAGCCTATTACGTCGTCTTCGCCACGGCGGGGGCCTACCTTTTGTATTACCGCATCCTGCAACAGGCCGGGTCAGCGAACACGATGATCGTGACGCTGCTTATTCCACCGGTGTCGATTGTCTTGGGGGCAGTCGTTCTGAACGAAAGCCTGTCACCCAACGTCTACGCCGGGCTTGGCATGCTGGCGCTTGGCCTGATCATCCTCGACGGGCGCCTCCTTGCCCGTCTGCGCAGGGCCTAGCCCAGCTTGTCTTTGACCATCGGGCCGGTTTTGCCGAAATCCATCTGGCCGGTGTATTTGCCTTTCAGGATTCCCATCACCTTACCCATATCGCGGATACTCTCGGCACCGACCTCTGCAATTGCCGCGTCAATCGCGGCACTCGCCTCGTCGTCCGTCAACTGGCGCGGCAGAAACTCTTCGATGTATTTGATCTCGGAGAGTTCTTTTTCAGCCAGTTCAAGCCGCCCGCCTTCCTCATAGACCTTCGCGCTTTCCTGACGTTGCTTGACCATCTTGCCCAGAATACCCAGCACGGCCTCGTCGCCAACGCCTTCATCCTTGCCGTCGCCGCGCGCTTCGATGTCGCGGTCTTTGATGGCGGCACTGATCAGGCGTAGCGTTGACAGACGGTCTGCCTCTTTCGCCTTCATCGCCTCCTTGAGGGCCGTGTTTATCCGAGCGCGCAATTCCATCTCAATCATCCCTGACGTTGTGAGCGGTAACAATCGCGGACCCTACTCCGAACCGCGCCCGGAAAACAAGCACACAAACGGGTGTAACGCGACGGCACATCCGCGCCTTGACCCTCGCCCATGCACCCCTTAAAACGCGGACAGTTTGGCTGTGCGTCCTGCCTGCAGAGCCCGAAAAATCAGGGGATATGACAGATGGCCAGCACCGCACACCCAACCGCATGTCTTGTCCTTTCTGATGGAACGGTCTTTTACGGCAAAGGCTTCGGCGCGACAGGCCAAACAGTCGCAGAATTGTGCTTCAACACTGCGATGACCGGCTATCAGGAAATCATGACCGACCCGTCCTATGCCGGCCAGGTCGTGACATTCACCTTCCCCCACGTCGGCAACACAGGTGTGACACCCGAAGACGACGAAACTGCGGATCCCGTCGCCTCCGGCATGGTGGTGAAATGGGACCCGACCCTGCCGTCCAACTGGCGCTCGGTCGAGAGGCTCGAGCCATGGCTTGAGGCACGCGGGCGCATCGGTATCGGTGGCATCGACACCCGCCGCCTGACGCGCGCCATTCGCCAGCAAGGGGCACCGCACGTGACGCTGGCCCATGATCCGGATGGAAATTTCGACATCGAAGCCATGGTCGCCGACGCGCGGGCATTTTCAGGCCTCGAAGGGCTCGACCTTGCCAAGGACGTGACCTGCGCGCAGTCCTACCGCTGGGATGAAATGCGTTGGGCCTGGCCCGATGGCTTTCCGCGCCAAAACGACCCGAAATTCAAAGTGGTCGCAATTGATTATGGCGCGAAACGCAACATCCTGCGCTGCCTCGCCTCTGCGGGCTGTGATGTCACTGTCCTGCCTGCCACGGCGACCGCCGCAGACGTTCTGTCTCACAATCCAGACGGGGTATTCTTGTCCAATGGCCCCGGTGATCCGGCGGCAACCGGCGGATATGCCGTGCCGATGATCAAAGACGTGCTGGCCCGTGAGTTGCCCGTATTCGGTATTTGTCTGGGCCACCAGATGCTGGCCCTCGCCCTTGGTGCCAAGACGATCAAAATGAACCACGGGCACCATGGCGCCAACCACCCCGTCAAGGACATGGACACCGGAAAAGTCGAAATTACATCAATGAATCATGGCTTTACCGTTGATGCGCAATCCTTGCCCGACGGGGTGCGTGAAACCCATGTGTCCTTGTTTGACGGATCCAACTGCGGCATCGCGGTGGATGGTAAGCCGGTATTTTCGGTGCAATACCACCCCGAAGCGTCGCCCGGCCCGATGGACAGCTATTATCTGTTTGAACGCTTTGCAGCGGCCATGGCCGAACGCGCAAAAACCAACGCGTAAACCAAAATTCAAAACTGCTTAACGCTCCGTTAACCCTATGCGCCCAAAGTGGGGGCGGGACAGGTAATGAGGCGGCAATGGCTGAGGTGTTTAGCACGCGTCGGCGGCACGACGTAGTGCCGGCGAGTGACGGGGGGACAGAACAGGGTGAGATCCCTGTGTCTGTGCGCGATATCATGTCGCCCGACGCTTTGGCGCATGCCAAATCCATTCATGCCGATGACAAACGCCGCCGCGACGCGCGTGCGATACAAAATGCGTTGCGCCACCGTCTTGGATTGCCCGAAGGAACACTGGCGCGCATTCAGGCAGGTCTGATCGGCACCAGCGTGATCGACCCTGTCAAAATCCCGCCTGACCCGCGATTGGTTGCGCGATTTGGCGCAAATCCCTGCCTTAAGCATCGTGTCCTGCCGTGGCGCTCTACCGCAGGGCGCGTAACCGTCCTCGCCGCGTCTCCCTACGATTTCTTGCGGGTGCGGGACGCGCTGGAGGTTTTGTTCGGCCCCGTTCATTTGGCCATAGTGACCGAAGCTGACCTTGACGCAGCATTGGGGCGATTATGCCGTAAAGCGTTGATGGTAAATGCAGAAAGTCGCACGGCCCCGTCCGAATCCTGTCGCGACTGGGACACGGGAAAGGCACTTCGCTGGGGTCTGTCCGGCGCGATCACGGTCCTGACCTGCATGATCGTTTGGCCGTTCATCAGTTTTCTCGTCTTGTGCGGCTGGGCGGTGTTCACACTGATCCTGAACACCATTTTGAAACTGGCGGCCGCGCTCTTGCATCTTTTCCCCAAGCAGTCGGCGCCCGTGCCCGCAAATCCGCAAGTGGCCCATCTGCCCATCGTCACGATCCTTGTGCCGCTGTTTCGCGAACGCGATGTGACGGGGGCGCTGGTGGGGCGTTTGTCGCGCCTCGAGTATCCCACAGACCGGCTGGATATCTGCCTTGTGCTGGAGGCGGACGATTTCACAACGCAAGCCGCACTTGCCGCGACCGAGCTGCCCTACTGGATGCGCGCAATTCGTGTGCCCCTCGGCACGTTGCAAACCAAACCGCGCGCCCTGAACTATGCGCTCAGCTTTGCAAAAGGTTCCATCATCGGGGTCTATGACGCCGAAGACGCGCCCGCGCCCGACCAATTGCACGTCGTCGTCAACCGCTTCGCGCAGCGCGGTCAGGATGTGGCGTGTCTGCAAGGGCGGCTCGATTTTTATAACTCTCAATCCAACTGGCTCGCACGGTGTTTCACCGTCGAATATGCGACATGGTTCCGCATTATCCTCCCCGGTCTGGAACGCCTTGGCCTTGCCATTCCATTGGGCGGCACGACGCTGTTTTTTCGGCGCAAGACCCTCGAAGAACTGGGGGGCTGGGATGCCCACAACGTGACCGAGGATGCAGACCTCGGCATCCGCCTCGCGCGGCACGGATACCGCACCGAAATCATCGACACCGTCACGCAGGAAGAAGCCAATGCACGCGCCTGGCCATGGGTCAAACAACGCTCCCGCTGGCTGAAGGGCTATGCGATCACCTACGGCGTCCATATGCGCAACCCTCTGAAGTTGTGGCGCGAACTGGGGGCTTGGAAGTTCTTTGGCGTGCAATTGTTGTTTGCAGGCACGATCAGCCAGTTCCTGCTCGCCCCCTTGCTCTGGTCGTTCTGGCTGATGTTGTTCGGCATTCCACATCCATTGGACGGGGTGCTGCCATCACACGTCGCCTTGACCTTTGCCGGCCTGTTCTTGTTGTCGGAAATCATCGGCATCAGCGTGTCTGCCCTGGCCGTCACATCTGCGGGCAAACCTGAACTGATCAAATGGGCTCCAACGCTCCACTTCTATTTCCCTCTCGCCGCAGTCGCGGCCTACAAAGGCGTGATCGAGCTGGCGACAAAACCGTTTTACTGGGACAAGACAGCGCACGGTGTGTTCGCCCCGACAGCGGCCCCGGCCAAACGCACCGTTACACCGACTATTGCGCCGCTTCGACCGCTTCCGCGTCTAGACGCAGGCGAATAATGAACGCCTTACTGATGTGATCGCGCAACGCCTCGTCTGCGCCATCCCCGTCTCCCGCCTCGATCGCTTTCACGATCTTCTCATGCTCGTCCATTGTGTCCGTCGGGCGCCCTGCAACGGCAATTGACGTCGACGCCAGAAGCGCCATGGAGCGATGCACAAGGTCCAATTGCTGCACCAGAAACCGGTTGTGACTGGCAAGGTGGATTTGCTTGTGGAACCGCCGGTTGGCGCGGCTCATTGCCTCGGGGTCGCCGACCAATTTGCGATCTGCTTCCAACATATCACGCAAGACAGCTATTTCTTCGGGTGCGGCGTGGCGCGCCGCCAGCCGTGCAGCCAACCCTTCCAGCGCCCCGCGCACGACATATAGCTCGCTCAACTGGCTGTGATCCAGCGACGCCACAATCAGGGACCGCCCGTCCCGCGTTAACAGGCTTTGGGTTTCAAGCCGTTGTAATGCCTCACGAATTGGGGTACGCGACACACCGAAACGGTCGGCGAGTTCACTCTCCACCAACCGGCTTCCGGGCTTGTAGACCCCTGTATCAATCGCTTCGAGGATCAGTTCGTAGGCATCTTTTTGCGGCTGTTTTGTATTTGGCATATCTTTCCCCCTGGACGGCCTGTTCGTACACCATTGTATTTCATTGTTTCAACCCTCTCGAATTTTGCAGAACCGCGAACTAAGGTGCGCCCATGGTAAAATCCTCTTTCTCTCACGTGCGCGCCTGGGTCTTTGACCTCGACCACACGCTCTATCCGCCTCACGTCGCCCTGTTCGATCAAATCGAGGTTCTAATGGCCGACTACGTGGCAAAAACCCTCGGTGTCGAGCGAGCGGAGGCGGACCGGCTGCGCAGCCATTACTGGAAGACCTACGGCACGACGCTGGCTGGCCTGATGGCCGAACATGCCATCGACCCCGACCCGTTTCTGGTCGCCGTGCATGACATTGATTTCACCGTTCTGCCCCCCGCACCCGAATTGGCCGACGCAATCCGCGCGCTGCCGGGGCGCAAGATTGTCTATACAAACGGCACCGAACCCTATGCGCGCAGCGTCATTCAGGCCCGCGCACTGGAGGGTGTGTTTGATGCGATCTACGGGGTTGAGCATGCAGGGTATCGCCCCAAACCCGAACAAGCCGCGTTCGAAGCTGTTTTCACGCTCGACGGGTTGCCGCCTGCGCAAGGCGCGATGTTCGAAGACGATGTGCGCAACCTTGCCGCGCCCCACGCCATGGGCATGCGCACCGTGCACGTCGCCCCGGCCGCCCAACACCACGACCACATCCATCACCATACGGACGATCTGACGGCTTTCTTGTCGCAGCTTGTCTGACATGGCTTCCCGCGCGGCCATCGCGGGCCTATGTCTAGCAGTATGAAACACACAGATATCTTCATTTCAGGGGGCGGCGTGGCCGGCCTGACAGCCGCTGCCGCCTTTGGCGCCGCTGGTTTCAATGTCGTTATCGCGGATCCCGCCCCGCCCATCACGGATGAGGGCGACACCCGCGCCGACCTGCGCACAACCGCGTTCCTGCAACCGGCCCGCGATCTGCTTGACAGTGCGGGCCTGTGGAAACGGCTTGCCCCCTTCGCGGCGCCCCTGCAAATCATGCGTATCGTCGATGCGGGCGGCACGGACCCCGAGCCGCGCGTGACGGCCGATTTCAACGCCGCCGACATTTCGGACCAGCCGTTTGGCTGGAACCTGTCCAACTGGTTGTTGCGCCGTGAAATGGTCGCGCGATTGGGCGAACTGCCCAACGTTGATTTCCGCCCCGGTGTCGGCTTCGCCACCCTGCTGACCCGCACCCGCGAGGCCCGCGTGACCCTGAGCGACGGTAGCCGCTTCACCGCCAAGCTTGTCATCGCCGCGGACGGACGCAATTCGCCGGTGCGCCACGCTGCCGGAATCGATGCCAAAACAACGCGCTATGGGCAAAAGGCTGTGACCTTCGCTGTCACGCATGACGCGCCGCACGACAATGTTTCGACCGAGGTGCACCGCTCCGGCGGGCCGTTCACGCTGGTTCCCCTCCCCGATCATGACGACAAACCCTGCTCCGCCGTGGTCTGGATGGAAGACGGGCCGGAAGCAGTGCGCCTCGCCGCATTGCCTGAAGACGCGTTCAACGCCGAAGCCACAGCACGATCCGCCGGCATCTGTGGCCCGCTGACCTTGTACAGCCGCCGCATGGTCTGGCCGATCATCAGCCAGATCGCCGATCACATGACAGCCGAACGCACTGCGCTGGTCGCCGAAGCCGCCCACGTCGTGCCACCCATCGGCGCGCAGGGCCTCAACATGTCATTGGCCGACATTGCCTGCCTGCTTGAGCTTGCAGACGCTGACCCGCAGCGATTGGGCGATGCAGAAATGCTGGCGAAATACCACAAACGCCGCCACCCCGAAGTGCGCGTGCGCGTCACCGGCGTCGACCTGCTCAACCGCGCGTCACAAGCAGAAAACCCCCTGCTGCGGGATCTGCGCGCCAAAGGGGTCGAGGCGCTCTATGGCCTCGCGCCCGTGCGCAAGACCCTGATGAAATTGGGGCTCGGTGCAAAGGGATAGTGGCCGGCCCTCAGGTTCCGGTGCTTTGGAATTTGTCCATCAGGTAGGGCCCAGATTTCACCACTGGATAGGCGTCTGACCCGTCCAGTGGCGCAATCTCGGCGTCCCAATCAGGCTGGTGGAAATACGCCAGCGATTTGCGCGGCGGCTGGTTGGGTTTTGCAACAACGCGGTGCAACGTGCTGACCCATGCATCATTCGTCCAACGTGCCATCAAATCACCGATGTTGATCAAAAACGCGCCGTCGGGCGCAGGCACGTCGATCCACTTGCCATCCCGCTGA
>CBFHGD010000086.1:0-9051 GCA_965655275.1 Octadecabacter sp. | reverse complement strand
TCCGAATCAAGCAGGAATCTTCCCGCGACGGTAGCGTCCGGTACAACGACTCGGCCAACTCGGTCGGCGTCACAGGCTCTCGAACGATCGACGCATTCCTGTTGAAAGAGCGCCTGGACACAGGATCGTGGGCTCACAACGTGAATTGGACGGGCGACCGATGAGGAACAGGCTCCGACATCGTGAGCCGATCATCATCCGGCCCAACACCAGCGGTACCGAGGTTGACAGCCTAGGCGACACGAACATCGTCCCGAACCGCACCCGTGAAATCAACATGCACGGTCAGGTGGTCCACTCGTCCTGGCTTACGGGACGTTCCGGCGTCCCTGGAGGGGAGGTACACTACGACTTCTCGGTCATGATCCTGAAGCGGGACCTGCTGAAGGTCGGAGCAGGTGAAGCCCCCCACGCCCCCGGACCCCGAACTCGACCCGATGAACACCAAGGCGATACCACACAACGTGCCCAGCATACCCGCACGCGGTGTGATGCGTTTCAGGAACGGACCGACAATCGCGCCAAAGGCCGCAACGATACCGCCCATAAAGCCCGCGCCGATGCCAACCTGCCATGCCAGCAGTGAATCGCCCGTCGCCCAGTAGATCGGGCCGATCACACCGAACAGATACACAAACATAACCGGCGTCGAGATCCCGTAGGGCAGCGCAGTGACGTCCTTGCCCTGCGTGTTCGCGACCCAGCGCGCCATCAGCGTATAAACCACAACACCCGCAAGGATCGCGACCGCGGCCCCGGGCACAATGCGCCCGAACACGATTTCGGCTGGCATCTGGAAGACAAACTGACAGACCCCAGACAGGATCAGAAGATTGACAAGGTTGTCAGTGAACAAAGCCCAGAACGCGTTGAAATCGCTCCTGTTATACAACTTGTAACTGTAGGTAGTATCGGACATTTGGGGTTCCCTCCCGTTGATATTGCCCCGCGCCGCCCTCCTCGACGATCTGTGCGGGGTTTGGGTCGTCTATTACGTTCGTTCGATGTGGCGCGCGGTAGAAACGCTCAACCGCGTCATGATTTCCGCCACCACGAAGGCCGCGATCACCTCGGGGCGCTTGTCGGTGCTTGCACCGGCTCCGATGGGGCAGCTCAGCGCGCTGGTATCCGAGCGCTGCGCGTGGTCTTTGTGAAAGCGGGTGAATTTGACCCGTTTGGTCGCAGACCCGATCATCCCGACATAGGCCGCGTCGCGCCGGTCCAGCGCCTCGGACGTCAGCAGAAAATCAAGCGCGTGATCATGGGTCAGCACGATATACGCACTCCCGCGCGGGGCGCGGCGAATATCGGCTTCCGGCATCACGCTCAGGCGGGTTTCGACGCCGGCCCCGCTCAGCGACAACTCCTCGCGGCGCCCGTCAATCAGAATGCAGCGCACCGGCAGAAACTGGAACTGGGCGGCCAGAGCGCGACCCACATGCCCTGCCCCGAAAATGTAAACATGCGGGCGCGCGGCGACGTCTGCCGCCGCCAGATTGCGCGCCGCTGCTCGGTCTGCATCGCTCATCCGGGTCAACGTGACCGCAACGCGCCCACCACAACACTGGCCAATTTCCGGCCCGAGCGGAACATCCATATCCTCCGCCACGCGCCCCGCCCGCAACATCGCACGCGCCTTGTCGATGGCCATATATTCCAGCTGGCCGCCGCCGATGGTGCCGTGCAATCGGGTTGCGCTGACGAACATCTGCGCGCCCGCATCACGCGGGGACGATCCGCGCACGCGGGTCAGACGCACATGGATCACCGCGTCTGGCGCCGTCAAGAATGCATCCAGCGTCACGGTATTCACCTGCGCAACCGTTCAACAGCCATCAACACACGTTCCGGCGTTGCAGGTGCATCAAGGCGCGGGCATTCTTTGTAACCGGCCACACTGGCCACCGCATGCGACAGCGCCTCGAACACCGAAATACCCAACATAAACGGCGGCTCGCCGACGGCCTTTGACCGCTTGATCGTGTGTTCCTTGTTCTCCGACCACGTTGCCAGTTTGGTGTTGAAAATGCGCGGGCGATCCGACGCCAGCGGAATTTTGTAGGTCGACGGCGCATGGGTGCGCAGCTGGCCCTGTTCGTCCCACCACAATTCTTCTGTGGTGAGCCAGCCCATGCCCTGAATGAACGCGCCCTCCACCTGCCCGACGTCCAGAATCGGGTTCAGGGATCTGCCCACATCGTGCAAAATATCCGTGCGCTCCACGCGGTATTCGCCGGTCAACGTGTCCACGGAGACTTCCGAGCACGCCGCGCCATAGGCGTAATAGTAAAACGGCCGGCCCTGCCCCGTCTCGCGGTTCCAGTGGATTTTCGGCGTCTTGTAAAACCCTGCAGCCGACAGATGGACGCGCGCCATATAGGCCTGTTTTATAAACTCGGAAAAGGGGATGACCTCGCTGCCAACCTGCACGGCATTGGGCACAAATGAAACCTGATCCGCATCGACCTTCCAATGCGCGGCGGCAAATTCCACCAACCGCGCCTTGATTTGATCGGCGGCATCGCGTGCGGCCATCCCGTTCAGATCCGACCCCGACGAGGCGGCGGTCGCTGACGTGTTGGGCACCTTTTCGGTCGTGGTCTTGGTGATCTTGATCCTGTCAAAATCGACCTGCAACGCATCGGCCACAACCTGCGCGATCTTGGTGTTGAGGCCCTGCCCCATCTCCGTGCCGCCATGGTTCAGATGGATCGAGCCATCCGAATAGATATGCAGCAGCGCACCCGCCTGATTATACCACGTCGCGGTAAACGAAATGCCGAACTTCACCGGCGTCAGCGCGATCCCCTTGCGGATCGTGCCACCCTTGGCATTGAACTCCAAAATCGCCTGACGTCGCGC
This sequence comes from Octadecabacter sp., assembly GCA_965655275.1. GTDB lineage: Bacteria > Pseudomonadota > Alphaproteobacteria > Rhodobacterales > Rhodobacteraceae > Octadecabacter. Next base: position 6,189 of record CBFHGD010000086.1, on the reverse strand, counting down.
CAGGTAGTCGGCATCATCCTCCAGTTCCTGACAGATGCGCGGCGCGATATTGTCTTCAACCGTCTGGTGATAGGGCGTCACATCGCGACCGTCGTCACCGTAAAAGTTGCGCTTTCGCACCTCAAGGCTGTCCAGCCCGCGGTGATAGGCGATTTCCTCCATGATGCGCTCCGCCACGATCACACCTTGCGGCCCGCCAAACCCGCGAAACGCGGTATTGGACACCGTGTTGGTCTTCATCGGGTGCGAATTGAGCAGCACGTTGGGGTAGTAATAGGCGTTGTCGGCATGAAACAATGCGCGGTCCGTCACAGGGCCCGAAAGGTCGGATGAAAACCCGCAGCGCGCGGCAAAATCACCCGTTACGGCCTCGATGACACCGTCGTCGTCAAACCCGACCTCATAGTCGATCACAAAATCATGACGCTTGCCCGTCGCGGACATATCATCATCGCGATCGGGGCGGATCTTGACGGCGCGGTTCCATTTCTTGGCCGCAACAGCCGCCACCGAACAAAACAGGTTCATCTGGGTTTCCTTACCGCCGAACCCGCCCCCCATACGGCGCACGTTGATCACAACGGCGTTGGACGGCACGCCCAGAACATGCGCCACCATATGCTGCGCCTCGCTCGGGTGCTGGGTTGACGAATGGATCATCACATCCTCGTCCTCCCCCGGAATCGCAAAGGCGATATGTCCTTCCAGATACATGTGGTCCTGCCCGCCAACGCGCAGCTTGCCCGCGATGCGGTGGGCGGCGTTTGCCATAGCGCTGCCGACCTCGCCGCGTTTCAGGGTCAGGGGCGGTGTGATGTATCCCATCCCCGCCTCTTGCGCGGCTTCTGGGTCAAGCGCGTGGGGCAAATCCTCATAGGTGACCTTGGCGAGCTTGGTTGCACGGCGTGCCTGATCGCGTGTTTCAGCCACCACAGCAAACATCGGCTGGCCCCAGAACTCGACCTTATCGGTGGCAAAGATCGGCTCGTCATGCCGCCCCGTGGGCGACACATCGTTCACCCCGGGGATATCCTCCGCCGTGAGCACGCCAATCACGCCAGGCGCGCTGATCACCGCGCTGAAATCAATGGATTTGATTAAGGCATGCGCCTTGGTGGACAGGCCCAGATAGGCATGCAACGTCCCGATAGGCTCTGCAATATCATCGCAGTATTCTGCGCGTCCGGTGACATGTTTGATGGCACTGTCATGGCGCAGGTCGGTGCTGACGGCGCCTTTGATGGTTTTCTCGATGCTCATGATCCGTACTCCCCTACGCGCTCAAACGCTGAGTTGCGTCGTCGCCTTGCTGGTCCAGCCAGAACTTGCGGAACAGGTTTTTGCTAACTTGCAGCCGGTAATCCGCCGAGGCGCGCCAGTCGCTCAGCGGGCTGAAATCCTCACCCAGTTTTGCGGCAGCCGCGACAAGCGCGTCTTCGCTCCACGCCGCCCCGACCAATGCGGCCTCCGCGTTCGCCGCGCGTTTGGGCGTCGCGGCCATGCCCCCGAACGCGATGCGCGCGGCGGTGATCGTGCCATCCTGCACGGTCACATTGAATGCTGCACACACCGAGGAGATATCCTCGTCGCGGCGCTTGGAAATCTTGTAGGTCGCGTGAATGTCACCTTCGGTCGGGCGCGGCACGCTGATGCTTTCAAGGAACTCGCCCTTGGTCCGGTCCTGCTTGCCGTAATCGATGAAGAAATCCTCAATCGGCATGCTGCGCCGCTTTGCGCCCCTGCGCAGCGTGATCGACGCACCCAGCGCAATCAGCACCGGCGGCGTATCGCCAATGGGCGACCCGTTGGCCACATTGCCGCCAATCGTGCCCATGGAGCGGATTTGCCAACCTGCAATCCGGTCCCAAAACGCGCCCAGATGCGGATAATCCGCCGCCATCGCGGTGCGGCTGTCGGTATAACTCACCCCCGCACCCATCTCGATCACGTCATCTTTCACGTCCAACCGGCGCAACTCGTCCAGATGGCTCAGGAACACGACGGGCGATATATCGCGCAGGAATTTCGTGACCCACAGCCCCACATCCGTCGCCCCCGCAACGATCGTCGCGTCCGGCATGTCCACCAACACATCCGCCAGATCATCAACCGTTGCGGGCAGGATGCAGCGGCTTCCCCCGCTGGACACATCAACGCGCGCCCCGTCGCGCAGTTTGCCCAGCTTCGCCGTCATCGCCGCGCGCTCGACGTTGAGCGCGTCATCCGCCGGGCTCCCCAGCGTTGTCGCGGCTTTGGCGGCTTTGATGATTGGCTCATACCCCGTGCAGCGGCACAAGTTGCCCTGCAACGCGGTTTCAATCTCACCCTCGCTCGGGGCCGGATTTTCCATCCACAGCGCATAAAGCGACATCACGAAACCCGGTGTGCAAAACCCGCACTGGCTGCCGTGGTGATCCACCATCGCCTGCTGCACAGGGTGCAATTTGCCCTCCGGCCCTGATAAATACTCGACCGAAACCACGTGACAGGCATCAAGCGACGCCGTCAGCCGGATGCACGCATTGACCGGCTCATAGCGCAACACGCCGTCTTGCAACCGGCCCACCAACACAGTGCAGGCACCGCAATCGCCTTCCGCGCAGCCTTCCTTGGTGCCGGTCAATCGACGCTCGATACGCAAGAAATCAAGCAATGTGTCGCTGGCACCAACCGTGCGCAGGCGCACTTCGCGCTCATTCAGGATGAAACGGATTTCGGATCTGGTTGTCATGTGGTCCTCCCTTGCCGCAGTCGGGACTCCGCGGTCACTGCCAGTATGCCCTGATTCACTATCCATAAATACAGTGCAATCGGGTATGCTATTTCAACGAATCGTAGATAATCGGAGGCACGGGTGCCCTACATCGAGAGCCTTAAGGTATTTGTGCGCGTGGTCGAACTGGGCAGCATCACAGCCGGCGGGCGCGATTTGCGCCTTACCCCTGCGGTGGCGAGCAACCGCATCAAGGAGCTGGAACGCCGCCTTGATGTGCGCCTGTTCAACCGCACCACGCGAAAACTGTCCCCCACCGATGTAGGCCAGACGTTTTATGAACACGCGCGCACCGTCGTTCAAACCATAGAAGACGCCGAAGCCGCCATTTCGGGTTATTCGCAAACCCCGCACGGCACCGTTCAGGTGACCGCCCCGCTTGGCGTGGGCAAACGGCTGATCGCGCCGCTGATCCCCGAATTTGTCGATATGTATCCCGATGTTTCGGTGCGTCTGCGCCTGTCGGATCGCAAGGTTGATCTGCTGGAAGACGGGATCGATGTCGCGCTGTTTGTCGGGCAACCGCCGGACTCAAACCTCAAACTGCGCAAGATCATGGACACCCCGCGCGTCTTGTGTGCCGCCCAGGGCTACCTTGAAAAACGCGGGGTTCCGCAAACGCCCGATGACCTGCGCCTGCACAATTGCTTGCTGCTGCGCTATCCGCGCTCGCCCGAATGGTACTGGACCCTTTCAACATCCGAAGGCCCCAAACGCATGGATGTGTCCGGCAGTTACGATTCCGATGACGGGGATGTGCTGACAGGCTGGGCGCTTGCCGGACGCGGGATCATCAACAAACCCCGCTTTGACGTGGCCGCGCATCTGGCCTCCGGTGCGTTGATCGAAGTCCTGCCCGAAACGCCGCCCGTGCCTGCAATGTTCGGCTGCCTCTACCCGCACAGACGCTTGCAAGACAACAAAGTCCGGCTGTTCATCGACTTTCTGCTGACGCGCTGCCGCGAAACGCTGACGAAAATATAAGCACACAGCCCCGTCACCCGCGCCGGTCCCTGCGCCTTTTTCTCGCCACATTTGTGCCCTGCTGATGCCTGAAACGTCCGGTTAGGTCTTCTTATGGCCCACCAAGAGGCCAGTGACCAAGGCGGTCTAACCAGAGGCAGAACAAGGAGCGGCCCCATGCCGACCCAGAAACCAGCACCGATTCCGGCCCAACCGCGGCCGACGCCCAATGGCACCGCACGGCGCCCCGGCCCGCCCAGGCCCGTGGTCTTCAAGGATTTCGCGAGCATCTGAATTTGAACACCCCTCCCGCCTTTCCTCCCCTCAGGCGGCAGGTTTTGACCAGCGGACGCTGGCGCGCGGGTTTCCTCCCTTTCCCGTAGCTGCCGCGCCCTGCTGGTCTTTTTTTGCGCGCCGGCTAGAGTGCTGGCATGAGCGCGATTTCAACCATCAAGAACCTCGGCCCTGTGATGGAGGCCCAATTCAACGCCGCCGGCGTAATGACGGCCGAGGCGTTACGCGACATGGGCGCGGACGCGGGCTATGCGCGCCTGCTTGAAAACGGATATCGCCCGAATTTCATTGGCTATTACGTGCTTGTCATGGGGCTTCAGGGGCGTCCGTGGAATGACTGTAAGGGCGATGAAAAAAAGGCACTGCGCGTGAAATTCGACGCGCTGAAAGCCAAGCATGCCAGCCCGCCCCGCTCCGAACTCGACACCTTCATGGACCAGATCGGGCTGATTGATCGGCGGTAAGCCGCGCCCGTGAAACACGCCCCTTTTGCGGCGCGCCACCAATGGTTAGGCCTGCTTTATGAAACAGTTGATCCTCTTGCCTCTGTTGGCACTTACCGCCTGCGCGAGCGCACCCGACACGCCGCCCGCGCCCCCGCCAGTTGCAGCCGCGCCCGCGCTTTATGCTGGTGAAACACCGCAAATGCGCGCGCTTGTCAGCAAATACGCTGCTGTGCATGACATCCCCGAAGCGCTGTTGCACCGCGTCATCCAACGCGAAAGCGATTACCGCGCCGGCGCGCGCAACGGCCCATACTACGGCCTGATGCAGATCCTGCCCGAAACCGCGCGTGGCATGGGGTTCACCGGCGCGCCCAATGACCTGCTGGATGCCGAAACCAACCTGATCTACGCGGGGCGCTACCTGCGCGGCGCATGGTTGGTGGCCGACGGGGACATCGACTCCGCCGTCATGTGGTATGCACGTGGTTATTACTACGAGGCGCGCGACCGCTGTTTGCTGGTGGAAACCGGCCTGCGCGACCGTGAAGTGCGCCGCGACTGCTAACGGCGTTTCACCACTGCCACGGCGATCCCACCCAGCACCACCAGCGATGTGACCACAATGTCCAAGGTGATGGCTTCGCCCAACAAGATCGCACCCGCCAACAGTGCAATGATCGGCACGCTCAACTGTGCGACCGCCGCCGTCGTCGCGGGGATCTGTGGTAACACACGATACCAAAGCGCATACCCGAGGCCCGAGGTCACGGCCCCGCTCACCACTGCGGCGGCGTATCCGCCCACAGGCGTCGCAAGGGACGGCGCCAGTCCGACCAGCACCGGGGCAAACGGGATCAGGATCACAAAGCTCCACGCCATGTCACCCAGCGGGTCCCGCGACGTGCGCCCCACAAGCGAAAACACCCCCCACGATACACCCGCAACAGCCATGACCACCGCGCTCGCGGTTTGCACGGACCCGCCAGCATCGCCCTGCGGCCACAACAGCCAGAACAGGCCCGCCATCGCAAGCCCCATGCCAAGCCATTGTCGCGCAGCGGGGCGTTGCCCCAACATCACGGCCCCCGCAAACATCGTCAGTTGCACGGCACCAAACAAGATCAACGCGCCAACCCCCGTCGGCAGGATGACATAGGCGATCGAAAACAGCCCGAGATACATCAGCAACGCCAACGCCCCGCTGATCCGCGCGCGCGCAAACGGCGGCCAGCCGCCGCGCCACATCATCAAACCCACCAAAAGCACCGCCCCCGCCCCAAGCCGCACCCCGGCAAAGGCCATAGGGTCCATCCCGAACATCGCAACGCCAACACGGTTCAGCACCGAATTGGCCGCAAAGGCGACCATGGCAACGGCGACCAGAGCGAACATTTTCATTGGCGACCCGCCCTTCCCGATCGAGGTTGAAACAAAAAGGCCCCGCCGGATCGCTCCGACGGGGCCCATAGCTGAAACGCCAGGTAGCTTAGCCGACCAGCTCAAGACCGGAGAAGAAGAACGCGATCTCTTCTGCCGCTGTCTCTGGCGCGTCGGACCCGTGAACGGAGTTTTCACCGATGGACAGCGCGAATTCCTTGCGGATCGTGCCATCAGCGGCGTCGGCCGGGTTGGTTGCGCCCATAACTTCGCGGTTCTTCGCAATCGCGTCTTCACCTTCCAGAACCTGAACAACGATCGGCTCGGAAATCATGA
>CBFHGD010000085.1:0-9123 GCA_965655275.1 Octadecabacter sp. | reverse complement strand
CTCGGTAATGTCCTCGATCCGCATGTCATAGATCAAAGCGTCGGTGGCGGCCCCGCTTCCGTCGTGCAGCATCGGGAACCAACCGGAGGTGCCAACTGTGAAGTCGATGGTCTGCTCGTAGAAACTCCAGGTGTTGAGTTGCAGGGCGACATCATCCCCGGTCACGGTAAACAGCGTGCCGTTGTCAGCGCGCCGCGCGCGCACGCCGATTTTGAAGCCGGATATGTTCAGCGGCTTCACCCATGCGGTAACGCGCTTGCGCCGACCGGTCAGCTGTTCAAACCGCTCCGGTCCTTCCGTCGCAAGCCCTGTGACGCGAAAGGACTTCGCACCTGTCGGTGCGGAGGGCGGCACATCTGTCGAACTCGCCACGGCCCCGGTCCAGCCACCAAGCCCGCCCGTGGCGTTTGGTGTCACAACCTGGTTGTTCCGCGAGAACTGCGCCTGAAGGCGGCTTTCCTGCGCCGCGAGCGCCTGCGTGTTGTCGGTTTGAGTGACATACGTGCTGGCCACGTCGGCGCTGCTGATAAACGCATCCTCAACCTCGCCCAATCGGTCCAGAAGGCCGGTAGTGTCGGCGTTGATCTGCAAGCTGAGGGCCGAAAATGCGGAATCCTGAGTTACATCTGTCAGGAACGTCAAGTCGGCATATGCCTCGGCTTCGCGCGCCGCCGTCGCATCCTCAATCTCAAGGCCATAGAAGCGGATGATGTTGGTCGCCACCGCTGGCGCCGAACTCGCTATGCGCGGCTGGTAGCGCAGAGTTTCCACCGCCCCTACATCTGCGGTCCCTTCGATCAGCGTCCATCCGGATGCTGGCAAAAGCGGGTCGCCAAGGCTGATTTCCCCGACCGTCACGCCATCAGGCGCGATATATCGCACGCTCAGTTGTGCGTTGCCTGAGACGACTTTCACCCATGCGCGATAGCGAAGGCGCCTGCCTGACAGGTTTCCGTCGATCAGCGGATCCTCAACCGCACTTCCATAGACCTCGATGCACCGCCCGGAATAGCTGGAAGGCACATCTGTGCTTGTGATCGTGGTTCCGGCGGTGCTTTGCCAGCCCGTCACGCTGTCGTTTCCGCCATCCCCGCGCGGCGTGGAAACGATGTTCCCGGCTCTGAACTTCGCTTCCAGCGCGGTTCGAGAGGCCGCAATGGCACCTTCCATTGTCGTCGTGGTGGAATAGTCCGTCGCGATTGTTGCCAGCGTGGCGGCATCCCCCGCGGTGATGGATGCGGTGAGCGCCGTGGAAAGGGCGGTTCGCGCCGCGGCGGCGCCTACCTGTGTCTCATAGGTGCTGGCAATCGATGCCAAGATGCTGTTCTCGGTGGTGGTGTCGCGCAGTCGGAGATTGAAGAACCTGACAGTGGCCCCGGCATCGAGTATCCAGCCCGGTGCCCACTCGTCCGTGTCCACGGTCGCGGTCAGCGTTTGGCTGATTGGCACCCATGTGCCGGCCGGTATGTAGTCGCCTTGCGCGAGGATCGCCGTTCCTGCGGGTCCAGCGCCCGCGACCGAACCCAGCATGGCAAAGCGCCCGCCGCCTCCGGTCATTTTCACCCATCCCGTGATGACGTGATCCCGATCGCGAATGACCCCCTGATAGTATCCGCCGCCGCTTGCCGTTTCGACCGAAAGCGTTGTGGCGATGGCAATGCTGTCGGAACCCGTGGTAGCGGCGGCCGGAATGTCCGTGCTTGTGACGGCGTTTTGCCAGTTGCCTACGCCGCTGTTGCCGTTGGCGGTTCGGATCAGGTTGTCGCTGTTCACGATCAGTTCGACCTGATCCACACGTAGGCCGATGGTATTGTCGCCCAGGACGCGCGCCAGTTCTTCGGAGGTCAGGTCGCCCAGAACGCCATCGACGCGGGTGTTGACGCTGGCGATGCTCGTCGCCACGTCGGCGGTAAGGTCTGCGACTTCGCCATCGAGGTTCGACTGGACTGCTGCGGCTTCCGCGCTGGCTGTAGCGGCTGCGTTTCCCGCAACAACGATGGCGGCCTCTGCCGCGTCCAGATCGCTTTGCAAGGTTGCAAGGGCAGCGGTCAGGTCATCCACATTGCCGGTCGTTACCTTGACTACATCGAGCGAAGCCACGAGCGATTGAAAAGACGGGATCTGGGAAAGATTTAGTTGGGCCAGATCATCCAGACGAAGTGCCTTCTGTCCAGAGGTGCCCCGCCGCCCGAGAAGCACCTCAAGTCCTTCGTTCAGAATCCTCTGCTGCTGTGGGGATATGCTCATGAAGCCAACTCCTGCGGGGTGCCGCCCAGCAAAATGGCCGTCAGGGTGCCGTTGGTCTCGACCTCGATCTCCCACTCCGTTGCCCGCACGGGTGGAAGTCGGACGATTGCGTTCAGGTCCGTCACGGTGTCGAGCAACGTGCCGTCCGCATAGACTCGCATTGCAAAGGAGGGGGATGCAGCGGCAGGCGTTCCCTGCGCCTTCGCGCACCCGAACGGGATCGGCTGTGGCAACTGGAACTTCTTGGAGCGCCAGCGCAGCGTTTTGGGCACGGCGGCCGCGCCTGGGTCAACCTTGTAGACCGCGCCTGCGCCGCGAAGCATCAGAACCTCGGTCGTCTTGGGGTCGTAGACCAGATCCGTGGCGTCCTCGATAGTTTCCATCGCAAACACATCGGCGCCCAGCATGTCGATCATGCTGATAACCCGCTGCGTCTCGGCCTGCCGCGAAAAGAGGTAGCGCCCATCGTAGCGCGCGGCGCGGAAGCTGGACGGGTTGAGCGCCTGCCACTGGTGGCGCGAGTAGAGGCTTTTCGTGACCAGCCGTGCCCCGCCCTGCGAGATAAGCACAAGCCCGTCCGGTGCCGGGTAGGCGGCGGCATAGCCCAGATCGACAATCCCCTGCTTTGCGACGCACGGCAAATCTTCCTCGATCTGCGTCAGGCTCATGTTCTCGGGGTGTGTGCCCTGCACCATGTAGGGCGAGGCGTCCGTCATCACGGCCAGCGAACTTCCGAACGCGGCCAATCCCACGATGTTGGCGTTGACCGTCTGCCGGTAGGTTTCCGGCCACGCATATGGCTTGTAAGGTTCGCAGAACAACACTTCGCGCCCGGAGAAGGCCGCCATCATGCCGTTGGGCAGCGCAACAATGCTGGCCATATCCGACGGCGGCTCCGTATAGCCCGCTGTGGAAACAGCTTCCTGCAACGGCTCTAGGCTCACGTCGTGATCGTAGGAGGTTTGGGGCCACGATTGTTCCGAGACAAAGAACAGGCCGGTTGCTCCGCTTGTGCCTGTCTGCGAGCGATAGATGCGAACCTTGGTCACGCCGCGCCCAGCGGGCGGCGATGCGAAGGCTGAAAGTCGGACGGCTGCGCCCGGTGATACCTGCACTATGTCGGACAGCGGTGACGGTGCGCTTTCCTCGCCCAAGTCCGTCACCCAGGTGTAGCCGTAGACGATGGATTCCTGATTGTCGCTGTCGAGCGTGCCGAGAAAGGCGACAGTCGGCTTGGTGGCGGGCGGTGCAAGCCCCATGGCGCGCGTCGTTCCGCCGGTCAGCCGCATCTTCGGCGCACCGTCGCCGGTGATGTAAAGGCGGTCGTCTGTGACCGGCCCCGGCACCACGTCAACGTCGGCTGACCAACCCAGCCAGTCCGCATTGTGCCGGTAGATCGAGGTGACGGCAGAGGGGAACGTGTAAACCGCCTGCGGCTCACCGATCGGGGCGAGCGCACCATCGCGCAGAAGGGTGTTCAGCGCGGTTTGTGCGTAGGCGTCGGGCAGAAGGTGCGCAGCGCGCACGGGAGCGGTGCCCTTGAAGTCGGTGATCGCCAGTTTCGCCATTGGGTCATATCCATTGCGGTTTCACGCGCAACGGTGCGCGCTGCTGGCCCCGAATGGCGGAGGATTTCACGCCATCCATCGCTGCTTCAAACTTGCCTCGGTAGTCCGCGCCGAGATTGTAGTCAGTGAAGGGCTGCGCGGGCGTCATAAAGATCGCTTCGAGCGCGCCTTCAGCGATTGCGCTGCCGTGCTGCTGGATCAGAAATTCCGGCACCACGTCGAAAGCATCTTCTATCGGCCCGTCGATGCTGGGGCACCAATCGTTGCCGATCCGGGGCTTGAGAAACAGCGACAGATGCAGGACGCCCGTCTTGAACGGGTAGACACTCACGGTCCCCGGCTCCACCTGGGTGACGTATCGGGGCTGGGAGGACGCGCTTATCACGGCGTCGCGGTCGATAGGCTCGATGTGGGAATACTGCGTTGGCTCCAGCATCATGCCGTCGAGATCGGCCGTCTCGAACTGGTGAATGGTCGCGTAGTAGGGCGCAACGACTGCCCCGCCCTGCTCCGTCAGATTGTAGGACGCGATGTGCCGCCAGCAGCGGGTGCGCTCGCAGAACCGGATTGAGGCGATGCGAAGCGCCTGCATGGCGAACGGGATGCTGCATGCAAGCGCGTGAGGCCGCACAAGGGGCAGAAGGTCGGAAAGAGGGCGAACGCGGGCGGCCATCGACGGTTCAACCTTGCGCGGGCATTGAGCCCATTTCGGTGGTGCGCAGGGACGCCATTGCCTCAGAGCCAAGACGGGCACCAAGGGCGCCGGTGAATGCGTTGTAGTGGGACACAGCTCTGTTGGCGGCGTCACCGATGCCTGCATCCACAGAGAACGATCGGTAGAGGACGTAATCGACCAGCGCGCTGCGCAGGTAGTCGGGAACCTGAACCGCGGCGGTATAGCTGTCGATGCTCAGGTTCGAGGCGGGCTCAGGAATGTCGGCGGGAAGAACCGCCGCGATGATCTCGATCTTCCCCGTCCCATCGTTCCCCGGCACCACATAGAAGGTGCGCAGGTCGGCCTGATCCTGAACGACGTGGGCCACGTCTTTCGCGTAGGGCATCACGGCAGGGTTTTGCCATCCGGGGATCTGTGCGTCGAGGATTGGACGCTCCACCGGCGTGATGGAAGTCGAGCCCATCCAATCAGCCCCGGCAATGGGGTCCGCTACGACGTTGCGAACCACGCGGATCAGAGCGATGTGGGTGGGGTCCAGCGTTTGCTTGGTGCCGCGCACCATGTCGATGACCACCGGCGCAGAGACCGCGTTGGGCTTCATCACAGCGATCTCGCGAACGGCGTCGTTCAGCGAGCGCAGGAGTTGCGGGAGGGTCCATCGGGTCGCACCGGCATCCATCAAAATAGTAGAGGCCCGGATCATGACCTCTTTTGCGGTGATAGTCATGGGCTCGGGCCTCTTGCTTTATGCTCGCGGGGTTCCCTGTGGCGGATCAGACCGCCTCAAGGATGGATGCGATGATGGTGGTGCGCTTCGCCCGACCGTGCGGCTTCGCCCCGACAACCTCGACATGCTTGGCGTCCAACTCGTCGTCAGTCAGCGTTTCAAGGGTTTCGGCGGTGATCGGCGCGTCGCTGGCGGGATCCGGCGTCTGTGCGGGCACAACAGGGGCGGCAGCGGGCGGCGCCGGTTGATCTGGCGCCGCCCCCTTGATGCCGGATTGCGCGGGATTGTCCTGAAGCCCCAGGTTTCCCGGCTCGGCATCCCCGGCAACCGTTCCGACAAAGCGGAAATCGGGGATTTCCATGAACCGCGCGATGGCGTCGGGGTCTGCCACCACCGCGACGTGCGGCCCGTATGGCTCCGCAGGCGCGAAGTTGTAGATCACGTCGAACAGTTCGACACGGCTACCGCCTTCGCGCTGCGGGATGCACTCGATGATTGCTGCGGTCATCCTGAACCCCTCCGTTACGCTTGGTAATGAAGGCGGAGCATGATGCGCTTGTTCGCAGCAGCCGTTTCATCCACCGACAGTTTGACGCCGATGGCAACGGTGTTGTCCTGCGCCGGCATATCGACCACCTGAGCAAGCGTCGCCTCGTGGGCGGTGTTGCGGGTGACGCCATCGAACAGTTCGTTCCCGCAGGTGCGTGCGGCATGGGTTTCCCCGATGCCGCCCGACATGAACCCCACGGTGATGAGGTTCGTGCCTGCAAGGTTGGCCGACAGAAGATCGTAACCGACGATCTTGCAGTTGGCATGCAGAGCGCCGATCTCGAAAATGTCGTCGCTCGCGTCGAAGCCTTCGGACAGCACAGCCTCGAAGATGAGGGTGTGAACGGCCCCGGCGATGATCGGGAAGGAAACAGCGCGCTTCAGCTTCCCGTATTCGTTTTGGCGGATCATGGTTGTCGCTCCTTAGTGGGCTGCGAAGTCGAAGGCGGGAAGCCTTACTCGATGGGCAGGGCGTAGGTGTCGAGGGACAGCATGCCGAAATCCTCGTCGCGGAACCGGGTTTTCTTGAACCCCCAGATCGCGCCCGCGATGATCTCGATCTTCTGCCGACCGTCGGTCACTTCTTCGACCCACGAGAACCGCTGCTTGTTCGACGTGCCGAAGCAGATCACGCCTGCCTGACGGCCCATGAACAGGGCGCGGGCGGCGGGGAGGTTGGAGCCTGCGCCGTAGTCGTTGAACAGCGTGACACGCTCGTGTTCCTTGAGGATCACGTCCTTGACCATGCCAAGGTTCTCGCTGAACAGCGGCGAGTTACGGCCCTCGGCGCCTGCTGCCGCCTTCTGGAAGTCCATCCAATCGGCGGTGTTGGTCCCGCGCCGCAGCGCGTGCGCCTGGTAGGGCGACATGAGCAGGCAGTAGCGGTTTTTCGGACCCTTGCCACCGACCTTGATGCCGAACAGCGCGGCCGAGTTCGGATCACGCTGGCGCATCATGCGCGCTTTGACCTGCGCCCGCTCGATCAGATCGACGGACATGGCGTCGGCGGTGGTGATGCCTGCCTTCGACGTGACGGAGTTCGGAAACATCAGGTGCTTGCCGTCGGGTGCCTGAAGCGGGTTCTCGCCGAACGCCTCGTCCATGGTGTTGCCGGCATTGGTGCCGACGCCGCCGGAAAGGTAGTTGAAGATGGTTTCATCAACCAGCGTAGCCATGTGTTCGGCCAGCATTTCCTTCGCGGTGCGGCGAATGTCGATCTGCGTCCGCTTGCGCGACATGACGCCGCCCAGCTTGACCGGGTTCCGCATCTGCTCAATGAAAATCTGGTCCTGGTAGAACTTCAGATCCTCGCCTTTGCCTTGCGCAACGTCGTCACCGATAATCGGCTTGTTGCGCAGAGCCATCGCGAGTTCGTAGCGGATGTTGTCGCCAGCACCAGCTTCGAGTTCCACGCGATCTTGGATCAGGTTGTTGCGCCCCTTGCCCATCATGGACGACATGAAATAGCTGTCGCCCTTGGTCTGGGTGGCGGCAAGACCGGCCCATACGGACTCGGTTTGGGGGGATGCCGTGGTGAAAGTCGTCATGTGATGTATCTCCGCTCCGGGTTGAGCGCCGACACATCATGTGAACAAGCACCGGCAAATTACGCCAGATGCGGGATTCAATCAAGCCTTAGCGTTCAGAGGCGTCAGAAGGCCCATTTCTTGCGTTTGAGGCCGCGACTTGCTCTCTGGTCTGCCGCTCAATGCGCAGCTTCAGAGGCGCGGACACAGACGCGCGCAGTTGCCCGCGCTGCATGGTGAAGTCGATCACGACCGCACCATCGCCAAGGATGATGCGGTCGCCATCGGCGCATGTCATGCACTTCCAGCCCACGAGGTCAGCCGACCCATTCTTCAAAGCGGCGCATGTCGGCATCGGAAAGTTGCGCAGCTGCGGCCTCAAAGGCGTGCGTGTCAGTGACGGCAAGGTTCTGGAGGTGCTGGAATCGTCCATCGGTCTCGCCGCCGTTGGTCGCCGCCGACGGCACAAACGCCAGCGAGGTCGGGGCGAGATCGTCGTCGCCATCGTCCTCCGGCGCTTCCTGGGAAGTGCGCGTGGTGCCCTTTCCCTGCTTTGCAACCGGCTTCGGCTCACCCGCCAAGGGCTTGCCCATCGCTGCCTGCCGCTGGCGGAACGTCTGACCGCAGAACGCAAGGAACGCATCGACGGCCATGTTCGCGGCCCCGTCCAGAACCGCCATTTCCTTCACATGCTCATCGAAAGCGTCGATGTTCTCCTTGGCAAACAGAACGGCATCCGCCTCTCGCGCCCGATCGACTGCGGCGGCCCACGTTTGATCGTTTTGCGCCTTTGCGGCCTCTTGTTGCTCGCGCTCGATCCGCTCACGCTCGGCCTGCGCGTTCTTGGCGTTGGCGATGGTGGCCTCAGAGGTCACAGCTTCCGCGTTCAGCTTGTTCATCTGCTCGTTGAACTCGGCGCGGGTCAGTTCGCCGTCGTCGTAGCTGTCCAGCAGGGCATCGCGCTTGCCGTCGATCGCCTTCAGGTCGGCCTCGGCCTGCGTGGTGTCGGGCACTTCTGGCAGTTGCGCGGGTTCCGGCTCCGGGGCGGGCGCGGGTTCGGCGGCCTTCTGCGCCGCTTCGGGCTCGGGCGGCGTGTCGCCCTGAATGATCGCCTCGCGCTCGGTTGGCAGCAGTGCCTTGAAATCGTCGTCGGTGAAGCCCTCGGGCATTTCAAAGCCTTCGGGAATCTCGAAATCGTCGTCGGCTTCGATCACGTCGTTGGTGGTCGCGTCGTTCATGGCATCATCTCCTGTGTGGGCTGCATTTGCGGGGGTTCTTGGGGCTCAGGCTGCGCGGGCGGCGGGTCGATCAGGGGCGGGTCGCCCGGAAGCGGATCGGGAAGGCCGGCGGCGGGCGCGTCTGCGCCGTTGCGAGCGTCGGAAAGCAGGCTGTCGGCCATCGGACCCAGCCCAGCGTTGCGAAGCAGCATTTCAGCGGCCATCAGCGCCGCGTTCATGTTGGCGAGTTCTTCGGACGCGACCTTGGCGCGTGCAACGTCTGCATCGGCCCCGGTCTTGGCCGCCTTTGCCTGCAATTCTTGCGCGCGGGCTTCCTTTTCTTCGATCTCTGCGACCACGGCGCGCTGTTGAAGCGCCTGTTGCTCTGCCTGCGCCTGCTGGGCGGCCTGCGCCTCCGGGCTATCGGGGTCGAGGTCGGGGTCGAGGATGCCCGTGCCTTCGCGGATGCGCTTCACAATCTCGTCGCGCTTGGGAATATCCATCGCTTCGACCACCAGATCGAGGATCATGGAAACGATGTGCGGCGCGGCGGGTGCAAGTTGCTGGAGAACGGCAAGCAGGCGTTCCGTGTTGGCCTGCCGCATCGAGGCGC
>CBFHGD010000084.1:0-9284 GCA_965655275.1 Octadecabacter sp. | reverse complement strand
CTTCGGGTCAAGATTCCCGTTGTCGTCGTCATCGTAATACCAATTGACGGACGCCGTGTTGATCAGCAGCGCCGCGTCACAGCGGCTCACCACCGACACCACCAACTGCAAACCCCCCATGCCGCTCAAATCAAAAGAAAAATCAGGCGTTGTGGTGAAATACCCTGCCCCCTGATCCGTCCCCGGATTGATATTGCGGCAATTCCAAATGTAGTTTTCGCCCCCCGCCACGACGCGGAAATCCTGCCGCTGGCGCAACTGGCTGCCGTTGGCATTGTAGCTCTCATTGCCCCAAATCGTATAATCAGGACAGGCCTGCGCCGTGCCCGCAAACCCGAACATAACCAAAACAGCGATCAAAAAATGTCTCATATCTTTCCCCAATCCTATCTTAAATCGACTTAATGCCCCTAGGTTAGGTCAGACGGGCGCGGCGCAATAGCCCTAAACTTTGCCTTCTCATGTCGGGGTGTCCCCGCCTCGCGGTTCCCATCTTCGACACGAAAAAGGCCGCCCCCTTTTCAGGAAGCGGCCCAATCCTGCTGAAAATGTATTTTTTTTAATAGCGCGATTTCTTTGAACCGAGGGTACCCCGCTCCGTTCTGCGCGCTCATTAACACCCGTTAACAAAATCGCTTCAGGCGACACTTTGCGCAGGATCAAGTGGCGACATACAAGCCAGCGAAAACACTAAGGCCGCCCCCTTTTCAGGAAGCGGCCCAATACCGGACAGCGTCCGATATACTTTCATGCAATGTAGCGCTTACTCTTCGTCGAGCGCCTCAACAGCTTTTTGCAGATCGTCCTTGCTGACGTCCTTTTCCTTAACCGCAGCCGCGGCCAGCACATGGTCGACAACCTTGTCTTCAAACAAGGGGGCGCGGATCTGCTGCTGCATCTGCGGGTTCTGCTGCACAAACTCAAAGAACTGGCGCGCTTGGTCGCCGTACTGACGGGCCTGGTTCATCACCGCCTGGGTGAATTCCGCGTCAGACACCTGAACTTCGGCCTTCTGACCGATTTCAGCCAACAACAGGCCCAGCTTCACACGGCGCTCTGCCAGTTTTGTGTGCTCTTTGGTCGCCTCGATCTCGGGGTGATCGTGGCCCTGCACATCTGGGTTATCCTCGTGCCACAGCTGATGTGCGATCTGGCCCGCTTCGGCTTCGACCAAAGATGGCGGAAGCTCGAAGGACACGGCTTTGTCCAGCGCATCCAGAAGGCCACGCTTGGTCACTGCGCGCGCAGCCCCGGCGTATTCTTCTTCCAGACGATCGCTGATCTGCCCTTTCAAGCCGCCAAGGTCCTCGGCGCCGAACTGCTTGGCCATCTCGTCATCAATGGTCGCCGCTTTGGGCTCTTTGACGTTGTGGATCTTGCACTCGAACACGGCCTTTTTGCCGGCGAGGTGCTCTGCATTGTATTGCTCGGGGAACGTCACTTCGACGTTCTTTTCGTCGCCGGCTTTGACACCGACAAGACCTTCTTCGAAACCGGGGATGAACTGGTTTGACCCCAGAACGAGCGCGTGACCTTCAGCCGCGCCACCGTCAAAGGCTTCGCCGTCAACCTTACCGAGGAAGTCGAACACAACCTGATCGCCGTCCTTGGCCTTGGACCCCTTCTTGCGGTCCTCGAAATTCTGTGCGGTTTCAGCGAGAGACGCCAGTGCCTCGTCGACGGACGCGTCGTCAGCCTTCACGACCATCTTCTCGAGCTTGATCTTGGAAAAATCAACGTCAGGAATGGCCGGCAGCGCTTCGTAAGAAACGGTCACGACAACATCGTCGCCCTCTTTCCAATCCTCGTTGGCCATCTTCATCTCGGGCTGCATCGCAGGGCGGTCGCCTGATGTTTCCAGATGCGCGTTCATTTCGCTGTCGATGGCTTCTTGCATCGCTTCGCCCATCACGCGTGGGCCAAACTGCTTTTTCATCATCGCCATCGGGACTTTACCCTTACGAAAGCCCTTCATCTCGACTTCCGGCTGCGCCTCTTTGAGCTTGTCGAGGACTTTTGCGTCCAGCTCGGCCGCTGTCACTGTAATCTCGTAGCCGCGCTTGAGGCCGTCGTTCAGGGTCTCTTTGACCGTCATGGTGATATCCTTTTAACCACGCCCCGCCGGGGCGTTCCAATTGATCTCTCATGCTTCGAGCGAAGCGAATTTGGTGCGGGTGAAGGGACTCGAACCCCCACGCCATAGGCGCCAGAACCTAAATCTGGTGCGTCTACCAATTCCGCCACACCCGCATGTCGTTTTGAAGACTGGCCAAAGACCCTTCTTCAAGTTGCGCACCTCCTAACAAAACCATTTGGAGGAAGCGAGAGGAAAACGCAGCCAAAGCCACTTGTGCCACGGCTGATTGAACGGCGGATAGATCAGGCTGTCAGCGCAAGCGCCTCAACGCCCGAAATCAGCGGTCTTACCGCGTTCAAGGGCGCGCGCTCCAACAGGTTGCAATCAGGGAATAGTGCCTGAAGTTCTGCACGGCTCGCATCAGGCAAAGCGCCCACAACACGCGGACCGGGATTAAAGCTCTCCGTTGCCAACCCGTCCGAAATGAGGACTTCGTGCGCGCCACATTGCAGGTGGATATACGTTGTCTCTTGCACGGTCTCCGCCCGCCCCACGGTCATGTCGTTGCACAAATGCTTGGCCGCGATCAAAACCTGCGCTTCACCAAATAGCATTTCAGCCCGCCACCCCTCGATCAGGATGCGGTGCTGCGGCGATACAAGCATTTCGCGATCAGGGTGGTTGCGCCCGAAGGCATGTGCTCGGATGCGGATCGGTTTCAGTTCCGGATGCAGCGCCATGCGCAGGCTGCTGACCGGCGAATGGCCGACCCACGTCAACGCCTGTGGCCCGTTGTCCAGCGTCATGACAAGGTCACCCGCTTTCAATGTCTCAACGTTAACACGCCCATTGGGTGTGTCGATCATCGTTCCCGGCGTAAAGCACGGGACCGCTATGTCTGATGCAGCAAGGTCCGACTGACCGTTGCTGCCCGGCCCTTCGCTGGCACTCACGACCGTCAGCGCGACACCAATCGGCGGGATCACATCCACAAAGGCGATACCTTCAATGGTCGCATAGCTCGGGCTGGAATCGTTCATATTGATGGCAACGGCCCGGTATTCGATCCCTGTATTGGGATCGCGCAGGATCATCTGGTATTCCGCTTCCATGACGGTGTTGTTGCCATAGGTCTGGCCATCAAAACTCTGCGACCCGCGCAGCCTCTGACCGCCGTCATTGTCATCAAAATCAAGGTCATTGTCCTTGATTTCGAGGTTTTCGAAATTTGCCGCATTCAGTGTGATCGAAAGCCCGACCAGATGGCTTCCATCCCCTTGGGTCACGCCATCAAGCTGCCCGCCACCCGATACGGTGACGGACGCCTCGCCCAGCGCCCAGAAATCATAATTAGCCATGTGCGACCTGCTCAGCCCGCTTTTTGTTTTGATAATACATAGACCCGAAACGGCCATCAGGCCCAGCGAATCATTTGGGCCACAGTCGGGTTGTTGCCCTGCAATCACACCAAAAAGGGCACGACAGTAACACTATCTTGCCATATTCTGCTGCAAAACACTGAGGCAGACATAATAGCGAGAGCGAGAAACGCCATGCACCTGGGAAACACACAAGACTTCAAAGACAGCATTGCTGCTGTCAGCACACCCGCCGCCAATGTCGCCGGGCTTGCGTCCGGCACCACAATCATGACGCTGGACGGTGAATTGCCGGTCGAGCATCTGAGCGCCGGCGACCGCATCATCACCCGCGACAGCGGCATGGCGATCCTGCGCGAGGTGCGCAGCCGGGAGGTTCACGTGGCCTCGATTCAGATCAAGGCCGGTTCGCTCGGCCACACCCGCCCGCAAGACGACATGATCGTCGGGCCCGATACGCTTGTTCATATCCGCGACTGGCGCGCCAAGGCGCTGTTCGGTGCCGATGTTGCAACCGTGAAAGCCAAGCGTCTGATTGACGGCGAATTCGTCTCCGAAGTGGAGGCTAAGACGATGACGGTTTACGAATTGGTCTTCGACAAGCAGCACATCCTTTATGCAGACGGCCTCGAAGTCGCCAGCACGGGCTCCTAAGGCTGCCTCCGAAGTCAATTTGCTTGGTGCAAAGCAACAAACGCTGCCCCTAGGGGGCGGCGTTTTGTGTTTCCGGCACCGGGATTATCGGTATTTTTGAGCCAAAGAAGGTCAAACCCCCAGCGATCGAAACACCTTGGGGAGTTCATCGGGCAGGTCTTCGGCAATCAGACCCGCGCCAAAACGCATCGCGCATTGCGTGTGCAGATAGGCCCCTGCCTCGGCCGCCTGTTGCGGCGCGAACCCGCGCGCAAGCAGCCCCGTGATAAACCCGGCCAAGACATCGCCCGCGCCAGCCGTGGCGAGCCACGGGGCCGCGCGCTCGTAGGCGCTGGCGTTAACCGCGCAACGCCCGTCAGGGCTGGCAATCACGGTATCAGCGCCTTTGAGCAGCACGGTACAGTTGGCGCGTTCTGCCGCCGCCCGCGCAGCGTCGACCTTTGAATAGGCCGGGCCTTGGGTGGCAGGGGCGTTCAGTTTTTCGGCCAGATCTGGAAACAGCCGCGCAAATTCGCCCGCATGGGGTGTGAGAACACAATTGGGGTGCAGGGCCGCGAACAGATCGGGGGACTTCGCGATCAAGCTCAGCGCATCGGCGTCGAGCACAAGAGCGCGTTTGCTGGCCAAGGCAGCCTCGATCAAGGCGGTTTTGGCATCGGTAAGGCCCAGCGCGGGCCCAAGGCACAGCGCGTTGATCCGTTCGTCGCCCAATATCTCCGCCAGCGCCGCACCATCCGCCACCCGTTTCACCATCACCGCCGTCACCTGCCCCGCCACCTCCATCTGTGCGTTCGGCGGCACGCCCAGCGTCACCACCCCGGCCCCGATACGCAGCGCCCCACGCGCCGCAAGTCGCGCGGCGCCCGAGTGGGCGGGACCACCGGACAGGACAAGGGCGTGACCGTGGGTGTATTTATGACCGCCCTGTTTGGCGAGGGCCATTGGAGCCGCTTGGGCCGCGTTGACTGCGGCCATGTCGGAGCTTCCGGCGGGAGTTTTTTCTGGCCAGATGAAGGTCTTGAGGCCGATATCGGCGACGACCGTTTTCCCGCAACGATCAGGACCATCGGCAAGGATGTGGCCAAGCTTCATTGCATGAAAAGTAACGGTGAGTTGCGCAGTCAGGCCCGTTGGCCGCTGCCATATGGCCTCTTCTGCTTGATCATCGGACGTCAAAACCTTGCCGCTGTCGCTGCACAGGCCGCTTGGCAGATCGACGGCTGTTATCCGGCACATTGGTTTCTTGAGAAACCGCGCGCGATGCACCACTTCGTTCACATCGAGGAACGCCGCCTCCAAGCCCGTTATCGGACGCGTCAGGCCCGTCCCGAACAGCGCGTCCAAGACGAGATCAGGTTCGGTATGGGTCAGGCTTTCCACACCGTTCAGCGGGGCCACCTCCCCCATCTCGCTCCACCGCACGTAATTCGCGCGCGCATCCGGCGGCAGCTTCTCCGCATCCCCATACAGGAACACATCCACGTCCCAGCCCGCGTTCTTCAACAACCGCGCCACGACAAACCCGTCACCGCCATTGTTGCCGGGTCCACACAGCACCACGGCGCAAAACGATCCTGCCGCCAGCTGAGGCCATTCGGTCAGCACCGCATTGACCACGCCTTGCCCTGCCCGCTCCATCAGCTCCAACCCTGTGACCGAGCCGCTTTCAATTGCGGCGGTTTCAACGGCGCGCATTTGAGCGGCGGTTAACAGTTCGGTCATTTATTCACCCCTCAATCAATCCCGAGCGATTCAAAACTGCACGAAACCGCGCCTAACTGCCTAATTTTTGGGCAGCGTGGCTGGATTCGCGCAGCATCCCATCCCGCCTCTACCTTAGCGAATTGAGCCTATGAAAGAGAAGTGGTCTGTCCCCAAGGGAGGACGCAAGACCAGGGGAGTCGCTGCCATGAAGAAGATCGAAGCGATCATCAAACCGTTCAAACTGGACGAAGTGAAAGAAGCACTGCAGGACGCAGGCATTCAGGGCCTCAGCGTCATCGAGGTCAAAGGCTTCGGACGTCAAAAGGGGCACACGGAACTCTATCGTGGCGCCGAATATGTCGTCGATTTCCTGCCGAAGGTGAAAATTGAGGTCGTTCTGGCCGATGATCAGGTCGATGGCGCCATCAATGCGATCATCACTGCAGCCAGAACCGACAAAATCGGCGACGGCAAGATTTTCGTCAGCGACGTGTCCCACGCCATCCGCATCCGCACCGGCGAAGAAGGCGATGAGGCGCTATAGGCGCCCCACCCATCCCAATTCATCATCCACAGACACTAAAGAAAGACCAAACACATGACCAACGAAGACATTGTCAAAATGATCAAGGACGAAGACATCGACTATGTTGATGTGCGTTTCACCGACCCGCGCGGCAAGCTACAGCACGTGACATTGATATCGGATCAGGTGGACGAAGATTTCTTTGAAGAGGGCTTTATGTTCGACGGCTCCTCGATTGCCGGTTGGAAGTCCATCGATGAATCCGACATGAAACTGATGCCAGACGTCACGAGCGCATACATCGACCCGTTTTATGCAGAGAAAACCCTGTGCATCCACTGCACCGTGGTCGAACCCGACACTGGCGAAAGCTATGACCGTGACCCGCGTGGCACCGCCGAACGCGCCGAGGCCTATTTGAAATCCACAGGCATTGGCGACACGTCCTACTGGGGCCCCGAGGCCGAATTCTTCCTGTTTGACGATGTGCGCTATCAGGTCGCCATCAACAAAGTATCCTATCAGGTCGACGCGATCGACGCGTCCTGGAACACCGACACCCAGTATGAAATGGGTAACACCGGCCACCGCCCCGGCGTCAAGGGCGGCTATTTTCCGGTCAACCCGATTGACGACGCCCAGGACATCCGTTCCGAAATGCTGTCCACCATGAAGCGGATGGGCATGAAGGTCGACAAGCACCACCACGAGGTCGCGTCCTGCCAGCACGAGCTGGGCCTGATCTTTGGCGAGCTGACGACCCAAGCCGACGAATTGCAAAAATATAAATACGTTGTGCACAACGTCGCGCAGGCCTACGGCAAATCCGCGACCTTCATGCCAAAGCCTATCGCGGGCGACAACGGCACCGGCATGCACGTGAACATGTCCATCTGGAAAGACGGCAAGCCGTTGTTTGCAGGCGATAAATACGCCGACCTGTCTCAGGAAGCTCTGTATTTCATCGGCGGCATTCTCAAGCACGCCAAGGCGCTGAACGCGATCACCAACCCGTCCACGAACTCCTACAAGCGGTTGATCCCCGGGTTCGAAGCCCCTGTTCTGCGCGCCTATTCTGCCTCCAACCGGTCCGGTTGTGTGCGTATTCCGTGGTCGGAATCCCCCAAGGCAAAGCGTGTCGAGGCCCGTTTCCCTGACCCCGCCGCCAACCCCTACCTGTGCTTTGCGGCCCTGCTGATGGCTGGACTTGACGGTATCAAGAACAAGATCGACCCGGGCCCCGCGTCCGACAAAGACCTCTACGACCTGCCGCCAGAAGAACTGGCCGGTATCCCGACGGTCTGCGGCTCGCTGCGCGAAGCCCTGGACGAGCTGGAAAAGGACATGGATTTCTTGTTGCAGGGCGATGTGTTCACCAAAGCCCAACTTCAGGGTTACATCGACCTGAAATGGGAAGAAGTCTACGAGTACGAGCACACACCCCACCCTGTTGAGTTCAAGCTCTATTACAGCTGCTAAAATCGAACAGGTGGGAAGCTCCACCAATTGATAATGCAAAGGGCGCTCCGCATGGGGCGCCCTTTGTTTATTGGTGATCCGCCACAACTGCCGCAGCTTTGCCGCAATCAATTCGCGAAATTGTCCTTACGTTTACGTTATTTTGACCAAATCATCGTTGACGTAGGGGGAATGAAACTTGAACGCCATATCAGCGCATCCAAACCTGTCGCCCGCCAAACCCAAAGCTTTGGGATACACAGGGTATCGGGCCGGCCTGCATCCGCGACGACCGCGGGTGCCTCCACGATGCCTGATAGCTGGCAATCGACCAGTGCCGCCGGATCATCAAATCGGCATCAAAACGGTGCGCCTGTGCGCTCGATCCCTGAAATGGTGATCGACCCGCTGCGTTGGGCCTTTGACACCAAATTGCGCAAATGGACGAGCCTTGGCCTTTTGGCGGCACTCACCCTAGTCATCCTGATGTGATCTGACCCGCACGACCGTTGTGTGGATCACGAAGGCCACAGCCCCCGGCTGTGGCAGCGCAAGTATCGTCTGACGCTCGCTGCGCATATAGGGCGCATCCGGCTTGCCCACGGGCCGAGGGTCATCCTCACAGCGCGGCTGGAACAACACCGGATCATCATATCGCAACGCATTGGCCCGCCACATCGGGGCCCCGTAACGCACGCCGTCAAACAGCCGCTGCACCCGCTTGGCAATATCTGCGGTGTAGTCTGCGACAGGGTTATGTATGCCAATCAAGGGCTTGCCGATCTTCTGCGCCAAGCTCCAGCTCGCCGGAAAACACAACACCGCGCCGGTCATCACGTGTTCGTCTGTCTGCCGCTCCAATATGCAGACGTCTTGCTGCAGTATTTGTCCGACACTCAACAACGGCGCATCCCAATCCAACGTAACCTTCTCCCCGTCCGGGCAGGTCACTGTGTCCTCGCGTCGTGAAAACCCCGCTGGCAGCACAGCCAACGCCTCCTCCAGAAACCCGCGCGCCGCGTGCAAACCACCGGGCAATTGCGCCAGAACATCGCCCCGCCGCTGGCGCAGGGCCGCACGACGCAGGCGCATCTGCGCACCATAAACCCCGTCACAAAACAACCACGGCCCGTCAACAGGACGCATGGACGGCAACCGCGCCGCCGCCACATCCAGTTGTCCGTCGGGCATCACACCCTGCAAAACGGGCGGCTCAAATTGGGTCAAATACGTCCACCTTTCATGTCGTTTTCTGGCGTGACAGGGGCGAATTGCCCCGCCACGCTGATCATACCCAGCGGAGAACGGCCATGAACACCCATTATCGCGACACCCGCAAAATCGACCCCGCAAAAGGCGCAACCCTCGGCGATGGCACGCCCAACGACAACGACCGCATCGAAATCGGCCCCACGCAGCTTGCCTTCAGCGAATGGGAAGCCGCCGGCCTGATCCTGCCCAACCTCGACGCCATGCGCGAATACCG
>CBFHGD010000083.1:0-9582 GCA_965655275.1 Octadecabacter sp. | reverse complement strand
TCGGCCTTCGTGGTCGAAGACGGAACCGACGGGCTGTCCTTTGGCGGGCTAGAAGACAAAATGGGCTGGCGGTCCCAACCAACCCGCGCAGTGCAGTTGGACAATTGCAACATTTCGGGGGCCAATCTGCTGGGCGAACTCGGCCAAGGTTTCACATATGCAATGAAAGGTCTGGATGGCGGGCGATTGAACATCGCCGCGTGTTCCCTCGGTGCGGCGCAATCCGCCCTTGATAAAACGGTGCAATATATGGCCGAACGCCAGGCTTTCGGCAAATCTCTGGATCAGTTCCAGGCCCTGCAATTCCGCCTCGCCGATATGGAGATCGAGATGCAATCGGCCCGCACATTCCTGCGACAGGCGGCGTGGAAGCTCGACACACAGGCCCATGACGCGACCGCCTTTTGCGCCATGGCCAAGACCCTGTGCACCGAGGTCGGATCCCGCGTCGCGGACCAATGTCTGCAACTGCATGGCGGCTACGGCTACCTCTCTGACTATGGCATCGAAAAAATCGTCCGCGATTTGCGGGTGCACCAAATTCTCGAAGGAACAAACGAAATCATGCGCCTCATCACAGCCCGTCACCTCACGACATGAGCGATATTCACATCCGCAAAGACGGCGTTGCCGGCCGTATCACCCTCACCCGTCCGGACGCGCTGAATGCCCTGACGTGGGACATGTGTTTGGCCATTGAATCCGCACTAGACGCTTGGGCGGACGACCCCGACGTTACGCTTTTGATCATTGATGGTGCGGGCGACAAAGCGTTTTGCGCCGGTGGCGACATTCAGGAAATGTATGACACCGGGCGCGCCGGCGATTTCAGCTATGGCGACCGGTTCTGGCGCGACGAATACCGCATGAACGCCAAGCTGTTCCATTTCCCCAAACCTGTCGTCACCTTCCTGCACGGGTTCACGATGGGTGGCGGTGTTGGCGTCGGCTGTCACGGATCGCACCGCATTGTCTGCGAGACCAGCCAGATTGCCATGCCCGAAGTGTCCATCGGCCTCGTGCCGGATGTCGGTGGCTCGCTGATCCTTGCGCGTGCGCCGGGACGCGTGGGGGAATATCTTGGCCTCACCGCTGACAGGATGGACGCCGCAGACGCGATTTATGCGGGCTTTGCAGACTATTACATTGCGCAGGAGAATTGGCCGAAGCTGATCGAAAACCTTTCCAAAACAGGGGATTGGGCCGCAATCGACGCCGCCGCGCAAACGCCTCCGCTTGCCCGCCTTGCCCGTTGGCAGGAGGACATCGACGCGGTGTTCGGCGGGATCACATTGGGTGACATCTACCGCGCAATTCCGTCCGATCCGCCAGAGGCGGTCGCCCATGCCCAAAAACTCATGGCGCGCCACTCCCCCCTTTCGATTTCTTGCACCGTCGGCATCATCCACAAGGTTCGAACGGTCGACACCATCGAGGCGGCCCTCAATTACGAATTCCGGTTCACCTCACGCGCGATGGAACACGGCGACTTCATCGAAGGCATCCGCGCCGCAATTATTGACCGCGACCGCACCCCGAAATGGCGCCACGCCAGCTGGGAAGACGTCAGCGGGGGGGATATCGTGCGCATGAATTACCCGCCCAAACCCCCACTTGATCTGACAGGAGACAGCACATGAAGATCGCGTTTATCGGCCTTGGAAATATGGGGGCGCCCATGGCACGTTGCCTGATCGCGGCGGGCCATGATGTGACGGGATTCGACCCCGAAGTCACGCCGGACGGTGTGCCCTGCGCCCCGACGTCGCAAGCGGCCGTGGCCGATGCAGCGGTCGTCATCACCATGCTGCCCAACGGCGATATCCTGCGCGGCGTGGCCGATGATATTCACCCCGCCATGGCCAAAGGTGCCGTGCATCTGGATTGTTCAACCGTGGACGTTCAATCCGCCCGCGATACCGCGCAATCTGCTGAAAAACATGAGTTATCCGCCATCGACGCCCCGGTGTCCGGCGGAATTGGCGGGGCCACGAACGGCACGCTGA
Organism: Octadecabacter sp.; assembly: GCA_965655275.1. Lineage (GTDB taxonomy): Bacteria > Pseudomonadota > Alphaproteobacteria > Rhodobacterales > Rhodobacteraceae > Octadecabacter. Next base: position 7,576 of record CBFHGD010000083.1, on the reverse strand, counting down.
CCTTTATGGCGGGGGGGCTTACGCCCGCCTTTGCCACCGTGGAGCCGCTGTTTGACATCATGGGCCAGAAGGCCGTGCATTGTGGCGATAGTGGCGCGGGTCAGGCGGCGAAAATCTGCAATAACATGATCCTCGGCGCGACCATGATCGCCACCTGCGAGGCCTTCGCGCTCGCTGACAAGCTCGGTCTTGATCGCCAGTCCATGTTCGATGTCGTCAGCACGTCGTCGGGATACAGCTGGTCGATGAACGCCTATTGCCCCGCACCCGGTGTCGGCCCGACCTCGCCTGCCGACAACGCCTATACCCCCGGTTTCGCCGCCGCCCTGATGCTCAAGGACCTGCGCCTCAGCCAACAGGCAGCACAAGCCGTCAACGCGGCCACGCCCATGGGCGAACGCGCCACGCAGCTTTATGCGGATTTCGTCGAACTGCACGGCATGGGCGGCATGGATTTCTCGGCCATGCTCCCCCACCTCGCCGATCAGGATCGCGGTTGATTATTCAGCCGCGACCGATCTGTCCGTCAACATCGGTTTGAGGTAGCGCCCCGTGTGCGATGCCTCGACCCCGGCGATTTGCTCCGGTGTCCCGACGGCCACGACAATGCCACCTTTGTCGCCCCCTTCCGGCCCGATATCGATCACGTGATCGGCGGTTTTGACCACGTCCAGATTATGCTCGATGACGATGACGGTGTTGCCGCCTTCCACCAGCTCGTGCAGCACCTCTAGCAGTTTTCGAACATCCTCGAAGTGCAAACCGGTGGTTGGCTCGTCCAGAATATACAATGTGCGACCTGTGGAGCGTTTCGCCAACTCCTTGGACAGCTTCACACGCTGCGCCTCACCGCCCGACAATGTCGTCGCCTGCTGCCCGACCTTGATGTAGCCAAGGCCCACCCGCATCAGCGCGTCCATCTTGTCGCGAATGCTCGGCACCGCCTTGAAGAACCCCTGCGCCTCCTCGACCGTCATATCCAGAACATCGGCAATTGATTTGCCCTTGAACCTGATTTCCAGCGTCTCGCGGTTGTAGCGCTTGCCCTTACAGGTCTCGCATTCCACGTAAACGTCCGGCAGGAAGTGCATCTCGATCTTGATGACACCGTCACCCTGACAGGCCTCGCAGCGCCCGCCTTTCACGTTGAAACTGAACCGGCCGGGCTTGTATCCGCGTGCCTTCGCCTCCGGCAGGCCGGCGAACCAATCGCGGATCGGGGTGAACGCCCCCGTATACGTCGCAGGGTTGGACCGCGGCGTGCGCCCGATGGGACGTTGGTCAATATCGATCACCTTGTCGAGGTGCTCAAGCCCCTTGATGGTTTCGCAGGGCGCGGGCGTCTGGCGCGCGCCGTTCAATGCCATCGACGCAGTCTTGAACAACGTCTCGATCGTCAAAGTTGACTTGCCGCCGCCCGAAACGCCCGTGACGCAAACGAACTTGGCCAATGGGAAATCCACCGTGATGCCTTGCAAATTATTGCCCGTCGCTTTCTTGACGGTAACCTTTTTCTTGTTCCCCTTGCGCCGCACCTTGGGGATCGGGATTGAACGTCGCCCTGCCAGATAATCCCCGGTTATGCTTGCGGGATTGGCAATAATCTCTGCCGGCGTGCCTTTGGCAACCACTTCGCCGCCGTGCACACCTGCGCCCGGGCCAATGTCGAATACGTAATCCGCCTCGCGCACGGCTTCTTCGTCGTGCTCCACCACGATCACCGTATTGCCTTGATCACGCAGGTTTTTCAGCGTCGTCAACAGACGGTCATTGTCGCGCTGGTGCAGGCCAATTGATGGCTCGTCCAGCACATACAAGACGCCCTGCAAGCCCGACCCGATCTGGCTGGCCAGTCGGATCCGCTGGCTCTCGCCGCCCGACAAGGTGCCAGAGTTGCGCGATAACGTCAGGTATTCAAGGCCCACGTTGTTCAAGAACCCCAGCCGTTCGCGGATTTCCTTGAGGATCGCGACGGCGATTTCGTTTTTCTGCTTGCTCAGCGCCGCAGGCACCGATTTGCACCATTCATACGCCTCATTGATCGACATCTGCACCACCTGGCCCACATGCAATCCACCAATTTTGACAGCCAAAGCCTCCTCGCGCAGGCGATATCCACCGCAGGTCCCGCAGGAACGATTGTTCTGATAGCGCTCGAATTCTTCGCGGATCCAGTTGCTGTCCGTCTCGCGGTAGCGACGTTCCATATTCGGGATAACGCCCTCAAACGCGCGCGACACGGTGTAGACCCGCCCGCCTTCGTCATAGCGAAACTTGATTTCTTCCTCGCCGGACCCGCGCAAGAACACCTCCTGCACCGACTTGTCCAGATCTTTCCAACGGGCGTTCTTGTCAAACCCGTAATGCTTGGCAATCGCCTCGATCGTCTGAAGGAAATAAGGGCTCTTGCCTTTGCGCCACGGTGCCAATGCCCCGTCATAAATCTTTAGCGTCTGATCGGGCACCACAAGCTGTTCATCAAAAAACAGCTCGACCCCAAGGCCGTCACAAGCCGGACAGGCCCCGAACGGCGCGTTGAACGAAAACAGCCGCGGTTCGATCTCGGGGATCGTGAAACCGGACACGGGGCACGAAAAGTTCTCTGAAAACGTAAACCGCTCCGGCTCGCCCTCTTTGGGGGCCGTTTCAAGAATTGTAATCCCGTCTGCCAGATCCAGCGCTGTGCGGAAACTGTCGGCCAGCCGTGTTTCCAAGCCGTCACGCACCACGATCCGGTCGACAACCACGTCGATGTCATGGCGAAACTTCTTGTCGAGCGTTGGCGGCGTGTCCAATTCATAAAATTCGCCATCGACCTTCACACGCTGGAACCCCTGTTTGCGCAGCTCCAGAAACTCCTTGCGATATTCGCCTTTGCGATCGCGCACGATGGGGGCCAGCAGAAACCCGCGGGTCCCCTCCTCCATGGCCATAACCCGATCAACCATGTCCTGCACCTGTTGCGCCTCGATCGGAAGTCCGGTTGTTGGCGAATACGGCGTGCCGACGCGGGCAAACAGCAAACGCAAATAGTCGTAAATTTCTGTTACCGTCCCGACGGTCGAGCGCGGGTTCTTGCTGGTGGTTTTCTGCTCAATCGAAATCGCAGGGCTGAGGCCGGAAATATGGTCCACATCCGGCTTGCCCATCATATCAAGGAACTGACGCGCATAGGCCGACAGCGATTCCACATAGCGCCGCTGCCCTTCTGCATAGATCGTATCAAACGCGAGCGACGACTTCCCCGACCCTGAAAGACCCGTGATAACAACAAGTTGGTCGCGGGGGATATCGACATCAATATTCTTGAGGTTGTGTTCACGCGCACCGCGCACTTCTATGTTCTTCAGCTCAGCCATTATAGCCCCCACATATTTCACACCACGACATAGCCGCTCCACACGTGGTGACCAGACCCTATATGGAACATTAAGTGAACATAAGGAAGAATTTAACGAATTTAACTTCGTCGGGCCGCCGCGTAAGCCCAGCCCGCAAACACCACCCCTGCGATGCAGATCACAATGCTGACCCCCGCCAAACCCCAAAGGCTCCCTGCGACCAACGCGTAAACCGGCGTGCCGCTGAACGTGCCAATGTTGCCAAGCTGTGCCATCGCGCCGTTTGCGCGGGCTTGTTCCACCGGATCGTCATTCAACTCCGGCACCGCAGCAAAGTTCGCGCCCGCCGTCAGCCCTGTCGCGAACATCGCGCACAGTGCCATCGCGATCGACCCCGTTAGCGCCATAAGCGCGAACAAAACCGCCGCAACAGAGAACCCGCCAACCGACAGTCTGGACGCCGCAATGTGGCGCGCAACAAATCCAGACACGAAAGTGCCTGTCAGGTTTGCCAATGGCAAAACCGCCGTAAGCCAGACAGCGCCCAATGCGGCGGGCAAATATGCGACCAGTGCAATGAAGATCGCCGTGTAAATGCCATGCCCCATGCCCGGCGCAAACCGGCGCGGGGTGCTGTAGATTGCGCGGTGCAGGTCAACCAGGTTCGGGATGGGCGCGCCCTGCCGCATCACCCGTGGCAAGGTCATCCAAAGGATGGGCAACAGCGCGGCGAGCAGCACGCCGTGTCCCGCGTAAACAGCGCGAACGCCGCCCCACGCCTCGACCGTGGGCACCAGCAGGGCCAACAGCGCGTATCCAACACCAAAAAACGTGCCCCAAATTCCCATAACGACGCTTTTGTCGGTGGATTTTGCCAAAACCACCATCATCGTTGGCAGGGCCACGACCAACAGCAAATGGCCGAACCCTTCGGCCAGCCGCGTGGCCATAAAAGCGGCGAAAGGCATCTCGAGCCCTTGAATGAACGACAAAACAGCGGACGCGGCGACCGCCAGAAGCACGGATTGGCGCGCGCCGATCCGCGCCACGATATACCCCGCAACCGCGCCGCCCAAGATCCCGACGACGGCAACGCCCGACACCGCCAAAGGCACAGGCGCGGTTGGATAAACCTCACCAAGATCCTTTAGTGTCAGGGTCAGTTTGGCAAACTGCGCGGCGGCCAAAAGCCCCGTTGTCCAAAGCAGCGCAATCAGCGGCCAGTGTGTGCGCTCATCCATCATGGCCCGTGGCTACGCGCGCGCGCGACCGGGGGCAAGATACGAAAAAGGGGCGCCCGACTGGACGCCCCGTATCTAAATTCAGGAACTCTAAATTCAGGATCCGCGCAGATCACATATGGATCGCGCGACCATAGGCATCCAACACGCTTTCGTGCATCATTTCCGACAACGTCGGGTGTGGGAATACGGTTTCCATCAGATCTTCTTCGGTTGTTTCCAACTTGCGGCCGATCACATAGCCTTGAATCAGCTCTGTGACTTCTGCACCTACCATATGTGCGCCCAGCAGCTCGCCGGTTTTCTCGTCAAAGATGGTCTTCACCAGTCCCTCCGGCTCGCCCAGTGCAATCGCCTTGCCGTTCCCGATGAAAGGAAAACGCCCGACTTTGATTTTGTAGCCCAGCTCTTTGGCCTTGGCTTCAGTGTAGCCGACGGATGCAACCTGCGGATGGCAATAGGTGCAGCCAGCGATGGTTTCAGGCTTGACCGGATGGGCGGATTTGCCCGCGATCAGATCGGCGACCATCACACCCTCATGGGAGGCTTTGTGCGCCAACCACGGCGCGCCAGCGATATCACCGATGGCGTAAACGCCTTCCACTCCGGTGCGGCAATACTCATCCGTGACAACATGGGTGCGATCAATCTTGACGCCCAGCTCCTCAAGGCCCAACCCTTCGGTGTTACCGACGATCCCGACCGCCGAAATCACCGTGTCAAATTCCATTTTCTCGACTTTGCCGCCGGTTTCGATGTGCGCCGTTACCTTTCCTTTGCCGCGATCAAGCTGCTTGACCATGGCCTTTTCCATGATCTTCATCCCTTGCTTCACAAACTGCTTCTTCGCGAAGGCCGAAATCTCTGCGTCTTCGACGGGGAGCACGCGGTCCATAACTTCGACCACCGTCGTATCTGCGCCCAACGTGTTATAGAAGCTTGCAAATTCGATACCGATCGCGCCGGACCCGATGACCAGCAATTTCTTCGGCATGCGGGGCGGCTGCAACGCGGCCCTGTAGGTCCAGACCAGATCACCATCCGCCTCAAGGCCGGGCAATTCGCGCGCGCGTGCGCCGGTCGCCACGATGATGTTCTTCGCGGTAAGGTCTTCGGTGCCTTTGTCGGTCTTGACGGTGACCTTGCCCTTGCCGACGATCTTGGCGTCGCCCATGACGACGGTGCATTTGTTTTTCTTGAGGAGGTGGCCAATGCCGCCCGACAATTGCCCGGCAACCCCGCGTGAGCGTTTCACGACAGCGGGCAGATCGTAATTCACGCCTTCAACCGACAGACCGAAATCCTTGGCGCGGTGCATCAAATGATAAACCTCGGCAGAGCGCAGCATCGCCTTTGTCGGGATGCAGCCCCAGTTCAGGCAAATGCCGCCAAGGTTCTCGCGTTCTACCACGCAGACCTTCAGGCCCAATTGCGCGCCCCGAATAGCAGCCACATAGCCGCCCGGTCCGGCGCCAATCACGATTATATCAAAATTTTGAGCCACGCTCGGGTCCTCCTCATCCAAATATAGTTTAGCATTAAACTACTTTTTGCGATGAGGCCAGTGACCCTAGGGCAATCCTGCTATGCAACTATGTCACAGATGATTTATTTGGGGCAATCATCTGCCTCCACACGATTTCGCCCTGCTTCTTTTGCCCGGTAAAGCGCATCATCCGCGCGCTTCATCAACACGCTGGGCGGCGTGCCGTCGCCTGTATAACTCGTCACTCCGGCCGAGATGGTGACGCGGGGCAGAATGCCATAGGCGGTCCCGACCTCCATCGCGGCAACTGCTGCGCGCAAGGTCTCGGCGTGCTCCAACGCGCCAGTAAGGTCAGATTTTGGCAACAGCACCGCAAACTCCTCCCCCCCGACACGGGCGCAAACGCTCGCCGTCGGCAGTGCTGAAAGCATACGTTCCGCAAGTGAACGCAAAACGCTGTCGCCCGCCTCATGGCCATGATTGTCGTTAAACATCTTGAACTTGTCCGCATCAAACGAGATCAGGCCGAACCCTTCGCCATTGCGATCCGTGCCCGCCAAAGACCGGCGCATCGTATCCATGAAATAGCGGCGGTTATAAAGCCCCGTCAGCGGGTCATGGATCGACTGGTCATGCAATTCATCGCGCAGTTTCACGTTTGCAATGGCCATTGAGATGTGTTCCGCGCAGCGGATCGCAAAACGCCCCATTGCCTTGACGTCCGTGCGGGGCATTTTGGGGGAAAAGTGGATGTGCAACAGGCCGACCGTGTCGCCATGGGCAATGACCGGAATGCAGATGTAATCGGCGGGTGTTTCACCCATGTTTTCAGACAGATGATCGCACGGAAAACACAGCGCATCAGGGTTGTGTTCGTAGGCGCGCCCGCGCCGCAACGACCAACAGGCATCGGCAACAATGTGGTCCTGCATCCCGCCCTCCTGCCCCCATTCACAGGCCGCATCCAGCACATCGCGCGAATTTGAATAGAGATACAGCTCCCCCAGACTGTCAGGGATCAAACTGCCCATGAACTTGGCCACAATCATGAACAGCTCATCCAGCGATTTGCACGACTGCAACCATTCATCCAGATCCGATAGCGTGCGCGCCTCCGCGCGACGTGCGCGCTCCTCCTGCAAGACCTCGCGGGCCTTGGCCTCAGCCGCCTCTGCGGCCTGTTTAGCGCCCGCAAGCTCGGCGGCCGCATTGCGTGCCTCACTTACATCCGTAGACGTCACCACATAACCGCCTTCCCGTGTGGGCCGCGCATAGGTTGCAACCACACGCCCCGATGGCAGAACACGATCAAACTGGAACGGCAGTTGCGCCTCGAACCGGCGGCGGTTTTCGTCCAGTACCTCATCCGAAAACTCCCCCCGTGCGTGGGAGGCCATCAAGAATGCGTCGCGATCGGTGCCGATAGATAAATCATCGCGGCTCAACTCCAGCACCTCGAACACGCGGGTGTTATGCAATTCGCACGCCCCGTCCGCGGACCACACGAT
>CBFHGD010000082.1:0-9646 GCA_965655275.1 Octadecabacter sp. | reverse complement strand
GATGGACATCCCCGCCGACACCCAGCGTGCGACCCTGAGCGCATTAGGCTTCGTGATGGACGGCGACATGGCCCACGTTCCAACGTGGCGCCCGGACGTGCAAGGCACGGCAGACCTCGTCGAAGAAGTCGCGCGCATCGCGTCACTGACCAAACTGCAAGGGGTGCCCATGCCCCGCGTGCGCGCAGGCGTGCCCGCACCTGTTCTGACCCCGATGCAAAAACGCCTCGCCATGGCGCGGCGCACCACGGCCAGCTTGGGATACAACGAATGCGTCACCTACAGCTTCATCGACAAAGCCTCGGCAGACCTGTTCGGTGGCGGCACGGATGCGACGATGCTGGCCAACCCGATTTCTTCGGAAATGTCGCATATGCGCCCTGCGCTCTTGCCCGGTCTGTTGCAGGCCGCTGCCCGCAATCAGGCGCGGGGCATGTCCAACTTTGCCCTGTTTGAGGCAGGAGATGCGTTCCACGGTGGTGAGCCGGGCGAACAGCAACCGCTGGTCACGGGCATCCTCGTCGGCAAGACAGGCCCCAAGGACGTGCACGGCGCGTCGCGCGACGTTGACATCTTTGACGCCAAGGCTGACGCCGAGGCGATCCTGTCCGCCATGGGCGCGCCAACAAAAGTCCAGATCCTGCGCGGGGCAGGGGATGCGTGGCACCCTGGTCGCCACGGGATGATCTGCCTTGGCCCCAAGAAGGTTCTTGGCGTCTTCGGTGAAATCCACCCCAAAATCCTCAGCGCGCTCGACGTCAAAGGCCCTGTCGTCGGCTTCGTGCTTTACCCCGAAGAAATCCCGATGCCAAAGAACACATCGGCCAATCGCGGCGCTGCCACATTGCCTGACTTGCAAGCGGTCGAGCGTGACTTTGCCTTCGTCGTGGACACCGACGTAGATGCATTGACCTTGTCCAACGCCGCAGCGGGGGCGGACAAGGCGCTCATTGAGGATGTGCGGATATTTGACGAATTCATCGGCGGCGCGCTGGGTGAGGGCAAAAAGTCGATTGCGTTGACGGTCCGGCTTCAACCGATCGACACCACGCTCAAGGACGCAGACATCGAAGCCGTCAGCGCCAAGATTGTCGAGAAAGTCGCCAAGGCGACAGGTGGCACGCTGCGCGGCTAGGCCTGCTTTGCGCGCGCCTCAAGCGCGCTGGCCAGAATATCAAACACCAGCCTGATCTTCGGGCTGGTGTGGATTTCGCGGTGGGCCACCAGCCAGACAGGGTAACCAACGCTAAACGTCTCTGCCATCACCCGTTCCATCAGCGGTTCGGCGTCGCCTGCCGTGCCTTCCATCGGGCAGATTCCAAGCCCTGCTTTGCCCATCTCCCAAGCCACGAGGCCATCGGCGGAGGACACGCGGAAGTTATCCGCGCCCAGATCCAACCCCATGCCTGTCATATAGTCGATCATCTGGTCGACGTTGCCGTAGGCGACCCAGTCCATCGCAACCATTTCGGCGGGCGTGGTCGGGCGCCCTACGCGATCAAGCAGCGACTTGGCGGCATAGAAGTATCCAACGGGCTCGCTCACGAGGCGCGCCACAAGGTCCGGTTCTTGGGGGCGCATATGCCGGATTGCGATGTCGGCCTCTCGGCGCATCAGATCACTGATGTCATTGGTTGCCACCACCTCGACCTTCAACAGCGGTGCGACCTTGTGCAAATCGGCGATCACTGCGGGCATCAATTGGGCCGACATGATGTCACTGGCGGTCACGCGCACCCAGCCCGTCAGATCGGACCGCTGCCCGCTCGCCGCGATGCCCGCGCGCGACGCAGCGGCACCCATATCGCGCACATGGTTCAGTAATTCGCGCCCCGCTTCCGTAATCTGCAACCCGCGGCCAACCCGCTCGAACAACAGCAACGACAAGCTGTTTTCAAGCGCGGCCACCTGCCGGCTCAGCGTGGGCTGGGTCAACCCCAAACGGCGCGCCGCTCCGGATAGGGATTGCATGTCAGCCGTCGCCAGAAATGCGCGCAGATGGTTCCAGTCCAGCTTGTCGGGGTCAATATCCATACACAAACGTATAGGTATCTTCCATATTTCGTCAATTCCGCTGCGACCTATGCGGATGTAGAGTGCTCTCAAAGGAGACACCAATGTTAGATGCTGCGAAATTCTGGGACAAGATTGCGCCCAAATATGCCAAAGACCCGATCGGTGACATGGCCGCCTATGAATACACCCTCGGTCGGACCAAGTCCTATCTGGCTGCTAGTGACCGGGTGCTTGAACTGGGCTGCGGCACCGGATCAACTGCGCTGCTCCTTGCCCCGCATGTGCGCGAAATGGTCGGCACGGACATTTCCCAAGGGATGATCGACATCGCCCGCACCAAGGCAAAGGCCGACGCGATCGATAACATCGAATTTCGCGTCGCCACCGCAGAGGCGGCGGCCAAAATACAAGACCCCTTCGACGTCGTTCTTGGCTACAATTTGTTTCATCTGGTTCAAACCGCCGAAACGATTTTTGCTGACGTGCACCGCATGTTGCCCGTCGGTGGCTATTTTATCTCCAAGACGCCGTGCCTTGCGGACAAGTCCTTTGGCTGGAAGCGCTTTCCGATCCGCGCCGCGATCCCCGTGATGCAGATGTTGGGCAAGGCCCCGCCCGTGCGGTTCCTGACGCAGGCCCAATTGGAAAACGCGATCACCGACGCGGGCTTCGACATCGTTGAATCCGGAAATTTCCCTGCGATTTCACGCTATGTCGTGGCGCGTCGTGTGTAATCCGTTAAAATGCCCCCGATCCAAAAAGGAGGGCGCGATGCTCAGAGTGTATCTATCCGGCGAAATCCACACCGACTGGCGTGAACAGATTATCGATGGGGCCAAGGGCCTCGATATCGTGTTTGACAGCCCCGTCACGGACCATGCGGCATCTGACGATTGCGGGGTCAACATCCTGGGCGCGGAACCCAACAAGTATTGGCATGACCACAAGGGCGCGATGGTCAACGCGATCCGAACCCGCAAAGGCATCGCGGATGCTGACGTGGTCGTGGTGCGTTTTGGCGAGAAATACCGCCAATGGAATGCCGCGTTTGATGCGGGTTATGCAGCGGCCTTGGGGAAATCGCTGATCGTGCTGCAACAGCCCGATCACGATCATGCCCTTAAAGAGGTCGATGCCGCCGCCCTCGCCATGGCTCGCGAACCCGCCGAGGTGGTAGAGATCCTACGCTACGTGCTGACTGGCGAACTGCCGTCCTAGGCGCTGTTTGTGCATCAAATGCGCCGCCTCCGCTGAGTAACCTCTCAGCGGGGCGGCGCATGTTTTCTTAACGACCTTGTTAACCTTCTCGCGCCGGAATGTTGCGCCCCTTGGCAGCCGCAGGTCGCGCAAAAAATCGTTCCACGTAGGCCGGAACATGGGTCAATTCGGTGTAGCCGGTGACCTCCTTCGCGCCGTAGAACTCCAGCGCATTCAACCAAGGAGCAAGCGCGATATCGGCAATCGAAAACTCCCCCGCGATCCAGTCCTGCCCGTCGAGTTGTTGTTCCACCACGGCCAACAGACGCTTGGCCTCACCAATATAGCGGTCGCGCGCGGTGGGGTCTTCCATTGCGGCGCCGGCGAATTTGTAAAAGAACCCCAGCTGCCCGAACATCGGCCCAACGCCCCCCATCTGGAACATCAGCCATTTGATGACATCCGCCTTTTCCGCCGCATTTCGGCCCATCAATTTGCCCGTCTTCTCGGCCAGATAAATCAGGATCGCGCCGCTTTCCCACAACTCGACCGGGCCATCGGTGCCGTTTGGGTCAATAATTGCGGGAATTTTGTTGTTGGGATTCAGGCTCAGGAATTCCGGTGATTTCACGTCCGCATCGGCCAGCGTCACAAGGTGAGGTTCATAGGCCAGCCCCAATTCTTCCAGCACGATAGAGGCTTTGACGCCATTGGGTGTTGGAAAGGAATAAAGCTGGATAACGTCGGGGCGCGTGGGGGGCCAGCGACGGGTAATTGGAAAGTTGTTGAGATCAGCCACTTTGGGCTCCTTTTTTGTGCTATTTTGATAATCTAGCCCAGTTAGAGCCGAATTTAACCCTTTGGGAATGTGCAAAAAATGGGTTAATTGTGTCCGCCTAAGCACAGGCGACGTAGATCGCGGTGTCGTAACTCATCTGGGAACAGTAAAATGATTAAAGAATTCAAAGACTTCATCGCCAAAGGCAACGTCATGGACATGGCCGTTGGTATCATTATCGGGGCCGCGTTCACCGCGATCGTGGGCAGCCTTGTTGCTGATTTGATCAACCCTGTCATCAGCCTGTTCATGGGTGGCACGGACTTTGGTGGCATGTTCGTTCTGTTGGGTGACGGCGAGTACGCCTCGATTACCGAAGCAGAAGAAGCCGGTGCAGCCGTCTTCGCCTATGGCCGGTTCATCATGGCGATCATCAACTTCCTGATCATCGCGTTCGTGGTGTTCATGCTTGTGCGTTCCGTGAACAAGATGAAGAAAGTCGAAGAAGAAGCCCCTGCGGAGCCAGCCGGCCCGACACAAGAAGAACTTCTGGCCGACATTCTGGCCGCATTGAAAAAGTAAGCGTTCTTCTCGCATGCAGGAGGGCCCGCCAGCGTTGGCGGGCCTTTTTCGTTTATGCCTTGAGCGCCAGTTGCGGTGATAACACGTCAATCCCGAGCGCCTTGCCCACCGCATAATACGTCAACTGTCCGGCGTGGACGTTCAACCCGTTCAACAGGTGTTCATCGTCCTCACACGCCTTGCGCCACCCCTTGTTTGCAAGGGCCAGCATGAACGGCATCGTCGCATTGCCCAAGGCAATCGTCGACGTGCGCGCCACAGCACCGGGCATGTTGGCAACGCAGTAGTGCATGATGCCATCCACGTCATAGATCGGGTCTTGGTGCGTCGTTGCTTTGGATGTTTCAAAGCACCCGCCTTGGTCGATGGCGACGTCCACCAGGACCGAACCGGGTTTCATGATGCCCAACTGTTCCCGGCTGACGAGCTTGGGTGCAGCTGCGCCTGGGATCAACACCGCGCCGACGACCATGTCCATGTGCGACAATAATTCTTCGACGGCGCCCTTGTCGGAATACTGTGTTGTCAGGCGGCCCATGAACACGTCATCGAGGTAGGACAGCCGCGCGATGGATCGGTCCAGAACAGTCACGTTCGCGCCCATGCCTACAGCCACCCGCGCAGCTGCCGTGCCCACGACGCCGCCGCCAATTATGGCGACGTTCGCGGGCCGCACGCCGGGCACGCCGCCCAGCAGAACACCGCTGCCACCGTTGGCCTTTTGCAAAGCCCACGCACCCGATTGCGGCGCCAGCCGCCCTGCAACCTCGGACATCGGGGCGAGCAACGGCAAGCCGCCCGCACGGTCCGTTACGGTTTCATACGCGATTGCCGTGCATCCTGACGCCAGCAGTTCATTGGTTTGTTCGGGATCGGGCGCAAGGTGCAAATAAGTAAACAACAGCTGCCCTTTGCGTAGCATCTTACGCTCGACGGGCTGGGGTTCCTTAACCTTTACGATCATGTCCGCGGCGGCAAATACCTCCGCCGCCGTCCCGACAATCGCAGCACCTGCGCTGGTGTAGTCTGCGTCGGTAAAGCCCGCGCCGGTTCCGGCGTTGGTTTCCATCGTGACGGTGTGGCCATGCGCCACGGCTTCACGGGCGGCGTTTGGCGTCAATCCGACGCGAAATTCTTGAGGTTTGATTTCTTTCGGGCAACCGATGTGCATAGTGGGGCTCCTTCTCCTGATAGTAACAATCACGCGGATTTGGTGGAAAAAGGTGGCGTTATTTGGTGCGGTGCAGGTATTTACTGCAACAGTATCGCTAATTTGGTGAAATATCGGGAGGATTTTGCGTGACAGATATTGATGACACAGACCGCCGGCTTTTGTCGGCCCTCCAGCGCGAAGGGCGGCTGTCCAATGCGGAACTGTCCGAAAAGGTGAACCTGTCGCCTTCCGCATGTCATCGCCGTGTCCAGAGGTTGGAAAAAGACGGTTTCATTTCGGACTACGTGGCTTTGGTGAACCCGCGCAAAGTGAACCGCAAAACTACCGTGTTCGTCGAGATTACCCTGCGCGCGCAGGCCGACGATGTGCTGGATGCTTTTGAGAAATCCGTAGCCCGTATTCCCGACGTTCTGGAGTGCCATTTGATGGCGGGGCAGGCGGATTATCTGCTCAAAGTGGTGGCCGAGGACGCTGAAGATTTCGCCCGCATCCACCGCCGGTATCTGGCGAGCCTACCGGGGGTGCAAGGCATGCAAAGCTCGTTCGCGCTGCGCACGGTGCGCCAAACCACGGCGTTGCCGGTTTAGGGAGCGCACTTAACGGCAAATCCGCCCCCCACGCGATACGCAGGGGGCGGGTGTTTTAGGGAAACGTTACGCAGCAAAACCCAATTTGGTCACGTTGATCTCGAATGTCGGGTGCATTTCTGCGCCGATAACGTTTTGCTTGTGGTGGCGATAAATCGAACGCCAGTAGGGTTGGATAATCACGCCTTCATCCTGCATGATCTTTTGCAGTTTCGCCATGACTACGCGACGCTGGTCAGCGTCGGCAATCGACAGGGCGTCCGCCAAAAGCGTGTCGAACTCGGCGTTTGAAAAGGCAGTTTCGTTCCACGGCTCACCCGTACGATAGGCCAACGCCAACACCTGTACACCCAGCGGGCGCTGGGCCCAGTCGGTGGTGGAAAGCGGATATTTTGTCCAGTCATTCCAGAATGTTGCGCCTGGAATGATCGTCCGGTTCACGTTGATCCCCGCGTCGCGCATCATCGCTGCTGCCGCGTCGCTGGTGTTCTTGCGCCATGTATCGTCGATTGAAATCAGGTCATGCTCAAAATCTGCCATGCCTGCTTCTTGCATCAACGCCAACGCGCCTTCGGGGTCATAAACGGGCGGGGGAAGTTCGGCGTATTCGGGGTGGATTGGCGCAACCTGATGGTTTTCAGCCACCACGCCGTTGCTGGAAAAACCAAGCTCCAACAGCACGTTGTTGTCGACAGCCATGGCCAGCGCGCGGCGCACGCGCACGTCCGCGTAAGGCGTCATGCCGTCCACTTCTGCCGCTTGGTTGGGGCGGATCACGACTGTGTTGGCTGTGACGGCCTCGGACTTTGCCCAGCCGACATCATCCAGAATACCGATAAATTCACCGATGGTCTCATAGACCATATCGACTTCGTCCGACATCACACCAGCCATGATGCTGGACTGCTCGGTGCCGAAATCCACGTATTCGACCCGGTCCAGATAGGCCCCTTCGCCCCACCAAGTATGGTCTTCGTTCTTGACAAGAACGGCCCGCACGCCGACTTCGTATTCGCCGGGCAGGTATGGGCCTGTGCCGATGGGGTTGTCCAACGGGTCGCCGTTGAAACTTTGGTGCACAATGGCGGCGGGATAGTCGGAAAAGCCAGCGATCAGCGTAATGTCAGGGGCGCCCAGCGTCAGACGCACGGTCATATTGTCCATCACCGTGATCGCGCCTTCGCGCGCCACACCCGTGTCGCTGTCCACCAAAGACGCCATGCGCGACGCCATTGAATTGCCTTCAACAGCGGTGTCGCACCAGCGTTCGATGTTGAATGCAACGTCAGCGGCGGTGAAGGGGTCACCGTTGTTCCACGTCACATCGGGGCGCACGCTCAACACATACTCGGTCGCGTCTTCGTTTACTTCCCAATTGGCGAGCAGCATCGGCTTGAAGCTGCCGTCGATCTGATATTCCACCAGATATTCAAAATAGCCACGCGTGAAATTCGACAGTTGCGGCCAGTCATAGGTGCGCGGATCGGTCAGCGCCCGCACCGTAGATTCGATGCGAAGTGTCCCACCGGTCTGTGCGTGCCCTGCTGCATTGACAGGCTGCGTCAGCCCTAAAAGCCCGTAGGCTGCAGCACTGGTCAGGCCAAGTGACGTTGCACGGGACATAAATTCACGGCGGGACAATTGGCCTGCGGCGACTTCGGTGGCGTAGGTTTTTGCGGCGGGATGGACGGTGTCGGGAAAAATCATATATCTCACATTCGCTCGGTAGGGACATTAGAAACCGCCTGCATTCTCGCGCAAGGCCGCTTTGAGCGCGTTCATCGCGCCCATCATCGAATGTCCATCAAATAGCCCGAAAACGACACGAACAAGGGAAAACGACATTTTTTGCCAAATTCATCCAACAAATTAATCAGGAGTATGCCGCCGCGCCGCAACAAAAAACCCCCGCACCAATCGGTGCAGGGGTTCTTTTATTCAAAACGTGTCGACGAAATGCTTACAGCATACCCTCGCGCTGAAGCTTCTTGCGCGCCAGCTTACGCTGACGGCGGATGGCCTCGGCCTTCTCGCGCGCTTTTTTCTCGGACGGTTTTTCAAAAGCTTGCTTAAGCTTCATTTCACGAAAAACGCCCTCACGCTGGAGCTTTTTCTTCAGGGCACGAAGCGCCTGATCGACGTTGTTGTCACGAACACTAACCTGCATGTGGTTTTCACCACCTCTCTAATTTGGATTTGCAATAAGTTGCAGGAGCTGGCCGTATAGCAAGCCGGCCCTAACTTGTCTAGTATGGGCCCAACGCCTGAATAGGAGCCTGAAATGCCTGATGTAGCTGACCCGCGCGCGCTCAAATTGCTGGATGCGATTCTGCCTTACGTGGCGTTTGACGGTTGGTCAGAGGGCGCGTTCAAGGCGGCGGTGCAAGATTGCGGCGTGCAACTGGAGGATGCACGCGCGACATGTCCGCGCGGGGCCACGGACCTGGCGGTATTGTTCCACACGCAGGGCGACGCGGCGATGGTGGCCGCGCTCAAGTCTGCCGACCTGACCGGCATGCGATTTCGCGATAAGGTCGCACACGCCGTTCAACTGCGCCTTGATGCGGTGAATGATAAAGAGGCCGTGCGCCGTGGCACCGTGTTGTTTGCGCTGCCGCATATGGCGCCGGAAGGGTCCAAGCTGATCTGGGGCACAGCCGACGCGATCTGGACCGCGCTGGGCGACACGTCTGACGACATCAACTGGTATACCAAACGCGCTACGCTGTCGGCGGTCTATGCTTCGGTTGTGCTATATTGGTTGGGCGATGACAGCCTTGACGGGCAGGCGACCACCGATTTCATCGACCGGCGCATTGAAAACGTCATGCAGTTCGAACAATTCAAGGCAGCAGTGAACAAGAACCCCGTCCTCAAACCCTTTGCGACCGCGTTCGAGCGGTTCACTTCGCGCGTCAAAGCCCCCGGCGCAGCGCCGGACGACCTTCCCGGCCATTGGGACGCCTCGAAATGAAGGCGGTCGAAATTACCCGGGCAGGCGGCCCCGACGTTCTGACGTTAACAGATCGGCCACTGCCCGAGCCACGCCATGGCGAAGTCCGCATCAAAATCGCCTACGCTGGTGTGAACCGCCCCGACGCGCTGCAACGTGCGGGGCTTTATAACCCGCCAGCGGGTGCCAGGGATTTGCCCGGCCTGGAGGCTGCGGGTGAGGTGAGCGCCATTGGTGCAGGCGTCACCGATTGGGCAGTTGGCGACGCCGTTTGCGCACTGCTACCCGGTGGCGGGTATGCGCAGGAGGTCTGCACCCCGGCCTTCCATTGCCTGCCCGTCCCGAAGGGGTTGAGCCTG
>CBFHGD010000081.1:0-9992 GCA_965655275.1 Octadecabacter sp. | reverse complement strand
TAATGATCAAGTACCCCAGCCCGTGTTCTGCTTGCAAATCTGCCATCAAGTTTAGGATCTCGCCTTGGACTGAAACGTCAAGTCCAGCGGTAGGTTCATCCGCGATGATCAGCTTGGGATTGAGGGCTAACGCGCGGGCGACGCCGACACGCCGGGCCTGTCCTCCCGAAAGCTCATGTGGATACCGCGACAGGAACGGTTTGGGCAACCGCACCATTTCGGCCAGTCGCTCGGCTTCGGCGTCCAGATCAACCCCGGCAATGCCATGAATCTGGAATGGCTCAGTGATCAGGGCGCGAACGGATTTTCGGGGGGAAAGCGACCCGACCGGATCCTGGAACATCATCGCCATGTCACGGCGCAGCGGCTTGAATCTGCCTTCAGGCATGTTTGTTATTTCCTGGCCCTCGAATAGAACGCTGCCCCCCTGCGCCTTCACGAGGTTGAGCACACAGCGCCCAAGTGTTGTCTTGCCGGAACCACTTTCGCCGACCAGTCCGACGGTTTCACCGGGAGCAACCGACAGGCTGACATCCAGAACGGCGTCCACGTGACGCTGGGTGATGCCTTTCAAGCGCGCCCGCAAAGGACCAACGATTTCGAACTGCACGTTCAGGTCCGAGACCTCGAGCAGGCGCTCATCGCGTTTCGCTCGAGCGGGCTTGCTGGCGCCAGCCTCGCCTTGTCCCACGGTCATCACGTCCAGCGGCGGTGGCCAGCTCGGATCATGGTGCGGTCCGTCAAGAAGGTGACAGCGCGCGAGACTCATCTCGCCACGGGCGACGTCCGACGGTAGCTTTTCCCGGCAGATCGGCAGCGCCCGCTGGCAGCGCGGCGCATAGATGCACCCTGAGAGCGTCTTGGTCAGGTCAGGTATGTCACCAGGGATCACCGGCAATTTGAGCGACACATCTTCGATCCGGGCTGGATCACATTCTAGAAGGGCGCGGGTATAAGGGTGCTGTGCGTTGTGAAAAATTTCACGAACTTCGCCTGCCTCGATCACCTCGCCCGCATACATGACAACCACATCATCGCAAAGCTCGGCAATGAGCCCGAGGTTGTGCGAAACCACCACGACCGTCGCGTCCAGTTCCTTTTGCAGATCCTGTAACAGGTGGATGATCTGCGCTTCCATCGTCACATCAAGCGCTGTTGTCGGCTCATCTGCCAACAACAGCTTTGGTCCTGTGAGCAGTGCCATGGCGATACCTGCACGCTGGCGCATGCCACCCGAAAAATGGTGAGGATATTGGTCGATTCGCTTGTCGGGATCAGGGATACCGACCTTGGCCAACATATCGACGGCCAGACGGCGTTTCTCGGCAGCAGAGATGTCGGTACGCCGGTAAAGGATGTCACGCATTTGCCGCCCATAGGTCAGCACGGGGATCTGGCTGGTCATAGGGTCCTGGAAGACGACCGATATCTCTTGGCCGCGTATGGCCCGCAACTGCGCCTCGCTCGCGTGCAGCAAGTCACGGTCACCGAAGCGGACTTCGCCACTCGTTACCTCGGCATTCTTGGCCAAAAGACCCAGTAACGCCCAAAGCACGGTCGATTTGCCAGATCCGCTTTCGCCGACAATACCCACGATCCGTTTTTTGCGAATTGGAAAGGATATGCCGCGCAGCGCCTTGACCCGCCCACGCGAGGTCCGGAAGTCGACAGATAGATTGCGGATATCCAGCAGCGTCTCGGGCGTCTCAATTACGTCCTTGGGCATATCAGCGTCCTTTTCCCATGCGTGGATCGAAAATGTCGCGCAATGCCTCGCCAAGGAAGGTGAAGCCAAGTGTAGTCAGGATCAGCGGTATCCCCCCGGCGACGACCATCCACGGCGCATCGCGGATTACCAGATAGCCCTCGTTCAGAATCGTACCCCAGCTTGCCGTAGGCGGCGTCACGCCGAGGCCCAGAAAGCTGAGCCCTGCTTCGACGGTAACCACCACCGGCACCTCCATTGCAGCCAAGATCAATAAAGGCCCAATCACGTTGGGCATCACGTGGTGCAGCAAGGTTCTTGGCATGCTCGCGCCGAGGGCGCGTTCTGCAAGGATGAAATCGGTGTTCTTCAGCGTCAGCGTCGCGGTCCGCGCCACCCGGGCATATTGGGGGATCGACGTGATGATTACGATCGCCAACACCACCCCAAGGCTCGGGCCGGTCAGTGCCACGGTAGCCAGCGCCAGCACAATGGTCGGAAAGGACCGTACGGTGTCGAAAGCCAGGAGCAGCAAGTTGTCCAGCCAGCGTGGCCCGAAGCCTGCAATCATGCCGAGGATCAAGCCGACAACCAACGAAACAGATACGCCGATGGCGGCTATTTTCAGCGCTACGCGCCCACCATACAATATGCGCGAAAGCGTATCGCGTCCCAACTGGTCGGTTCCCGCCAAATGTTCCAGGGATGGGCTGGACAGGCGCACCGGCACATCCAATACATTTGGGTCATAGGGCGCCAACCAAGGCGCGAACAATGCGCTTGCGAAAAACAGGATGACAAGGATCAGCCCGCTCAGTCCCTGCCAGTTTGTCAGGAACATGCGCAGCTTTTCGCGGCGCTCGCGGGCTGCAGATTCACGGATATCGGCTTCAGTCAGATGATCGGGAAGTCCCGATGCATCGACCGCTGGGATACCGGTTTCGGATTCAGAGGGATTCTCGGACACGGGGATCAAACCAAGCTATTAGGATGTCAGAAAACAGGACTACGAAGATATAGAGGCCGGTGGCCACCAGAACTGCGCCCTGCACTATCGGAAAGTTGCGCGCCATCACGGCATCAAAGATCAGCTTACCGATACCGGGACGGGCAAAGATGATTTCGGCAAAGACAGTCGAAGAAATCATTCCCCCGAACCCCATGCCAATCAACGTAATGGTGGGAAGGATAGCCACCCGCAACGCGTAGCCAAAGATCACGCGACGTGGCTGAAGGCCGAAAGCTTGGGCGGACCGGATATAATTCTCGCCCATCACCTCAAGCATTGAGGCGCGCACCATCCGCGCGAGATAGCCCACCCAGCTTAATCCGATGGCAAAGGCCGGAAGGATCAGATGGCTGAGTTGGTCGCCGATGTTGCCAGGCTCGCCTGCCCCGATGGCCGGAAGCCAGCGCAGATGCACCGCAAAAATCAGCAGGGCCCAAATCGACACGAGAAACGACGGAATCGCAATGGTTCCTACAGACAACACGCCAGTGATGTGATCGATCCAGCTGTTGGATTTGACCGCCGCGAGGCAGCCCAGAGGGATGCCAAGCAACATGGCCCAGCCCATCCCAGCTCCGACCAGCGCGAGGGTAAAACCGATCCGTTCCATTATGATGGCGGTCACAGGCCGGTCGGAAAACACATCGAGCCCGAGATCCCCGGTCAAGGCATTGCCAAAATAGATTAGGAACTGCCGCCAAACAGGTTCGTCAAGATGCATCTTCTCGGCATAACGCGCGATAGCTTCTTCCGTAGCACGCGGGCCAAGGGCAATGGTCGCCGGATCGCCCGGGATGAAGTATAATAACGAGAAGAGCACCAGCACGACGAGGCCGACTACCACAGCGGACAGTCCCAGACGTTTGGTCAGGTAATAAAGCACGGACGACCTCCTCTCGACCGAATTTCGGGATGCTGACCCGCGCAGATTGACGCGGGTCAGGGCGGTTTGCGAGCGATCAGGCCTGATCGAACCTGCGATAGTCCAATTCGCCGGAGGGGGCGGCGTTCACGACGACGTCCGTGCGATGCACAAACGCCTCGGGCTCATGGTTGATCCAGACATAGGCGCCCGTGTTTTCCATGATTTCCTGCATGCGCACATAAATGTCGTGGCGTTTCTGTTGATCAGTCTCATTGATGCCATCTTCATACAGGCGGTCATATTCCTCGTCCGTCCAGCGCTCCCAGTTCCAGACGCCGACCTGGTCCGAGGTGAACCACTGTGTCGCTTCATAGGGATCGGGCGTAGTGCCGAACCGCATAAGCCAGAGCTCGAGATCCTTCCAGGTGTCGCCCTTGCTTTCCTGGCCCATTTCCCAGAAGGGTCCGCTGTCGAGCGGCAGCACATTCACGGTGATCCCGACTTGCATCAGGTTAGCCTGGATGATCTGAGCGGCCAACATCCGTTCCTGGTTGTTCAGCGTCCGCAAGGTCACTTCAAGGCCAGACGCGCCAGCCTCGTCCAGCAACGCGCGCGCTTTGACTGGATCATAACTGTAGCCCGCGCTGTCGCGTTGACCGGTCAGGCCGGGGCAGATGATGCCGTGGGACTTGGCCGTTGTGCCCGAATAGGCGCCTTGCAGGATGGTGTCGACATCCACCGCGTGCTGAATTGCCTGCCGTACGCGGATATCCTGCAGTTTGGGATGCTCGGTGTTCATCCCCATCCACATGTATTGCAGCTCGCCCGCCACCGCGATCGCGGTGTCTTCTGGCATGTCCTTGGTATAACGCGCCAGTGTGTCGGCGCCGACCTCGGTGCAGTCCAACTCCCCGGCCTCGAAGGCCAGCTCGGCGGCCTTGACCTCGGTGATGACGTTGCATTCGACCCGGTCGAAGGCCGGTCTTGGCCCGGTCCAGTCGGGATTGGCACTGAACACCCCGCGCTGGCCCGGCGTCGCTTCGTAGGTGTAGGGGCCGCAGACGGCGGGAAACTGAGTGGTGAACTTGCCGCCCGCATCGGCCATGGCCTTCTCGCTCAGCACCGCGCCGGGGCCATGGCAGAGTGTGATCATGATGAAAGGCGCGAAGGGCTTGCTGAGAACGATGGTGCCTGTCCGGTCCCCGGTCACATCGACACGCTCCAGCGCATCGAAGTAGCCGGACCAGTCACTGTCCTTCATCCGCTCATAGGAAAATTTGACGTCCGAGGCCATGACCGGCCCGTAGCCGTTCGACCATGTGAGCCCTTCGGTCAGTTCGAAGTCGATATGGGTGTCGTCGCGCTGTTCGAGCTTGGTGACGAAATAGGTCGGCTCCCAGGTGAATGTTTCGCCGTCACGCGCGTATTGCGCAAGGAACGGCAGGCACTGCTTTTGCGCCTCGATCTCCGTGCCGCCGGTCATGAAGCCCGGATCGAGCACATCGTTGTCGCCGTCGATTCGAAGACGCAACGTGCCGCCGGTCTGTGCAAAAGCCGCCGTGGTCCAGGCCGGGACAAGCCCCAATGCGCCCAATGCAGCGGTTGTGCCGAGAAAGCCCCGGCGGGTTGTTCCTATCTGTTTCATGTTCTTGTCCTCCCTAGACAATGCCTGACCGGATCATGGCATTTGGGTAGACCCGGTCAATTTCGCTTAGCTTCGCTATATGATGCAGAATTCGCGTCTTCTTGCTCACATATGGTCGCGCGGAATGCGCTCTTCCCAATGTTTCTCGGTCACTAGGTCTTCGCCTTCCCAGGCGCGCAGCTCGGCGGTGATGATGAAATCCGTAGCGTCAGCGCTTAGCTGCGTCCGGGTTTCAGACCGCACCGACCAATCTTCACGGCTCAGCCCGTAGTGCCATTCGGTGCGTCCCCACGCCGTGGTGACGTCGTCGAGGTTCACGCCATAAGTCTCGTATCCCTGCTTGTGCAGGGTGATATCGTTGGCCAGCAGGCGCGTAATCCCGCCGCCATCGGCGATTTGCATCTGCATATCCCCGTTCGCCGCGTCTTCGACGATGCGGAAATAGGTTTCAGGCGCGGCAATCTGTTCGGTCGCGGGCGGCGGTCCGGCCACCGGCACGTCGAAATCGGCGAGGGTCTCATCCAGGTCCGAAGTGGCGCGCAATGGCAGCTTAAGCCCACTGCCTTGCGTATACACGCTCAACGTGACCGGTTCGGGCGTGGGCCAGATCATCGGAAAATAGCTGGTCGACACTGCCAGGCGCAGGCGATGCCCGCTCGGCAGGGATTGGGCGACGTGTTTCATCGGGATGGTCACGTCATAGATCTTGCCCGGTACGAGCAACTCGGGGCTGTCATGGCCTTGCTGGTGGTTCAAATTGAACACACCAAAGGACAGGCGTGTGCCGCGGCCATCGGGATGCACATCCACAAGGCGCGCGGCCACCTGCGCCACAGGCCGATCGACGCTCAGGCGCAGGTGCAGGTTGGCGTCCCCCGCAAATGTCAGGCCGTCCTCGGGAATGCCGATGTCGAAACACAGGCTGCCCGCATCCTCTCGGCGCTGGTCCACCGGCGCATCCCCCGGCGTTCCGTAGCCGCACCATTTGCCCGAGGACATGCCGACATCCGCGGGGCTGTGGTGGTGAAGAACACCATCTTCGGAGGGGCGCTCAGGGTGCAACCCGCCGTCCGGCGTCAGGTGATACAATGTGCGCGAGACCTGCGGCGAGGGCCAGCTTGGTTCGGCGATCCAGCGGCCGGGACGGGCCTCGTAGTGCCCCTTGGGCGCAGCGCTGTCTTGCATGTAGAGCCGCAGCATCGGCTCTTCCATGATGCCGGTGTCATGCCCCTTGAGCCAATGATCCCACCAGCGCAATTCGTCCTGTAGAAAGCCGATCGCCGGGCCCGGTTCGCCCATATGCGGATACCGATGCGCCCACGGTCCCACGAGCCCCTTTTTTGGTCCCGGCAAATGCTCCATCAGTCGAAACACGCTGCGCGGGTAGCCATCCGCCCACCCCGAGACTGCATAGACCGGAACCTGCACCCTCGACCAATCCTCGCAGATGGAACCATGTCGCCAGAAGTCATCACGCCGCTGATGCTCCAGCCAGTTTTTCAGCCACAGCCCGCTGCTTTCCAGCCGTTCCAGCCACATGTCGCGCCATTTGTCGCCCACATTAGCCGGATCCGGCGGCAGCGTATTACGCCCAAACATGATCGAGGCCCAGCTGAGCTGCTCACCCAGCAGGCAACCGCCCATGTAATGAATATCGTCAGCATAACGGTCATCGGTGGAGCACAATGTCACCACCGCCTTCAGAGCGGGCGGCTGCAACGCGGCGATCTGCAACCCGTTGAAGCCGCCCCAGGAAATGCCGATCATGCCCACCTTGCCGTCGCACCAGGGCTGCTCCGCGATCCAGGCAATCGCGTCGCAACCGTCCTGCAATTCCTGTGGCAGATACTCATCCACCATCAACCCCTCGGAATCGCCCGCGCCACGCAGGTCAAGCCGGATCACCGCGTAGCCGTGCCCGGCCAGATAGGGCTGCATCGAGGCATCGCGTGCGGTGGTAAAGTCGTTTTTTCGATAGGGCAGATATTCGAGTATCGCGGGAACCGGCGTCTCTTCTGCGCCCTCCGGCATCCATGTGCGCGCGGCCAGCTTGCAGCCATCCGGCATCGGGATCTCGATGTGGTGGATTTCCCTCACGGCGTGGGGATAGGCGCGAACCTGCTTCATCTTTTTGCCTTCCGATCGTCCTGCACCCCCGCGGTGCCAAGGTCGTCGAAAAGTCTACGCGCATCATGAAGGACGGCAATTTCGCGACCATTCGCCAATTGACGCAAAAAGCGCTTCACTCTAACAATGCTTCATGTCTGATGAACTTCGCCATAACTTGGTTCTGCTTTGCAGCTATCACCCCTCCATCGCCGAAGTATGCCGCAGGCTCGACATTAACCGACAGCAATTCAATAAATATCTTGCTGGTAGATCCCATCCATCGCGCCGCAACATGCGCAAGATCTGCGATTTTTTCGGCGTGTCCCAGGCCGAACTGTTGATGGAGCCACAGCAATTCGAGCAAATAGTTGCTCTCAAACGCAAGCCCCTCCAGCAGGAAGCGCTGAGCAAGCCGCTGCGTCATCTCGACAGGTTGTATCAGCACAGCCAGGACCTGGAAAAATACCTGGGCTACTATTTCAGATACTTCTACTCCTTCGGAAACAAAGGAAAAGTCATTCGTTCACTCGCGCTCATTTACAGTGAGGACAACAAGTATTTCTGGAAGAACATCGAGATCCTGCGCGACCCCCACACAGGCCGCTCAAGCGGTTTGAACAAGTATGAAGGTGTCTTGTTCTATCTTGCTGACCGCCTGTACGTCCTTGAATATGAGTCGATCGAAGTGAACACGATCACGCAGGCAACGTTTTATCCAAGCCACCGCAACCGGATCGGACTTTTGCTTGGCATTCAAACCGGTGGACCGACACGTCGCGGGCGCAAACCTGGCGCGTCGAAAGTCGCATTGGAATACCTCGGGCGCGATATCAATGTTCGTCAAGCGCTAAAAAGAACCGGGCTGTTCGACCCGAGTGATGGCTCGCCACGATCCGAAATCATGTCTTTGATCGAGAATAGCATTGAACCGTCGTCCTTCGTCCTGGATGTGGACGAGCCTTGATACATGTGCTGAGAATGCAATTTGAGTAGGATGGCCTCTTGATTATTGCGGCGAGATGCTCGCCCGTCTGTCCTGCTTCTTTCGTATTGGTCAATCGTGCAGCGAAAGAGCGGTTCCTGTTTGGTGACTTTTGACAGTCCTGAACGGCTGCTTCGGTGACGTTGGCTGAGATGAGGCGAAAAAAGGTGCCGCGCATGCAAAGAGATGCTGCGCCAGCGAAATCAGAAAATCCAATGTCCGCGGAGTCCGCTTAGCGGCCCTATGCCGCGAAGCCACTTCAAGTCCAATTGACCTACGAGCGCGCGGTTCAACTGGACTTTTGCCACTTAGCTCGCGCGTCGCCGCCCGCCTGTGCGCCCTGCCCGTCCGCGGCCTTCTTGGCCGGCTTTCGGAGCTTCGCGGTTCATGGTGATCCAGGCGGCCCCGCCCTCGTCGTTGTTGGTGAGGAAGTTGGCGGCGCGGATGGCTTCCATTTCCTTACCGGCGCGCGGTTTGGTGGACCCCATGCCGAACAACGTCACAAAGGTTTCGTCGTCGATGTCATCGGGCAGGATGATCCCTGCCGCCTCGATCTGCGCCTTCTTTTCGGCGATTTTGAGCGGGCCGACAGGCAATGCCACGGGGTTCATGATGGCGCTGGTCATGCCCGCGGTCATTGCCATGGGCAGGAAAGCGTTGTTGATGCCGTGGCGATTGGGCAGACCGAACGAAATGTTGGATGCGCCGCAGGTTGTGTTCACGCCGAGTTCTTCACGCAAACGACGCACCAATGTGAACACCTGCAAACCCGCCGTGCCCATCGCACCAATTGGCATGACCAGCGGGTCCACGACGATGTCATGGGCCGGAATGCCGAAATCAGCGGCGCGCTCGACGATCTTTTTGGCGACGGCAAAGCGCACTTCGGGGTCTTCGGAAATCCCCGTGTCATCGTTGGAAATTGCGACGACCGGAACATTGTATTTCTTGACCAGTGGCAGGACCAACTCAAGGCGCTCTTCCTCACCCGTCACGGAATTCAGCAGCGGGCGCCCCTCGGCCGCGGCAAGCCCGTTTTCCAAGGCACCGGGCACGGAGCTGTCGATGCACAGCGGCGTGTCAACAACCGCCTGCACGCGGCGGATCAGTTCGGGCATCAACGTCGGCTCGACAAAATTATTGTCCGCGTAGCGCGGGTCTTCGGCCATCTTGTTGGAAAACACCGCGCCGGAGTTGATGTCGAGCACCGTGGCCCCCGCCATGGTTTGCGCAATGGCATCCGCTTCGACGCGCGAAAAGTCACCGCGCTCGAGTTCTTCATTCAGAATCTTGCGCCCCGTGGGGTTAATACGCTCACCGATCACGCAGAACGGCTGGTCAAAGCCGATGATGGCGGTCTTGGTTTTGGATTCGATAACGGTGCGGGTCATGTCAGGCTCTCCGAGGTGCAACTTTCACCGGACCGTAACGCGGTTGCGCACAGGTGACGGCGTGCAAGCGACATAGCCAAGCGCACGCGCGACGTCACCGTGGATTGTGTTCATGAAGATGATGAGGGGGCGGTGTGAGAGAAGGCGATCAAACCCAAGGTGCGATGTCGGCTTTGCGGGACAAAACCGACCTTGAAGAACTCTCGTTTAATGGCCGCTTTATTAGTGCTGCAAACGCAGCAAAACACACCTTGCCAGACGTCTGAATTTTGCTTCAAGGCCAAGT
>CBFHGD010000080.1:0-10169 GCA_965655275.1 Octadecabacter sp. | reverse complement strand
TTTCGCATCTAACGAAGTCGGAAAAATTGATATTTGTTAACGTCTGACCCAGATTTACCGGAGGCGCCGCTTGAAGACGTCGCATGGGAAAAGTCCAAGGGCGACATGGTCAGCCAAGGGCCGAAATACGAGAAGCCAACGTTTCAGTTTTGCCGAGACCGGACATTTGCTGCGATGCCGAACGCCAGCACCCGGGCTCAAACCGGACCTCCACCGGGCACATGGGCCAGCTTGCGACTACAACAAAGTGACACATCGAACCGACCCATGTTTATTGCTGTGCGGTTGGATGTAGATACGTCACGAAGTTAGGTGATCAGTGGAACATTTGCGGGGCGTTGACCCACCTGTTGCGCGCCAACGAGCGTTTGTTGCTGATACGCAAATGTTTGTGCAACTTCGGCCAGCGCCGAGACCGCGATTAGATTTGCATTGCGCAGCGACGGAACAAGGCCGATTGGCCCCCGCACGCGCTGAAGATCGGACTTGGAGATGCCCATTTTAGCCAGACGCGCAAGTCGGGCTGCTTGGGTGCGCTGACTGCCGAGTGCGCCGACAAACCCTGCAGGTGTTGCAAGCGCCGCGACAATAAAGGCCGGTTCCCAGTCGTGGTCGTGAAACAGGGTCAAAAAACCGCTGGTGGGGTCCAGGCTCAACGCGCCGACATGGCTATTGGACCGAACATGGACCGGGGGGGCGTTGCAATAGGGCGCGACAGCCTCAATATCGGCGGCATCAGGGGATAGGCCGTAAACGTCAAACCCGATCGCGTCGGCAATCTTGCTCGTGGTTCGAAAAATGGCCCCCCGACCGGCAAGGGTCAGAGCGACCTTGGGCTGGTATTCGATCGTGATCCCGGCGTTTGCGTCTTGCGGCAGAATGAAAGTCAGCCGGGCGGGTTGCCGCGCCAGCAAGGTGGTGTAAGCCGCCAGCAAAGCCTCTTTGTCGGGGGCCGGATCGATCCATACAGACAACGACCCACCGCAGGGCAGCGTGAGGTCCAGAAAGGGAGATCCGTCGCCATATCGTAGAAGGCGGGCATTGCCCGTTTCCAAACACTCCATCGCGTGCAGTAGAATATCCTGATCGATACACCCGTTCGACATATAGCCAGTCATGTGGCCGGTATCAGAGACGACAGCCAGCGACCCGACATCGCGCGCACTGCCACCTTTGATGTCCACCGATGTAATTAGCACAAACGGCTGGCCCGTTCTGACATAGGCCGCAACCTGTGCCAGAACGTCGACCGCATGATCCTGATAGGTGATAGGGTTATGCAACCTTCTCTGGGTCCATGATTTCGGCAAAGTTCTTAAAGAACTTGGCGGCGAGTTTCTTTGCTGTGCTCTGGATAAGCCGGCTGCCCAATTGCGCGAGCTTGCCGCCGATCTGGGCCTTTGCGTCATAGGTCAGGATCGTTGTATTGCCCTGCGCCACCAGCGTGACGTCCGCACCTCCTTTGGCGTGTCCGGCAGCGCCACCATTGCCTTGGCCGGTCAGCGAGAATGCATGAGGAGCACCGCTCTTGTCCAGTTGCACATCACCGTTGAACCGCGCCTTGACCGGCCCGACCTTGAGAACGACTTTCGCCTCAAGCTCTGTGTCGGAATGCTGGATCAGCTCTTCGCAGCCCGGAATGCATTGTTGAAGAATTTCGGGATCGTTCAAGGCCGCATAAACGCTGTCTAATGGGGCGTTGATGATGATTTCGTCTTTGAGTTCCATGGTCGTACCTTTTCTTAACAGCAGGGGAATTTGATGGAGGCGAGCGTAGTGGCTTGCTCCGGCGTGAGGGCCCACTTTCGACGCAAACCGCAAAGGTAATTGTGCAACTGTCTCATTGTGTGGGCTCTTCGGAGTATGTTTCTTGGAAGGCCGCAAATGCGGCGGGTGTGTCGATGTCGTGGTAGAAACCGGACTGAGATAGGGGGATGTGCTGCGCCAGGCTCGGGTTTGATCGGGTGAATTTCCCACAGCCGGGGTTTGCTTTGTCAGCCAGCAATTGACTGCGCAGGTGGGCTGGAACGATGATCGGATTGCCCCGTCTCTCTCCCAAATGCGGGATCGAAATTTTCGAGGTGTCCGCAGTCAGATGCGCCTTGATCAAGCCGCGCAGGTCTTCAGCTGTCAGGTGGGGTTGATCGCCGAGTCCAATCAGCAGGTGATCTGCTTTTGGAGCCTCAAGAAGCCCCGCGCGCACGGACGTGGGTTGCCCGTGAGCGAAGTCATCGTTGCGCACAAACCTGACATGCAGCCCCGAAAGTGCGGCTTCGATGTGCGCCGCTTCAAACCCTGTGACAACGCAAACGTCGCCGTCAATCACCGTGCGATAGGTTTCAACCACATGGCGGATCATTGGTATGTCGCCAATGGGCAGCAGGAGCTTGTTGCGCTCTCCCATCCGGCGCGACATCCCC
Organism: Octadecabacter sp.; assembly: GCA_965655275.1. Classification (GTDB taxonomy): domain Bacteria; phylum Pseudomonadota; class Alphaproteobacteria; order Rhodobacterales; family Rhodobacteraceae; genus Octadecabacter. The sequence goes on along the minus strand of CBFHGD010000080.1, from coordinate 7,749 downwards.
GCCGCCAGTATGATCGCCCCGACACTATCCATTTTGGGCAGCCTTCGCCAAAATATCTCGCTTAACTTGTGTCAGCTCGGCCAAGATCGAGAGAGCAATTTCAGCAGGGGTCACCGCACCGATATGAAGTCCAGCCGGGGCGTGAACGGATCCAACCCGCGCCGCGCTGACGCCTGCTTCCAAGAGCTTGCCCGACAAGGTCGCGAACTTCTTTGCGCTACCGACAAACGCGACATACTCCGCAATGTCAGCCAATGCTGTCTTGAGCGCGGCGAGGTCGCCCTGGCCTTGAGTTGCAACCACCAGATACTGGGTGCGACCGGGCGCGCGGGGCGGCAAGGGCGTGTCGGTTGCAGCCTCTGCGACGGCCCAGCCAAATTGAGGAGCTAATTCAATCAGCTTAACAGCGACGGGAGACTGGCCAAGAATCAGCAGATCAGGTTCCGGCAGATACGGTTCGATGAATATGTCGATAGTGCCTTTGGACGGGCAGCCGTTGCGCGCAAACCGGATACCATCCACGTCGTCGCCGGCCTTTACACCCTTTTCAGCCAAATGCTCCTCTGGTGCCGCCGAGATGAATTGCGGCTGACCGGTGGCGTAGGCGCGCAATGTCGCCTCTTTGATCGCGCCCTTGACGCATCCGCCGCCAAGCCATCCTTCAAGGATTGTTCCATCTGCCCGCAAGAACGCTTTGGCCCCGGGCTTGGCTGCAGTCGTGCCCGCCGTGCGGACAATTGTTGCAATAGCGAAGCAGTCCTCACTCTCCTGCAATCCATGCTCCATGATTTGTTTAGGGGTCATAACCGGGCTAGCTCCGGCTCAAGTGCGGCAAGGTCTTCCAGGGTATTGGCCGCGCGGAACAAGTCAAGATGCGGCAGGGCACCAGCCATGGCACGCGCGGTAGGTTCATAGCCGTCCCACCCTTTGAGAGGGTTTAGCCAGATAATTTTGCAGCCGCGTTTCTTGAGGCGGATCAGCGCTTGTGAAATCCCGTCAGGCGATGCGGTGTCATAGCCATCAGATAGGATCATCACGACGGTGCGATTGTCGACAAATCGACGACCATAGGTGCCGGCAAAGGTGTCAAGAGACTCACTAATCTTCGACCCCCCCGCAAACCCGTCCGCCAGCAGGGACAAACGGGCGAGCGCCCGCAGCGCATCTTTGTCGCGCAAAGCCTCTGTGATCCGCACCAAACGCGTGTGAAAAAGATAGGCATCCGCGCGCGGGTCGGCCCGCATCAAACCAGCCAAGAAGGCGAGGAATATTCGCGAATAGGTCGTCATCGAACCCGACACGTCACAAATGGCAGTGAGCCGCAGGGAGCGGTCGGGTCTTTGTCGTTTGGGCAGCGCAAAGGGTTCGCCTCCCGTCGCCAAACTTTGCCGCATGACCTTGCGAAAATGGATTTGATCCCCCTTGCGGGCGGCAATGCGACGACGTGACCTGCGATCCCGCAAAGCAGCGCCCAGACGCGAAGCGATCTTTTCTGCGGCCGCGATATCCTCGGGCTGGACCACGTCGCGCAGATCCTTCTTGGACAGATTGGTCACATCCGTGGCGACCAGTTTGCCTTCACCGTCGCTATCCGCCTCGCCCTCACCGCCATCTGGGGCGCTGCGATCTCCGGCTCCGCCACTGGTCTCGCCCGTTGCCTCACGCGAAGAGTGGACGTTTTCGCTTTGGCTGGCCTCGGATGTAGGTGTCACGCGAGTTTTGACTCGTCCGCCGTTCATCCAGTAGCTGTCGAAAAGGGCATCGAACTGTGCGGCCTCATCGGCGCAGCCCGTAAAGACGGACTTTAGCGCGCGACGCGCATCATGTGGGTTTGCCGCGTCGATTTGGGTCAAGGCGTCCAGGGCAATGCCGGTTTCACCAACGCCAAGGCGCAAGCCATTGTCGCGCAGATGGGCCACAAACCCGGCCATACGAGCGCAAGGTCCGGGATCGCGGGCGGCGAATTTGGTCACAAGGCTCATGCGGCTTTTCCCGCAAGACGTTGCGCGATTTCTGTTGGGATCGCATCCTGGTCCATTTGCGTTTTCAGCAGGGTCGTAAGGGTCGCCTGCAAGGTCGCCGGATCATCGGTTAGATCGGCGACACCAAGCCCCATCAAGGCGGCAGAGAAATCGAGCATCTCGGCGATGCCCGGTTTCTTTTCCAATTCCTGTTTGCGCAGAGCCTGTACGAAGCCCACGATCTGCGCACAAAGCCTGTCGGAAATGTCGGGGTAGCGGCTGACCAGAATGGACAATTCGGTCTCGTGATCGGGATAGGGCACATGGGCATATAGGCAGCGGCGACGCAGCGCATCGCTGAGGTCGCGGGTACCGTTGGCGGTCAGGATAACGATAGGACGTGTTGTAGCTGTGATCGTGCCCATTTCGGGAACTGTGATCTGGAATTCCGAAAGGATTTCTAGAAGGTAAGCCTCAAATTCCTCATCAGCCCTGTCAATCTCGTCGATCAACAGAACAGGCGCCTTGTCTTGGCGGATCGCCTTGAGCAAGGGCCGTTCCAGCAGGAAGTCATCAGAGAAAATGCGCGCCTCAACGCTTTTGCCGGTCTCTCCGTCTTCTGATGCTGCGCGGATCGCCAGCAATTGGCGCTGGTAGTTCCATTCGTAAATCGCTTGGGCAGCATCGAGACCTTCATAGCACTGCAGGCGGATCAGCTGGGTGTCTTCGACCGCCGCCAGCACACGCGCCACGTCGGTCTTGCCGACACCCGCCGCGCCTTCAAGCAGCAGCGGCCGCCCCAGCGACAGCGACAAATGCAGCGCCATCGCCAGATCGCCGGAAGCAATATACCCCTGAGCGGCCATAGCCGACTGTAGTTTTTTCCAAGTCATTGGCGTCCTCCCAGACGATGCGGGCCGCAACTGTCGCGGCCCGCATCTATTCTCTAGTCGTGCATGCCCAGATTGTTGGCGGTCTGCCAAATGCGCCAATGGTCATGGGGCATGTTGGTATGACGGTTGCCAAACGGACGGAACGCATCCTGCACCGCATTCGAAAAGCACGGAACGCCACCCACGTGCGGGCTTTCCCCTACGCCCTTCGCCCCAATCGGGTGGTGCGGACTTGGGGTGACGGTGAAGTCGGTCTCGTAGTTGGGCACTTCCCAAGCGGTGGGCAGGAAGAAGTCCATCAATGTCCCCGTCTTGACGTTGCCCATATCGTCATAGGCAATCTCTTGCCCCAAGGCGACGGCGAGCGCTTCGGTCAGACCACCATGGATTTGACCCTCAATCACCATCGGATTGATCCGTGTGCCGCAATCATCCAGCGCATAGAAACGACGGATTTCCGGCACTCCGGTGTCGACGTCAATGTCCATAACGCAGACATAGGCCCCGAACGGGTAGGTCATGTTGGGCGGATCGTAGTAGCTGACAGCCTCCAGACCGGGCTCAAGCCCCGGAATGGCTTGGTTATAGGCAGCGTAGGCGATGTCTTTCATCGTCTTGAACCGCTCGGGCGCGCCTTTGACGACGAACCGATCCACGTCAAATTCTACGTCGTCGTCGTGGACCTCAAGCAGGTAAGCCGCGATCATCTGCGCCTTGGCGCGGATCTTGCGCCCAGCCATCGCCGTCGCCGCACCTGCGACCGGCGTTGATCGAGACCCGTAGGTGCCCAGACCATAGGGCGCCGTGTCCGTATCGCCCTCCTCGATCGTGATGCTGTCAGCCGGCAAACCAATCTCGGTCGCAAGAATTTGCGCAAAGGTCGTGGCATGCCCCTGACCCTGAGAGATGGTCCCAAGCCGCGCCACAGCCGATCCGGTCGGGTGAATACGGATTTCGCAGCTGTCAAACATTCCCATTCCGAGGATGTCGCAGTTCTTGACAGGGCCAGCGCCGACAATCTCCGTAAAGAACGTCAAGCCGATCCCCATAATCTTGCGGGTTTCGCCGCGCTTGAAAGCTTCGACACGCTCGGCCTGCTCGGCGCGAAGGCCTTTGTAATCGACGGCCACCAGCGCTTTGTCCCACGCTGTCTGATAGTCGCCCGAGTCGTACTCCCAGCCAAGGGCGGCTGTGTAGGGGAACTGATCCTTCTTGATGAAGTTGATCGACCGCAATTCAGCCGGGTCCATTTCCAGCTCAATGGCAAGGACCTCGATCATCCGCTCAATGAAATACACAGCTTCCGTGACACGGAACGAGCAGCGATAGGACACACCGCCGGGGGCTTTGTTGGTATAAACACCGTCAACGCCCAGATAAGCGACAGGGATATCATAAGACCCGGTGCAAATATTCATGAAGCCTGCTGGGAATTTGGTCGGGTCCGCGCAAGCGTCAAACGCGCCATGGTCTGCGGTTACATGGCAATGTAGGCCTGTGATCTTACCGTCTTTGGTCGCGCTGATCTTGCCCTTCATCCAATAGTCACGGGCAAAGGCGGTCGACATCAGGTTTTCCATCCGGTCCTCGACCCACTTCACCGGGACACCGGTGACAATCGACGCAACGATCGAGCAAACGTAACCGGGGTAGACACCGACCTTATTGCCGAATCCGCCGCCGATGTCTGGCGAAATGACTCGGATGTTGTGCTCTTCAATGCCCGACAACAGCGATGCCACTGTGCGCACCACATGTGGCGCCTGGAAGGTACCCCAAAGTGTCAGCTTGCCGTTGACCTTGTCCATCGATGCAACGGAACCGCAGGTCTCGAGAGGGCATGGATGGGTGCGATGATAATACATCTCTTCTGTGGCGACGACTTCGGCATTGTCCATCACCTGATTGGTGGCCTCTTCTTCGCCCACTTCCCATGTGAAAATGTGGTTGGGGTGCTTTCGCGGGCCGTGGGCACCAGCGGGTATCGAACCGTCCTCGGCGACCAGATCCTCACGCAACACGACATCGGATTCCAGCGACTTGAACGGGTCAACGATAACCTCAAGCTCTTCGTATTCCACTTCGACCAGCTCAACCGCATCGGCGGCGACATAGCGGTCAGAGGCGACGACAAAAGCAACCTCTTGGCCCTGAAACAGGACCTTGCCGTCGGCGAGAACCATCTGCTTGTCACCCGCCAGCGTCGGCATCCAGTGCAAGCCAAGCGGCTCAAGATCTTTGGCGGTCAGAACCGCCGTGACACCGGGTAGCGCCATCGCGGCGTCAATGTTGATGGATTTGATCCGGGCGTGTGCATAGGGCGAGCGCACGAAATCGCCGTGCAGCATACCGGGCAGTTTCACGTCATCGACATAGTTGCCTTTGCCTTGGGTGAAACGGGCATCTTCGACCCGCTTGCGCGAGCATCCCATGCCTTTGAGGTTGGCGACCCGTTCGTCGCGTGTGATTTCGTCCTTCATTGTGCCGCCTCCTTGGCTGCATTCAGTTCAGACGCTGCTGATAGAATGGATTTAACGATGTTCTGGTAGCCGGTGCAGCGACAGATGTTGCCAGCGATACCAAAACGGACCTCCTCTTCGGTCGGATTTGGGTTCTCCTCAAGCAGCTTGGCCGCGCGGGTGATCATACCCGGCGTGCAAAAGCCGCATTGCAGACCGTGATGCTCTTTGAAGTTCTCTTGCAGAACGTGCAGTGCATCGGGTCCGCCCAGCCCTTCGATTGTCGTGACCTCTGCCCCGTTGGCTTGTGCCACAAAGACGGTGCAGGACTTCACGGACTTGCCGTTCATCGTCACGGTGCAGGCGCCGCAGTGCGATGTCTCGCAGCCAACGTGTGGGCCCGTGATATTCAGCTTCTCGCGCAGCGCATAGATCAGCAACTCGCGCGGTTCGGCGAGGAATTCATGATCCTCGCCATTCACGTTCAGTTTGACGTGCATCTTGTTTGACATTGTATGCTCCTCCCTATGCCCGTGACCAAGCGCGCGCGATGGCGCGGCCAAGGACGATGCCAGCGGCGTGGCGTTTGAATGCGATCGGGCCGCGGTTGTCTTCTGTTGGGTCGATGTCACCAAGCATGGCGGTGATTGCAGCCTTGACCGCCACATCGTCACAACCGGTCCCGACCAACGCATCTGCGGCAGCCGCGGACCAGATTGGCGTATCGCTGAGGTTTGTCATCGCGATCGAGGCCGCCGAGACCTTGCCGTCTGCCTTGGTGATCTGCACGGCGGCGGCAGCTGTGGCATAGTCACCGATCTTACGCTTCTGCTTCTCATAGGCATGTCCGCCCGTTGGGGCCGCAAAAGTCACTGCCGTCAGAACCTCTTCGTCCTCACGGTCGGTCATATAGGCCGCCTCGTAGAAATCACGCGCATCAACTTCCCGGTTTCCGTCAGGGCCGAACAAATGAAACTGCGCATTCAGGCACTGCATCAATCCGGGCATATCGTTCCCCGGATCACCGTTAGCCACGTTGCCACCCACCGTCCCCATGTAGCGGACCTGAGGATCGGCGATTTGCAGGGCAGCTTCTTTCATGATCGGAGCCGCGTCGGCAAGCGGCGCGGAGGTGATGATGTCGTGCTGCGTCGTCATCGCGCCGATGCGGATCGTACCGCCGTCCACAGTAATCCCGCTGAGACCTGCGATGTCCTGCAAATCAATCAGATGTGGCACCTCGGCCATGCGCAACTTCATCATGGGAATCAGACTGTGCCCGCCCGCGATCACGCGCGCGTCATCCCCATGCTCTTCAAGCAAGGCAATCACGCCTGCCATGTCTGTCGGCCTGTAGTATTCAAATGCTGCTGGTATCATTGATTCTCCTCCCGGTCCTCAAATGTGATTTGGAGGTTGATCGTGTACGTAGCCGCATGCCGAAGCCCGCGATATTCAACGAAAAGCACATTGTTTTTCACGAAATGCGCCTTTGGGCGCACGAACGACGAAAGCTTAGAGGCCTAAAGCGTCGCGGACGGACTTGAGATTGGAGCGGCTGACCGGAACGGGGGGCAAGTCACGCCCCGCAAAGCGGCAAACGCCATTGTCCTTGAACCGCTCAAAATGATCTACCTGCGTCGGGTTCACCAAGTAACTGCGATGGGTCCTGACAAAACCGGCAACCTTCAGCCGCTTGACCGCTTCGGTGATTGGCCAGCTACAGAAATGCTGCCCATCATGGGTATAGACGTTGGTATAATGCCCCTCTGCCCGCACAAAGAGGACACTCGCGGGGTCAATCAGATGCGTGACGCCATTCAACTCGCATGGAATACGCAGGGCGACGGATGCGGCGCTGGCGGTGACCGGATCAACCGCCGGTTCGGCGTCGATAGCCGCGACCTGTATCACTGGCGCAGCCCCCGACGCAGGCGGGGCAAAGAACGTCACGCCCATCCAAAGGAACCCGCCAAAGATCACGAAGCTAGAAACGATCACCCCGAGCGCGAGCGTCTCGTTGCTCATTACCGGACCGAATTCATTCAAGGTCGGGACGGCCACGAAACGCGTTCCGGCGATGGCGATGAAATGCACCGCACAGACCGCAAAGCCAAAGCATAGCGTACCCAGCAGGATGCTGCGGTTGGTACGCTGGCCATAGGCGATCCAGAACGCGGCAATGCATAGCCCGATCGCAGAGATAACCGAAAGGCCAATCCCGAGCGGCGTATAGACAGCGCGACACAATTGAAGACCGGCCATGCCGACGTAATGCATCCCGAGAATACCGCACCCTACCAAGGCACCGGCCGCAGACACTGTGGCAGGTGTCCTTTCACGAAAGTGCAAAATCAGTAAAGCGGCGCCGACAATGAGGATCGCGAGCAAAGCCGACGCCAGCGTGATTGCAGCATCATAATAGAACAAGATGGG
>CBFHGD010000079.1:0-10215 GCA_965655275.1 Octadecabacter sp. | reverse complement strand
TTTCAGCGGTTCTATTCAGAACGCCCGGAACAGCAGTTCGGGGACAACTCCGGCCTTGGCCTTGCGATTTCCAAACAGATCGTCGAGGCCCACGGCGGTGTGATCTGGGCGGAGAACATCCGCCCGACGGATGCGGATATCGGCTCAGAACCGCTCGGCGCGCGGTTCGTGGTTGGTCTGCCCGTCTAAATGCTGTCCGTTGCGCCCAAAGACGGGCCCGACGGCCAAATGCAACTCCATGCCAGCACGGTTGTGATCGACGGTAAGGGCGTGGCATTGGCGGGGCCGTCCGGTGTTGGAAAATCCGCGACTGCATTGGCATTGATCGCACGCGGCGCGACGCTTCTCGCAGATGACATCACTTGGCTGAAGGCGACGTCAGCCGCAGTGCTTGCCCATTGCCCACCAGCCCTTTCCGGCCTGATCGAAGCCCGTGGGGTGGGCATTTTGAACGCACCACCCGCCGCACCAGCCCCGCTTTGCCTGATCGTCGATCTCGGGCAGCCCGAACACCATAGAGTGCCGCCGCAGCGCAGTATCCGTTTGCTCGGCCACGATATTTGCGTTCTTCACACTCCCGAGAACGCCCATTTTGTTGACGCAATCGTGCACTATGTTCGGTATGGCAGGTCAGAGTGACCGGATTGAGAGGGACCTGATGCCATCGCCACTGCCCACGCCGTACCCCCTCGTTATCGTTACCGGCCCATCCGGAGCCGGACGTTCAACCGCGATCAACGTGCTTGAAGATCTCGGATTCGAGGGGGTCGATAATATGCCGCTGTCACTTGTCCCGCGCTTGACGGATGGTGATCCGGGGCGCCCGCTGGTCATCGGACTGGATGTGCGCAACCGCGATTTCACGACCACTGGCGTGCTGGATTTGCTGGATCAATTGCAGCAGCGCGCTGACGTCGAGGCGCAGATGCTGTTCTTGGACGCGGATGAAGACACGCTTGTGCGCCGCTACTCCGAGACGCGCCGCCGCCACCCGCTCGCACCTGATGAACCAGCCATACAAGGGATCAGGCGGGAGGCTGATGTGCTGGTCCCGCTGCGTGACCGCGCCGAATTCCTGCTCGACACGTCCGACCTTTCGCCCCACGAACTGAAAGCGCGTTTGACTGATTGGTTCGGCCACCAGGGGAGTGCGTTATTAGGGGTAAGTGTCCAGTCATTTTCGTATAAACGCGGTTTGCCGAAGGGGCTCGATATGGTGTTCGACTGTCGTTTCTTGAAAAATCCGTATTGGGAACCGTCGCTGCGCGCCTTCACCGGTAAGGACGCGGCAGTTGGTGATTACATTGCGACGGATCCACGGTTTGCTGAATTCATCGAAAAGGTGACGAACCTGATGGAGCTCCTGCTGCCCGCCTTTCGTGAGGAAGGCAAAGCCCATCTGTCCGTAGGATTTGGATGCACAGGCGGGCAACACAGATCAGTCTACGTTACGGAACAGGTCGCCTTGGCCCTTGCGAAACAAGGTTGGCAAGTGTCTAAGCGTCATCGGGAACATGACAGGGTGGCGCGGGGCGCTGCCCCACTTGGCGGATCGTAAGGTGGCAAAATTGATCGGGATTGTGATTGTGGCGCATGGCGGACTGGCGGCAGAGTATCTGTCAGCGGTCGAACATGTCGTTGGCGAACAAACCGGCGTTGTTGCGATAACGATCACACCCGATGATGATCGAGCTGCCAAGCAGAACGAGATTTGTGACGCGGCTGACGCGGTAGATACCGGCGCTGGAGTTGTGATCGTGACGGACATGTTCGGCGGATCGCCTTCAAACCTGTCCTTGCGGGCCTGTAGCCCCGAAAACCGCCGCATTCTGTATGGTGCAAACCTTCCCATGCTCGTTAAGCTCGCCAAATCGCGGCGCAAGTCGGTCCCGGACGCGGTGAGTGCGGCCCTTGAAGCGGGCCGGAAATACATCGACAGCCACATCGTCGAGCTGGACACATAGGAACACCATGGCCAAACGCACCCTCGACATTACCAATATCAAAGGGCTGCACGCCCGCGCTTCGGCTAAGTTTGTCGAAGTGAGTGAGAAATTTGATGCCCGTGCCGAGGTGTCCAAAGACGGCATGTCAGCCGACGGCGATAGCATCATGGGGCTTTTGATGTTGGCAGCTTCCAAGGGAACCTCTATTGAGGTTGAAACATCGGGCCCACAGGCTGACCAGCTGATGGATGCGCTGGATGCTTTGGTGGCCGACAAGTTCGGGGAAGGGGACTGACCAGTCCCGGCCTGTGAAAATCTAGGAAGCAGCGTTTGACCGACACGTCAACAAGATCCGACAGTCCGACCAACGGCGCCGATGCGCCGCGCGTTTATGATCGCCGTAGCCTCACGTATTCCGAAACCTTCGACAGTAATACGAAGCGCTGGTTCATCATGGCGATGGAATGGGTGACCGGCAAAATCAAGGTTATCCGCCGCGTGCGCAAGTTCGAGAAAATGGGCACGCCAACGGGACAAGCGTTTTGGCCTGCCACGATGCGGGCGATGGGGATTGAAATCCAGACCCCGCAAGACCAGCTTGACCGTATTCCTGCGACCGGGCCGGTTATGTTTGTGGCCAACCACCCGCACGGATTGGTGGATGGTATGATCCTGGCCGATCTTATCGGACGTCGCCGAAACGATTACCGCATCCTAACGCGCTCCCTGCTCACGGGTATTGATGAATCCGCATCGAGCTACATGATTCCCGTGCCTTTCCTGCACGAAGAAGATGCGCAGAAAAAGATGATCGAAATGCGCGCCAAAGCGATGGAACACCTTGGCAATGGCGGGTTGATTGCGCTGTTCCCCTCCGGTGTTGTGGCCTCGTCCGAAACGGCGTTCGGTCCCGCGATAGAGCAGGAATGGAATGTGTTTACCGCGAAGATGATCAAACGGTCCGGTGCGACGGTGGTACCTTGTTTCTTTCCGGGGCGGAATTCGCGGGCCTATCAGATTGCCAACCAGATCAGTTCAACGCTGCGTCAGGGGTTGTTGATCCATGAAGTCGCCTATGCGTTCGACAAACCGCAAAAGCCTGTGATTGGTCACCCGATATCGCCAGAAGAAGTGGCAGAACGCAGTGAAGATCCACGCGCGTTTATGGCTTGGCTGCGCGAACACACGCTGTCCCTCAAGGAAGAGACCTAGCGCGTAGGGACCGGCGTATCGCCGCGGTAGTCGTAGAACCCGCGGCCTGTTTTGCGGCCCAACCATCCGGCTTCGACATATTTGGTCAACAACGGGCAGGGGCGGTATTTTGTGTCCGACAGCCCGTCATGCAGCACTGTCATAATCGCAAGACAGGTGTCCAAACCGATGAAATCAGCCAATTCAAGCGGCCCCATCGGGTGGTTTGCGCCCAGTTTTAGCGAGGTGTCGATCGATTCTACATTTCCGACGCCTTCATACAGTGCATACACCGCTTCGTTGATCATTGGCATCAGGATGCGATTGACAATGAATGCGGGGAAATCTTCAGCCGTCGCGGAGGTTTTGCCAAGGCGATCCACGACCTCCTTACAGGCATCAAACGTCGGCGCATCCGTGGCAATCCCGCGAATCAATTCGACCAATTGCATGATCGGTACGGGATTCATGAAGTGGAAGCCCATGAATTTTTCCGGCCGGTCCGTGCGTGACGCAAGCCGCGTAATCGAGATCGACGATGTATTCGACGTCAGTATTGTGTCGGGCGTCAGATGCGGTAGCAAGTCTTCGAATATCGCCTGTTTGACCGTCTCACGCTCTGTTGCCGCTTCGATCACCAGATCGGTGGGGCCGAGGTCGGTGAGGGTCAGGGTTGTCCCGATACGTTGCAATCCTTCAGCCTTTTCAGCCTCTGTTATCAATCCCTTGGACACCTGGCGGTCCATGTTCATATGGATACTGGACATCGCGGCGCTGATGGCATCCTGGCTGATGTCCGTCATCAACACCTCGTAGCCGGCCAAGGCACAAACATGGGCAATTCCGTTGCCCATTTGCCCTGCGCCCACAATGCCAATTCGTTCAATGCTCATCGCTTTTGCCCTTTGCTAGTCGCGCACACCATAGGCGCGGCGCGGCGCACCCTCAAGCGGTGGGTTTGAGTCAAATGTTCCCTTTAGGGGTTCAGTAACGGAATCGGCAGAAAGTAGGCATTGGTGAGTGAAAATTTAGATGGGTGGGTCCTATGAAAACCGATACAAAACCAAGGGGCGCTTTGCGCCTGACACCGTGCAACTACGGCCTCTCGAAGGTCAATTTCCGCGGGCCGCGTCGCCGTGCGGAAGGCAAATACATCGCCTTTTTGGGAGGGTCTGAAACCTTCGCCAAATATATCGAAACACCGTTCCCCGACTTGGTCGAAGCCGCAATCGGGGAGGTTTGCGTCAATCTGGGCTGCCAATCAGCGGGACCTGATGTTTTCATGCGTGATACGGCCGTGATGTCGCTGTGTCATGACGCGGCGATGACTGTCATCCAGATCACCGGAGCGGCCAACCTCAGCAATACTTTCTACAAAGTGCACCCGCGCCGCAATGATCGTTTCATCGCGCCGACGCCGAAACTGGTGGCGCTTTACCCCGAAGTCGACTTCGCGGAAATTGCGTTCACCGGCCATCTGGTTGCGCGTCTGCAGTCGGTTGATGCGGAGCGGTTCAAGATTGTGCGCGCTACGTTGGAACAAACCTGGCTGCGGCGGATGAAGTCCCTCGTGGGTCAGGCCCAAGGGAGCGTCGTGTTACTTTGGCTGGCACCGCGCGCGCCAGACGACGATGCGGTTTGCGGGGCACATGCCGCCAATGACCCGATTTTTGTCACCCGCAATATGGTCGAAGCGCTGCGTCCTTATGTTTCTGGAATTGTTGAGGTTGTAGCCGATCATGGAGATACGCAGGGCATGTCTTTCCCGCCAATGGAAACATTTAACGCGCGCGAAATGATGGGGCTCGCCGCGCATCGTGCGACAGCCAAGGCCCTGCTGGCCCCGTTGCTAAACGGTCTGGCCTAACGAAAAAGGCCCGCCTGTTCGGGCGGGCCTTTCCATTCAATTCAAGCGCGCTCAGGCGAGTTTTTCGGTCAACTCGGGCACTGCGTCGAAGAGGTCCGCAACAAGCCCGAAGTCGGCAACCTGAAAGATTGGCGCCTCTTCGTCTTTGTTGATTGCCACGATGACTTTGGAGTCCTTCATGCCAGCCAAGTGCTGGATCGCGCCGGAAATACCGACAGCAACATAAAGATCAGGTGCCACGACCTTACCCGTCTGACCAACCTGCCAGTCGTTGGGTGCATAGCCAGAGTCGACCGCCGCGCGGGATGCGCCAACGGCGGCGCCCAGCTTGTCGGCCAAACTTTCGATCAGTTTGAAATCGTCCTCAGACCCGACGCCGCGACCACCGGAAACAACCACACCAGCCGACGTCAGTTCGGGGCGGTCAGATGCAGCAACTTTGTCTTCGACCCATTCGGACAGGCCCGAATTGCCTGCTGATGCGATTTCTTCGACAGAGGCAGACCCGCCCTCACCAGCGGCGTCAAACGTCGACGTGCGTATGGTCATGACCTTCGTTGCATCCGACGACTTCACCGTTTGCAAGGCGTTGCCAGCATAGATCGGGCGTTCGAATGTGTCGCTGTCAACCACTGCGGTCACTTCCGACACGATCATAACGTCCAGCATCGCTGCCACGCGGGGCAGGATGTTTTTTGAGGCTGCCGTCGAAGGGGCCGCGATGTGGGAATAGTCGCCCGCCAGCGACACGATCAGATCGGCCATAGGTTCGGCCAGATCGTGGCCATAGGCGTCGTCGGAGGCGCAAAGCACTTTGCCAACCCCGTCCAGCTTGGCAGCAGCCGCCGCCGCATCCGAACAGCCAGACCCGGCACACAGCACGGTGACATCGCCCATTTGCTTGGCAGCGGTCAGCGCCTTTGCGGTGGCGTCCACAGACAACTCACCATTCACAACTTCTGCAATCAGTAGAACAGCCATTATACCGCCCCCACTTCTTTGAGTTTTTCGACCAATTCATCCACGGAACCAACAATAATGCCAGCAGCGCGGGCCTGAGGTTCAGCGGTGCCAACAACAGCCAGGCGCGGTGTTACGTCAACGCCGTAATCAGCTGGCGTCTTTTCATCCAAAGGCTTTTTCTTGGCCTTCATGATATTGGGAAGGGACGCATAGCGCGGTTCGTTCAGGCGCAGATCGACGGTAACGATTGAAGGCATCTTCAGCTTGATGGTCTGCAACCCGCCGTCCACTTCGCGTGTGACCGTGGCGCTGTCGCCATCGACGTCCAGTTCTGACGCGAACGTGCCTTGCGCCCAACCTGTCAGCGCGGCAAGCATCTGGCCCGTCGCGTTCATGTCGTTGTCGATCGCCTGTTTACCAGCAAGAACCAGACCGGGCTGTTCGTCGTCGATGATACCCTTGAGAATCTTCGCGACAGCCAGCGGTTCGATGTCGTCATGCACGTCGTCCGTGGCCACAACCAGAATCGCGCGATCCGCGCCCATGGCCAGCGCCGTGCGCAGGGTTTCCTGGGATTGTTTGACACCGATGGACACGGCGATGATTTCATCTGCCTTGCCTGCTTCTTTCAAACGGATCGCCTGTTCGACGGCAATTTCGTCAAACGGGTTCATGGACATTTTGACATTGGCGAGATCAACACCGCTGCCGTCCGCTTTGACACGGACTTTCACGTTATAATCGATCACGCGTTTGACGGGTACGAGGACCTTCATCGGCGGTTTCTCCCAGTTGCATTAAGTTGTCGCGAGGTTGGTAACGCGGCTTGTGCTGGGAAAACAGTGCAAAATCGACGCGGCAGGGTCATCTGACGCCAAGTTCTTACAAATCCCGCATAAGCAGGGGCCCTAGCGGTTCGCGCCAGGAACCCAAAGAACGTCGTCCTTCCCGCCATTGTTGGCAATCCGCGACGACACAAAAAACCAGTCGGACAAACGGTTCAGGTATTTCACGGCCGCGGGATTAACCGTTTCCACTGTCGCCAGCTCAACCGACAGACGTTCCGCGCGGCGTGAAACCGTGCGACACAGGTGCAGGTGAGCGGCCAGCGCCGAACCACCCGGGAGAATGAAGCTGCGCAACGGATCCAGCGCGTCGTTCATGGAGTCGATCTCGTTTTCCAACCGCGTGACTTGTGCGTCGGTCATCCGCAAAGGCTGATATTCAGCGTCCGTGTCTTTTTCCATGTCGGGGCGGCACAGATCCGCGCCCAGATCGAACAGGTCATTCTGGATCATGGCCAATTGCGCGTCGATCACACCGTCTGCATGCAGACGTGCCAGACCAACGGTCGCATTCGTTTCGTCAACCGTGCCATAGGCCGTGACCCGCATGGAATGTTTCGCCACACGACTGCCGTTGCCCAGCGCCGTTTCGCCAGCGTCGCCGGTCTTCGTGTAAATCTTGTTTAGAACTACCATCAGTTTGCCCCCTGACTGCGTAAGTAGGCGTAGCCCACTATGATCAACACCACGACAAACTGTGCCGCAACGCGCAATTGCATGACTTTGTTTGATTTCTTACCGTCGTCACCTGTTCCGAAAAGGGTCACGCCCCAGACCAGAATAGCCGCCACACCAAGGCAGGCGGCGATAATGATATAAATAAATGGATCAGTGGCCATAGGTTTCGTCCTTTCAGGTTCAGACGTCAGGTAGGTGGCTTTGCGCCGAAGGGAAGGGTCAACCTTTGCCCAAAACGCGGTCAAGACCCCGACTTGTAAGGATGCGGCGCAAAAAGCCCATCAAATAGGTTGGTGTTGTGACGTAATAGCGCGGCTTGGGGTTGGGTTGGGTGACCGCCTTTAGCAGCTTGGCCGTTACGGCGGATGCCGGCAGTTCGAATGCGTCGGGGCCCGTGTCCTGATACAAACGTTTCATCAGGCTGTTTTCGTATTGCGCCTTTCGGGGCGAGGATTTCCAGTCGATCCAACGCTCGAAATGCGGAATCGACTTCTTTCGGATGTCGGACGTCACGGGCCCGGGTTCGATCGTAATTATCTTGATCGGGGTATCCGCCATTTCCAGACGCATCGTATCAGTCAGTCCTTCAAGGGCGAATTTGCTCATGACATAGGCGGCCCGCCAACGCATCGCTACCAGCCCGAGAACCGAGGAGTTTTGCACGATCCGCCCATGCCCCTGCGCCCGCATGATGGGCAAAACCTGAGTCGTCAGGTCATGCACGCCAAAGACGTTGGTTTCGAAGATCGCACGCAAGGCATCACGCGGCAGGTCTTCGACCGCACCGGGAATTCCGTAGGCACCATTGTTAAACAACGCATCAAGCGTGCCACCAGTTGCCGCCAGCACCTCGGCCAAACCGGACTGGATCGTATCCGGCTCGGCGTAGTCGATCAGCGGCGCATCGAACCCTTCGGATTTGAGGCGTTCGCAATCAGCGGCTTGTCGACAGGACGCAAAGACGCGCCAGCCGGCGGCCCGCATCCCGTGCGCAGCGTCATAGCCGATCCCGGAAGAACAGCCGGTAATAAGGATAGTCTTTGTCATGGGTGTCTTGTGCCCCGCACGCGTCGGGGCGGCAAGTCAGGTTTCTGGTGCGGTCAGCAAACGCGCAGCGATCCAGCCTTCGATCCCGCGGTCTACCGTGCTGACATTGGCCCAACCGTCGTCGTTGACGGACCGGACTTCCAATTCAGCGCCACCATTAAGCTGTGTTATGACATCGTAGTCTGTGCTTGGACCCATGCGCATGTTCACGCGGTTGCCTGCGACGCGCCGAATATCAAGCACGGGCTCGACGACAGGCGCCGCTATTTCGATGACGTCCGGTGTCGAGTCGACAGCATCCAAGGCGGCAGCCTCGGTGACAGCTTGCAAAATATCAGCGTCGCTGGGTTGTGTCGTCATGTTGGACGACGACACCGCCAACAAAGTCGGTGAACTGGCACGCGTGACGATTTCGGGGGCCTCGGCCTCCACCTCGTCCGCCGCCGCGATCACAGGTCTTTGCGGTTCAAAATCTGCGCCACCAGACATTTCGTAGTAAGCCCAGCCCATAAAAGCAAAGGTTAGCCACACGTAGCTTTTCATCACGAGAACCCCCCAGAGATTCTTTTACTCAATCACTGTGGGCACGTTAACAAATTCGTGAGCAATGCGGGAGGGGGTTTCTTGGAAAGTTGCGGGGAAAAATTAGGCGCATGCGGCTGATTTCATCGTTGTCGCGGATTCACGCCTTGGATACACACGTTTCATGACCGATGACACGCTAGACCCCAAGATGAACCCGACCGAGCCGCTGCGTCGCGCGCTTGGCGATCGTTACCTCACGTATGCGTTGTCCACGATTATGCACCGCGCGCTGCCGGATGCGCGCGACGGTTTGAAACCTGTTCACCGGCGCATTTTGTACGCGATGCGCGAACTCAAGCTGGCCAGCAAGGGCGGTTTTCGTAAGTCCGCGAAAATTTCCGGCGACGTGATGGGCAACTATCACCCGCACGGTGACGCCGCGATTTATGACGCGATGGCGCGTCTGGCGCAGGATTTCAACGTGCGTTACCCGCTTGTCGACGGGCAGGGCAACTTCGGAAACATCGACGGCGATAACCCCGCCGCAGCCCGATATACAGAAGCGCGGATGACCGCAGCAGCCGAGGCGCTGCTTGAGGGACTGAACGAAAACGCGGTTGATTATCGCGAGAATTACGACGGCACGCTGGAAGAACCCGTCGTGCTTCCCGCGGCCTTCCCGAACCTTCTGGCCAACGGGTCCAGTGGAATTGCAGTGGGGATGGCGACAAACATTCCGCCCCACAACCTCGAAGAACTGATCGGCGCATGCCTTCACCTCATCAAGGCGCCCAACGCGCGCGATGAAACGCTGCTTGAATATATCCCCGGTCCTGATTTTCCGACGGGTGGTGTTATCGTTGAGCCGCCCGAAAATATCGCCGAGGCCTATCGCACCGGCAAGGGTGGCTTCCGCTTGCGGTGCAAATATGAAGTAGAAGATTTGGGGCGCGGCCAGTGGCAGGTCATCGTCACCGAGATCCCCTATCAGGTCCAGAAATCCAAGCTGATCGAAAAATTGGCAGAGGTGATCCAGACCAAGAAAGTTCCCATCCTTGCAGATGTGCGCGATGAATCCGCTGATGACATCCGCATCGTGCTGGAACCCAAATCCAAGAACGTGGATGTCGAAGTCCTGATGGGGATGCTGTAT
>CBFHGD010000078.1:0-10385 GCA_965655275.1 Octadecabacter sp. | reverse complement strand
CAGGAATTCAACCGCGAGGCCAATACGCTCTGCTCCAAGGCGCAGGACGTGGAGCTCACCCAGATCGGTCTTGCCCTCAAAGCCGTGATCGACCAGATGCGCGAACAAGTTCAGAACGTGGAGTGACCCAAATGACCCAAACGGCACGGCGCGGCCTTCTTATTATCTTGTCCTCCCCGTCGGGGGCGGGCAAATCCTTTCATTCCCAGATCTTGCGCAAATGGGACCCGAGCATCCGGTTTTCCGTATCCGCCACCACCCGCGCACCGCGCGTGGGCGAGGTTGACGGCGTGGATTATCATTTCACCGATCGCGACGGGTTTGGCGCACTGGTGGCAAATGGTGAAATGCTGGAACACGCCGAGGTGTTCGGAAACCTTTATGGTTCGCCCAAGGCGCCAGTAAAGGCGGCCATGGGTGCGGGGCAAGACACGTTGTTCGACATTGACTGGCAGGGTGGCCAGCAAATCCGCAACTCGTCGCTTGGCAATGACGTGGTGTCGATCTTTCTTTTGCCGCCGTCCATGAAGACCCTCGAAGAACGCCTGCGTTCGCGCGGGCAGGACAGCAACGAGGTGATCGCCAACCGCATGGCAAAGTCGCTCAATGAGGTCAGCCATTGGGCGGAATACGACTATGTGCTGGTAAATGATGATGCGGATGCCTGTGCTGCAAATCTGAAGGCGATCCTGACAGCGGAGCGGGCACGCCGCGAACGCCAGATCAGCCTGAACGATTTTGTGCGCACCTTGCAGACCGAATACGAAGGGCAGGCGTAATGCTGTATGAACTGGACGGGGTTGCACCCGATATCAATGAAGAGGCGTGGATCGCGCCGGGCTGTCATCTGATTGGCAAGGTCAGCGTGATGGCGCTTGCGTCGGTCTGGTTTGGCACAACCATTCGCGGTGACAACGAACGTATCACCATTGGCACCGGGTCGAACGTGCAGGAAAACAGCGTGATGCACACCGACATCGGCTTTCCGCTGAACATCGGCAGAAATTGCACGATTGGCCATAAGGCGATGCTGCATGGCTGCACCATTGGCGCCAATTCCCTGATCGGTATGGGCGCGACCGTCTTGAACGGCGCGGTCATTGGCGAGAACTGCCTGATCGGGGCAGGGGCGTTGATCACCGAAGGTAAAGTTATTCCAGATGGTTCGTTGGTAATGGGCATTGGCAAAATCGTGCGTGAACTGGATGCTGCGGCCATTCAGGGCCTCACCGCGTCGGCGCTGCATTATCAAGAAAACGCGGCCCGTTATCGCGCCGGATTAAAAGAGGTCTGAGATGTCCAACGCCCCCAAAAGCCCGCAAAGTCTTGTGCGCCGCCCAGCATGGCCGACGTCCACGTCGCGCCCTGTGGTCACACCCCTGCAACCTTCTGTCGTTTACGCCTCGCCGGACCCGGACGGGCTGGATGCGCAATATGACGAAGGTTCCGGATTTACCTATGCGCGCGAAGGCCACCCCAACGCTGCAGTGCTGGCGCAAAAGATCGACGGACTGGAAGGCGTGCAAGGCGGCATCATCACAGGGTCCGGTATGTCCGCCGTTGGCGCGGTGTTTCTGGGGGTTCTGAAGGCTGGTGATCACGTTATCGGCGCGGACCAGCTCTATGGCCGCACCTTGCGTCTGATGACGGAAGACCTGCCGAAGTTCGGCATTGAAACCACGTTGGCGGATCCGACGGATGCAAGCGCAATCGCCGCTGCGATCCAGCCCAACACCCGCATGATCGTGGTCGAGGTGGTGTCCAACCCCACCATTCGCATCGCCGATATGGACGGCATCGCCAAACTCTGCGCCGCGCGCGGCATTTTATTGATGGTGGACAACACCTTTACCACGCCGCGCGGCTATTTGCCGTTCGAACATGGCGCCGACATCGTGATCCATAGCGTGACCAAACTGCTTGCGGGGCATTCGGACGCGACGCTGGGTTACGCGGTCGCCAAAGACCCCGCGCTGATGGAAAAGATCAACATCGCCAATGTAACATGGGGGCTGACGCCCAGTCCGTTTGATTGCTGGCTGGCCGAACGCGGGCTGCAATCGTTCGATCTGCGCTATGATCGCGCGGAGGCGACGGCCACTGCGCTTTCGGCGGCTTTGGCGGGGCTTGAGGGTGTCACGAAGGTGTTGCACCCCAGCCGCCCCGATCATCCCGACCATAACCGCGCCACGCAGGTTTTGGGCGACCGCCCCGGCAACATGATGAGTTTCGAGGTCGCAGGCGGGCGCGCGGCGGCCAATGCGCTGACCCGCGCGGCCCCCGATCTGCCGTTCGCGCCGACGCTGGGGGATGTGGGCACCACGCTCAGCCATCCGGCATCCTCGTCCCACCGCGCCCTCAGCGAAGCAGGCCGCACGGCGCTTGGCATTTCCGAAGGGTTCTTTCGCGTGTCCGTCGGTCTTGAGGACCCGAACTTGCTGATCGACGAGCTGAAACAGGCCATTGCCGCAAGCCAAAAGGCCTGACCCGGTGTCAGACGCCCACGCCCTCATACTGGCCCTGCCTGATCCGGTTATCCTGATAGGGGCGGACGAGCGGATTGTCGGGCTGAACGACCCCGCAAAACGGCTGATCGGGACGCAATGTGAAGGTTGGCCCTACATCACGGCGCTGCGCCAACCCACACTGCTTGACGCAGTCGAGGCGACACTGGTGGATGCCACACCGCGCGACGCGCGATATCTAGGCAATGACGGGGCGCGTGACACGCTCTGGGACGTTCACATACGCCAAACGGTGCTGTCGAATGGCGCGCACGTCGTCTTGTCGTTTCAGGATCGAACGGCGCTTGAAGATGCAGGCGAGATGCGGCGCGATTTTGTCGCCAACGTCAGCCATGAATTGCGCACGCCGCTGACGTCCCTGCTCGGGTTCATCGAAACCCTGCGCGGACCTGCCCGCGACGATGCGACAGCGCAGGAGCGTTTCCTCACCATCATGGAACAAGAGGCGGGCCGCATGCACCGTTTGGTCGATGATCTGCTGTCCCTGAGCCGGGTTGAAGGGTTGGAACGGGTGCGCCCCACGGAAACTGTCACGTTGAACACGCTGATTGCGCAGGTTCTGGCCGCCCTGAAACCCACAGCGGATGCGGCCGGGGTGACATTTGTCACCGATCTGCCAAAGGGCGACGTCGATGTGCCCGGCGATACGCGCCAGCTATGGCAGGTCATCAGCAATCTTGTAGAAAACGCGATAAAATATGGCGCGACGGGGGGCAGCGTTACAGTGCGCCTGACTGCACCGGCGCACGAGCCGATGTTGCTGCAGCAGGGCGTGCGACTCAGCGTCATCGACGCCGGTGAGGGAATCGCACAACATCACATACCGCGACTCACCGAGCGGTTTTACCGCGTCGATTCCCACCGCAGTCGTGAAGTGGGCGGAACGGGGCTGGGGCTGGCCATCACAAAGCACATCATAAGCCGTCACCGCGGCCGACTTCGGATCGAAAGCCATTTGGGTCAAGGTTCTGAATTTATGTTGATTTTACCGACAAGCAACGAGCATCCGGCCGAATAGCCCGCCCCATCAGGGGCGATCTCGTCGCTTGTCATAAAACTTTTACTTAAGTGTCACAAAAGCGTTTTGCGCGAGGGCCACAAGGCGCTCATAGACCCGTCGATCCGCGGGGGGTCCGAAAAAGTAAACATGCAGGAGTTATCCATGTCTTTTCGCAAAATGACCGTCTCTGCCTTGGCGATCACCGCATTGTCCGCAACAGCTGCCGCTGCCCGTGACAATGTCCAGATCGCTGGCTCGTCCACGGTTCTGCCATACGCTTCCATCGTCGCTGAAGTTTTCGGCGACAACTTTGATTTCCCGACACCTGTTGTTGAATCCGGTGGCTCTTCTGCTGGCCTCAAGCGCTTCTGCGAAGGCGTTGGCGAAAACACCATCGACATCGCGAACTCTTCGCGTCCAATCCGCCAGTCCGACATCGACGTGTGCCTCGAGAACGGCGTGACCGACATCATCGAAGTACGTATCGGCTATGACGGGATCGTTTTCGCATCCCAGATCGACGGCCCTGACTACACAGCCTTCGAGCCAATCGACATCCACAACGCTCTGGGTGCCAAAGTTCTGGTTGACGGCGAAGTTGTCGACAACCCTCACACACAGTGGGCTGACTTCAACGCTGATCTTCCAGCCGAAGACATCATCGCCTTCATTCCGGGCACCAAGCACGGCACACGCGAAGTCTTCGAAGAGAAAGTTCTCCTCGTGGGTTGTGAAGAGTCCGGCGCATTCGACGCAATGGTCGCTTCCGGCATGTCCGAAGACGACGCTGAAGGCGCATGCCTCGACGTGCGCGGCAACGGTATCACTGTCGACATCGACGGTGACTACACAGAAACGCTCGCACGTATCGAAGCAAACTCGAACGGGATCGGCGTTTTTGGCCTGGCGTTCTACGAGAACAACACGGACTCCCTGAAAGTTGCGACAATGTCCGGCGTCGAGCCTACGACAGAAACAATTGCAGCAGGCGACTACCCCGTGTCGCGTCCGCTGTTCTTCTTCATCAAGCAGGCGCACATCGGTGTGATCCCGGGCGTTAAGGAATTCGCTGAATTCTTCATCTCCGACGAAGTTGCTGGTCCAACTGGCCCGCTGGCACAGTATGGTCTGGTTGCTGACCCAGAACTGGCCGCGACACAGGCTTCTGTGGCTTCTGAAGAAACACTGGCTGTCCAGTAATCGTCCTGTCAAACTAACTGCGGGTGGCCCTGATCACAGGGCCACCCCATCTACCCCAAGAGTGTCGTCTGAGGCGACCTACAGATGGGGTCCTGAATTCCAAAACCGTGCCGGGGGGCAATACTGCGCATGTCACTGCTGCTGATCGTAAGTCTGGTCACTCTCATCGCCGCTTTTGGCTACGTCATGGGTGTTCGCCGCGCCATGCAATCTGCTGGCGGTGATCAGCGCGTTCTCCACTCGCTCAAATCGTTTCATGGCCAGAATGTTGCCCTGACCGTTCTAATGCCGTCCTTCCTGCTTCTTGCCGCCTGGATGATCGCCCAACCCTTGCTTGTCGAGCAATCGGTTGTCGGCATGATCACCGATCGCGATGTCGCAGAGGGGTCTTCCCGCTCGCTTGTTATGGCCGATGTGCGCCGCGTGGCTGAAGGGCTCGACGTGGCAGTAGCGGAGGGTGCCATGTCGCGTGACGCCGCAGCCGATGTCAGAGCCGATTTCACCAACGTGCGCGAAAGGCTTGCCAGTGTTGGCGTGGCGCTCGGTTCGAATGTTTCACAATCTGTCCTGAATGCAGCGCAGCGTTATCGCACGCTGTCAGGCACTGGCGAGTTGTTGCGCGGCATCGCTGTGTTGATCGTTGCCCTTGCAGGTTTTGCCTTTGCCTACTTGCGCACCAACAAAGACTTTCGCGCCCGCAATGTTGTTGAGCGAGGCACGCTGGTGCTGTTGATGGCGGCGGCGTCCGTGGCCGTGTTGACGACGGTGGGTATTGTCCTGAGCCTGATCTTCAATACGGTCCAGTTCTTCGGCGATTTTCCGGCCGCTGACTTCTTCTTCGGCACCCGGTGGGAGCCGAGTTTTTCTGGTCGCGGTGGTGGATCCGATCTGGGCTTCTTGCCGCTGATCTGGGGCACCATGTATATCTCCATCATCGCGATGGCTGTGGCCGTGCCACTGGGGTTGTTCTCGGCGATCTACCTGTCCGAATACGCATCCGAGCGCGTACGATCCATCGCCAAGCCATTGCTTGAAGTTCTCGCCGGTATCCCGACCATCGTTTACGGCCTGTTTGCCCTGCTGACCGTCGGGCCGCTGCTTGTCAGCGCTTTTGGCGACGGCGGCTATCTGGGTGTGGGCTGGATGTCGGGCGGTACGGCGGCGATCACGGCCGGTCTGGTTATGGGCATCATGTTGATCCCTTTCGTATCCTCGTTGTCAGATGACATCATCAACGCGGTGCCACAGGCTATGCGGGACGGATCTTACGGGCTTGGTGCGACGCAAAGCGAAACCATCCGTCAGGTTATCCTGCCCGCAGCATTGCCTGGCATCGTCGGCGCGATCCTGCTGGCCGCGTCACGCGCAATTGGCGAGACCATGATCGTTGTGCTTGGGGCAGGGGCGGCAGCCAGCCTGTCGCTCAACCCGTTCGAGGCGATGACAACCGTAACCGCCAAGATCGTCAGCCAGCTAACGGGTGACGGCGAATTCAACAGCCCTGAAACACTGGTGGCCTTTGCTTTGGGCATCACACTCTTTGTTATCACCTTGGGCCTCAATGTCCTCGCGCTCTACATCGTTCGCAAATATCGGGAGCAGTACGACTAATGACTGACCTAACAGCCGCACCGGAGCGCAAACATGCGTCGCTCAAGGTTGCAGATCCGCGCACAAAGAAGCGAAACGCTGCCGAAAAACGCTTTAAGGCCTATGGGCTAGTCGCGATTGGCATCGGTGTTGTGTTTCTCTTGACTCTGGCATTCTCGATCGTCCGGTCCGGTGCGCCTGCCTTCACGCAATACGTGATGGAATTGGATGTGACCCTTAGCCAAGAGGAATTCGACAACGCCGAAAGCCAGCTTTTGAAGACGGCCGTTTACACAAGCATCTTCATCGACAACTTCGAACGCGAGCTGGACGAACGCGGCGTTGAAGTGCCTTACGATGCTGATGCAATCGAACGCCTGCTGGGCAAGGTCGGCGGCGATATCCGCGCCTATTACCGCGAGAACCCGGACGACATCGGTCGACCTGTGACGTTCCAGCTGCAAACATCATCGCGTGTTGAAGGGTATTTCAAGGGTCGTTTGACCCGTGAGACCATGGTCGACAGCCGCTTCTTGATTAGCTCCGACCTCGATATCGTCGATACGCTGTCCGAGGCGGGCATCCTGACGGGCCGTTTCAACTGGGACTTCATCACCGGGACCGACTCCGGCGTGGATAACCCGGGCGGTGCGGGCATCGGGGCTTCTGTCATCGGGTCGTTCTTTATGATGATGGTGGTTCTGTTCCTAAGCCTGCCCATCGGTGTAGCCGCGTCAATCTATCTTGAGGAGTTCGCACCCAAGAACCGGTTTACGGACCTCATTGAAGTGAACATCTCGAACCTTGCTGCGGTGCCGTCGATTGTGTTCGGTATTCTCGGTCTGTCGGTCTTCATCCAGTTCATGCACCTGCCGCAATCTGCCCCGTTGGTGGGTGGCCTTGTGCTGGCACTGATGACCTTGCCAACGATCATTATCTCGACCCGCGCGTCGTTGAAATCGGTGCCGCCATCCATTCGGGATGCAGCACTGGGCGTGGGCGCCTCAAAGATGCAGACCGTGTTCCACCACGTATTGCCACTGGCCATGCCGGGCATCTTGACAGGCACGATCATCGGCCTTGCCCAAGCTCTGGGAGAAACAGCACCGTTGCTTCTAATCGGGATGGTGGGCTTTGTGGCGCGCGAATATCCCGAAAACTTCGTCGGTGGCTTCCTTGACCCCAACTCGGCCATGCCCGCGCAGATCTACACCTGGGCCGCTCGGGCTGATGTGGGCTTCTATGAAAAAGCCTGGGGGGGAATTATCATCCTTTTGATCTTCCTTCTGACAATGAACATTATCGCAATCATCCTTCGCCGCCGCTTCGAGCGTCGCTGGTAGGGAGAGAGAGACATGAAAGACACTAATCGATTGGATCGAGCCATGATCGGACTTCAAGACATCAAGATTACCGCAAAAGACGTTCAGGTCTTTTACGGCGATAACCATGCCATCAAGGACGTCAACGTCGACATCGAAGACAAGGCCGTGACAGCCTTCATCGGCCCGTCGGGCTGTGGCAAATCCACGTTCCTGCGCACGCTGAACCGGATGAACGACACGATTGATATCTGCCGCGTTGAAGGCGATATCCTGATCGACGGCGAAGACATTAATGACCCCACCGTGGACCCGGTGCAGCTGCGCGCCAAGGTCGGGATGGTGTTCCAGAAGCCAAACCCGTTCCCCAAGTCGATCTATGACAATGTGGCCTATGGTCCCAAGATCCATGGCATGGCCCGCAACAAGTCCGATCTGGACGAGATTGTCGAAACCTCCCTGCGCAAGGCCGCTTTGTGGAACGAGGCCAAAGACCGTCTGCACGCACCGGGCACCGGATTATCGGGCGGGCAGCAACAACGCCTGTGCATCGCGCGTGCCATCGCCACAGCGCCTGACGTGTTGTTGATGGACGAGCCGTGTTCCGCGCTGGACCCGATCGCGACCGCACAGGTCGAGGAGCTCATCGACGAGTTACGCCAGTCCTACTGCGTCGTCATCGTGACGCATTCCATGCAACAAGCCGCCCGCGTCAGCCAGAAAACCGCGTTTTTCCACCTCGGCAGCCTTGTGGAATACGGCGAAACCGACAAAATATTCACAAACCCCGAAGACCCGCGCACGGAAAGCTATATTTCGGGCCGGATAGGGTAGGGAGCGCACCATGAACGAACATATTTCATCCGCTTACGACCGTGATCTGGAAAGCATTCAGGCCTTGATCATGAAGATGGGCGGGCTGGTCGAGCACGCCATCCTCGAGGGGGCCAAATGCCTTGAAACACGCGACATCGAGCGCGCCGAAGTGGTGCGCAAGGCCGATAAGGTCATCGACGCGCTTGAAGAACAGATCAATGAGGAGGCAGCACGCACCATTGCTTTGCGCGCGCCCGTGTCCAAGGATTTGCGCGCCCTGCTGTCGGTTCTTAAACTCGCCTCCAGTCTGGAGAGGGTCGGGGACTACGCCAAGAACATGGCCAAACGCACGCCCATTCTGGCTGAATTGACACCCATCACCGGCACGGACGCCGCCTTGCGCCGCATGTCCAAGGAGGTGCAATCGATGCTGAAAGACGCTCTGGACGCTTATATTCGCGGTGATGTGGAGCTTGCCGAGAACGTCCGCCAGCGCGATCTGGACGTGGACCAGATGTATAACGCCCTGTTTCGCGAATTCCTGACATTTATGATGGAAGACCCGCGCAATATTTCCGCCTGCATGCACCTGCATTTCATCGCCAAGAACATCGAACGTATGGGTGATCTGGTGACCAATATGGCCGAACAGGTAATTTACATGGTGACCGGTGAGAAGCCCGAGGAAGACCGCCCGAAATTGGGCAGCACGGCCGCGGCCCAGACGGATTAGGCGCGATGTCCGATCCCTCCCGGCCCCATGTCCTGATCGTCGAGGACGAGCGCGCGCAGCGCGAGGTGTTGCGGTATAACCTCGAGGCGGAAGGTTATCGCGTCAGTGCGGCGCAGGACGGCGAGCAGGGACTATTGGCGGTCGACGAGGACACGCCCGACGTCATCGTCCTTGATTGGATGTTGCCGCAGCTGTCAGGCATCGAAGTGTGCCGGCAGCTCAAGACGCGCGCTGACACACGCGCCATTCCAATCATCATGCTTTCTGCGCGTTCCGAGGAAGGGGACACCGTGCGTGGCCTGGAAACCGGCGCGGATGATTACGTCGTCAAACCATATGCCGTGGCCGAATTGATGGCGCGAGTGCGCACCCAGTTGCGCCGCGCCCGCCCCGGCACCGTGGGGCAGGTGCTGACGTTTGGTGACATTGTGCTGGACAGTGAAACCCACCGTGTGACGCGCGCTGACAAGGGGCTCAAACTCGGCCCAACCGAATTTCGCCTTTTGTCCACCTTTATGGAACACCCTGCGCGGGTGTGGTCGCGCGACCAGCTTCTGAACCGTGTTTGGGGCCGCGATGTCTACGTTGATACCCGCACCGTCGATGTCCACGTGGGGCGGTTGCGTAAGGCTTTGACGCAGTTTGGCGGCGATGATCCGGTGCGCACAGTGCGCGGTGCAGGCTACGCGCTTGGCTGATAAAAACGTTTAGCCTTGGGCCGCCTTGCGTTCATCCGCGCGCGCCTTGATCGACATCCGCCGTGACACAAGCGAGGCGGAAATCACCCCGAGCGTGACAATCCCGATCATCAGGGTCGACAGCGCGTTGATCTCGGGTGTGACGCCAAGGCGCACGGCGCTGAAAATCTTGATCGGCAGGGTGGTCGAGGACGGGCCGGAGGTGAAAGACGCGATCACCAGATCATCCAGCGACAACGTGAAGGCCAACAGCCAGCCAGAGATCACTGCGGGCATGATGATGGGCAAGGTCACTGATTTGAACGCATCAAACGGCGTGCATCCAAGGTCGAGCGCCGCTTCCTCCAAAGACACATCGAAACTGACCAACCGCGACGTGACCACAACAGAGACATAGCACATCGCAAAGGTCGTATGCGCCAGCACAATTGTGACGATACCGCGATCCAATCCGATGGCAATAAAGAACAACAGCAGCGACAGACCGGTGATCACTTCGGG
>CBFHGD010000077.1:0-10693 GCA_965655275.1 Octadecabacter sp. | reverse complement strand
CACGCGCCGGAGGAATATTGGGGCTGAGCGCGGACGAGGCGGTTGTCGCTGATCGCGATCAACCAGCGGCGGCCCTGAATGGCGAATTGTCCAACGGCGAACGCTCCGCTTTGATTGACGGATTGCTGAACCGCCGGTCCGTTCTGGGCAGCGGCCCTTACAGCCAAGTCGCTGAAAGCGTGCTGGCCGCCAACGCCCGCGCCGCCGAAGCCGAACTGCGGGCGGCCATGTTGCGCTCTCAAGCGCGCGAGATGAACTGGCTCCCGACGCTGGGCCCCTCCATCAGTCTGAACTCGCTCGGGTCTTTGGCGACCAACCTGATCGTTGAACAAACCCTGTTTGACAGTGGTGCCAAGCGCGCCGAACGTGAATTTGCCCGTGCCGACGTAGAAGTCGCTGCAGTCGCGCTGGCCCAAGACACCAACGAACGTGTCTATCAGGCCCTCGACCTATATCTGAACGTGCAAGCCGCGAACGAACGCGCCGCCGTCAATGAGGGCGGACTGGCGCGGATGGAGCGGTTTGAATACGTGATGTCGGAACGCGTGCGCGCCGGCATCAATGACCGCGCTGACCTACAGCTTGTGCAACAAAAACTGACGCAAATGCGCTCTGATATCCTTGAGGACCGCGAAGCCGCGGCCTCGGCCCGCGCCGAACTTACGGCGATGTCGGCCAGCCCGCTGGACAATGTGCGCGGGCTGTCGGACCTGAGCAATCCCGCGCTGAATGCCACGCCTCTGGATGTTTTGAAGGTCGATGCGGAAGGGACACGGTCCATGGCGGAAGCGCGGGCGTTGCGCGCGGGATATATGCCATCGGTTACGGCGTCCGGCAATCTGCGCGACAGTGACAGCGCGGGCCTTAACGTGGGTATTCCCAATGGGTTCGGCTTCGGGCGCGGCGCAGACATGGCCGCCATCGAAGCGATGGGCGAGGCCGCGGACCTGCAGGTCGCAGAGCAGCGCGAAGACAGCAACCGCGAGATCGCGGCCATTGACGGACAGGTCACATCCCTGCGCCGTCAACAAAGCGAAATCCACACAATCATCCGTCAGGCCAACGACAACTATACGCTGTTCGAAGAACAGCTGCGCGGCGGTCAACGCAGTGTGCCCGAAGTGGTCGGCGTGTTTCGCACCAAGCTGGACGCTGAACGCGTGGCGGTTGATCTGCGCTACGATCTGGCGCGCACGGAACTGAAACTGGCGCTGATTTACGGCACCTTGGTTGACGGAGAAGACATTTGAGCGGTCCGGTCCTTGCCTTTGATATCAACGCCACCCGTGGCGGTAAGTTGACCCGTGTGTCCAAACAGGCACCCGCGCCAGAGGCGACACCGACAAACGAAGTGAACCTCGACACCGTGAACCCGGCCGCCAATGTGCCCGCGACGGCCCCCGTCGTTATGGCCAAAGTGCCGGCCACACCCGCGCCCCAGACCGCCGAGGACAGATTTAGCCCCAAGGCCAAGACGCGCGCTGATCTGGCGGCGACCTATGCCGGGCTGTTGGGCGTGGACATCGTGCGCTCGGACCTGTTGGAGGTGATGACGACCGAAGACGGTGACGAAATCACCCCGCAGTCCATCGCCAAAGCCCTCAATGACGCGGGATTGGTCACGTCGATCACGACAGTTACCAAACCCACAGCCGATCAATGGCCTGCGCTGGTTGAAATGACGAGCGGGCATATCCTGCTGGTCCTTGATCAGACGGACGATGCCATGATCGTGTTTGACGTCACCTGCCGCGACAACCGCGCAGAAGTGCCGATTACCGATTTTATGCCCTATTTTGGTGGTTTGATCCTGCGCGCGGATATCGCAGTGGCCGATCTGACAAAGAAACACGCCTCCAGGGGCAAAAAGGCCCATTGGTTCTGGGGCGAGATGTTGCAGTTCCGCCGCCATCTGGCCGAGGTCGCGTTGGGATCATTCGTCGCCAACCTGTTGGCGGTCGCCGTGGCGCTGTTTTCCTTGCAGGTCTATGACCGCGTTATCCCGCACCAATCTACCGCGACGCTGTGGGTTCTGGCGATCGGGGCAGGGCTGGCCATGTTGCTTGAGGCCGGATTGCGCATTGCACGCGCCCGTTTGATGGACAGCGCGGGCCGCAAGATCGAATTGCAGGTGCAGTCGCTCTTGATGGATCGTTTGTTGGGCATGCGGCGCGGCAAGGAAGGTCAGACACCGTCGGGTCTGTTTTCCGCCGTGCGTGAATTCGGCTCCGTGCGTGAATTTTTCACCGCGTCGACCATTGGCACACTGACTGACCTGCCATTTATCGTGCTGTTCCTCGCGCTTGTGGCGTCTATCGGCGGTAACGTTGTCTGGGTCTTGTTTGTCGGCGGTATCTTGATGGTTCTGCCTTCGTTCTTCCTGCAAAAGAAGATGATCAAACTGACGCAGGAAACCCAAGGGGCGTCCGCGAAGTCCAACAAGCTGCTGCACGAGGTGATCTACGAGGCCGACACCATCAAGGCGCAGCGCGGCGAAGACCGTTTCCGCCGCCTGTGGTCCGAATTGTCCGCCGTCTCCTCGCTCGCCACATCCGAGCAGCGCAAGCTGGCATCGACCCTGACGTTTTGGGCGCAAGGCGTGCAACAGGCGACCTATGTTGCGGCTGTGGTTGCAGGCACGTTCATGGTGTTTACCGGCGAATTCACAGTCGGCACGATCATCGCGGTCGGCATCCTGACATCGCGCACCCTTGGACCGTTAACCCAGCTGGCATCAACGCTGGCGCGCTGGTCCAACGTCAAAGCCGCGCTTGAGGCTTTGGGCGAAATCGCGGACGCCGAACAGGATCAACAAGAAGACCGCACCTATCTGCGCCGCGAAGACACAAAGGGCGGCTTCGAGCTGCGCGAGATCGCGTTTTGCTACAACGAAGACAGCGGACAGACGCTGGACATTCCCGGCCTCAAGATCGAGCCGGGCCAGCGCATTGCCGTTCTTGGCTCCAACGGGTCGGGCAAGTCCACGTTGCTGAAAATCATGTCCGGTATTTACAAGCCCACGAAGGGGCGGGTGTTGATCGACGGTGTTGACATGGGGCAGGTGATGCCACGCGATCTGCGCCGCTCCATCGGCTACCTGAGCCAGGAAGTGCGCCTGTTTTCCGGCACCCTGCGCGAAAACCTGAACCTGACTTTGCTGGAACGCGACGATGACCGCCTGCTGGCCTCGCTTGATTTTGCGGGCCTTGGCCAGTTCGTGCGCAACCACCCCAAGGGCCTTGATCTGGAAATCTCTGATGGTGGCGAAGGCCTGTCGATCGGTCAGCGCCAATCGATTGGCTGGGCGCGGCTTTGGCTGCAGGACCCGAAAGTCTGCCTGCTGGACGAACCCACAGCGGCGCTGGACCAAACGTTGGAAGCCACGCTGGTCAGCCGCCTTGAAACATGGCTGGACGGGCGCACCGCGATCATCGCGACACACCGGATGCCGATCCTCGAACTGACGACCCGCACGGTCATTTTGCAAAATGGCAGGTTGGCCGTGGATGGACCCCGACAGGAAGTGCTGGCGCATTTGCAGGGCAAAAACAAAAAGGCGAGCGCGTAATGGTCACTCTCAACCAAGAGTTTGAAAGCCGTGTGCGCGGGCCCAGCCTGCTGATCTGGCTGATTGGCGCAACGGTGCTGATCTTTATCCTCTGGGCCAAATTCGCGGCGATTGATGAAATCGTGCGCGCCAAGGGCTCGGTTGTGTCGTCGTCGCGCCCGCAAATCATTCAAAACCTTGAAGGTGGTATTCTGGCCGAGCTTTTGGTGGGCGAGGGGGATCAGGTTGAACCTGGTGATGTGCTGGCCCGTTTGCGCGGCACCCAGTTTGAAACCGCTGTGACGGACCTGCGCGAACAGGTGATCGCCGCGGAAATCCGCCGTTTGCGTCTTGAAGCCGAAATTGGCGGCATGTTCGATTTCAACGTGCCCGAGGCGATTGCATCGTTCAGCCCCGACATGGTGGCCTCTGAACGTGCGCTGCTGAACGCGCGCCAGTCCGACTACGTCAGCCGCACCGAAGGTGCGCAATCCATCGTTAACGAAACCCGCCGCGAATTGGGCGTGATGGAGGATCTTTACAACCGCGAAATCGCGGCGCTGATCGAAGTCACGCGGGCGCGCAAAGCCAACACAGACGCGCTCAACACCTACAACGAGATTGTCACACGCGCCGAACTTGATCGCGCGTCGGAATATTCTGAAGTGCTGTCGGCACTTGCCACCCTGCGTCAGGATTTGCGGGTCGCTGAAGACCGGATGGAACGGACGGTCATCGTGTCGCCCATGCGCGGTATCGTGAACAACCTTGGCGTCACCACGATCGGCGGCGTGATCCGTCCGGGTGAGGAGATATTCCAGATCATTCCGCTGGATGACGAGCTGTATATCGAGGCACAGGTATCCCCACGAAACATCGCCAATGTCATCCCCGGCCAGGCCGCAACGATCAAGCTAAGTGCCTATGATTACACGATTTATGGCACTTTGCAGGGTGAGGTCCAATTGATTTCGGCCGATACGTTCGAAGATGAGCACGACCCCAACGCGCCGCCCCATTACCGGGTAACGCTGCGCGTGGACACCGCCGAGATGGGCACACGACAAGCCCAGATCGAAGTGCGCCCGGGCATGCAGGCAGATGTGGAGCTGCACACGGGCCAGAAGACAGTGCTGCAATACCTCACCAAGCCGCTCTATCGCTCGCAAGAAGCGTTGCGCGAACCCTAACGCGCCTCCGGCGGCGGTATTTCGGAGCCAAAGAAGGCGGCCCGTTCGTGCATTGACCTCTGGTGGGTCCGGTCAATTTATTGCAAGGAGCCTGTGGTTGAAACCGCCCGCGATCGTGCTTTATTCAATCCAATGGAAAATGCCGCCCGAGGTGCCCTTGAAGCCCCCTGATTGGCCCACTAAGGTTTGGTTGACAAAATTCCCGTAGACAACGCGCAAGCGCGTCAAAATCCCGAAGGCAGAGCATATGAACGATCCGGTTGAGACCTACATGAACCTTGTCCCAATGGTGGTCGAACAGACCAGCCGTGGTGAGCGGGCCTATGATATTTTTTCGCGTCTGCTGAAAGAGCGGATTGTTTTCGTCAACGGCCCTGTGCATGACGGCATGAGCCAGTTGATCGTGGCGCAGCTGTTGCACCTTGAGGCGGAGAATCCGAAGAAGGAAATCTCCATGTATATCAACAGTCCCGGCGGTGCGGTGCATTCAGGGCTGAGCATTTATGACACCATGCAATACATCCGCCCCAAGGTTTCGACATTAATTTGCGGCATGGCGGCGTCAATGGGATCCCTGATCGCTGTGGGCGGTGAAAAAGGAATGCGTTTTTCCCTGCCGAATTCGGAAATTATGGTCCACCAGCCGTCCGGCGGGTCGCAGGGCAAAGCGTCCGACATGTTGATTACCGCGCGCAAGATCGAACAAACGCGCGAGCAGCTCTATAAACTCTACGTCAAACACACCGGTCAATCGATGAAGACAGTGCAAAAGGCGCTGGACCGCGACACATGGATGACGCCCGAAGAAGCCAAAGACTGGGGCCATATCGACGAGATCGTCGAAAGCCGCGGCAAGGCAGAGGCGGAGTCCTGATCCGGACCGCAGCGTTTTTGGCGTTGTGGACCTTTTCGGGCTGCCATAGGATGCATCCAAAGCAGCCCGAAAAACTTTAATCGGCCTAAATGCCCACCTTCTGATCTAATGGGAACACGATATGGCGACGACGTCCGGCGGCGATAGCAAAAACACCCTTTACTGCAGTTTCTGCGGCAAGAGCCAGCATGAGGTCCGCAAGCTGATTGCGGGACCGACCGTGTTCATCTGTGATGAATGCGTCGAGTTATGCATGGATATTATTCGCGAAGAAACAAAGACGGCGGGCCTGAAGGCCTCCGAAGGGGTGCCCACTCCGCTCGAGATTTGCAAAGTTCTGGATGATTATGTGATCGGCCAATCCCATGCGAAACGCGTGTTGTCCGTTGCTGTGCACAACCATTACAAGCGGCTGAACCACGCCGAAAGCTCGGATATCGAGCTGGCCAAGTCAAACATCATGCTGATCGGCCCGACCGGGTGCGGCAAGACGTTGCTGGCTCAGACGCTTGCACGGATTCTTGATGTGCCGTTCACGATGGCCGATGCGACGACCCTCACCGAGGCTGGTTATGTGGGCGAAGATGTTGAAAACATCATCCTCAAGCTGTTGCAGGCCTCTGAATATAATGTTGAGCGCGCGCAGCGCGGCATCGTTTACATCGACGAGGTCGACAAGATCACGCGCAAGTCCGACAACCCGTCCATCACCCGTGACGTGTCGGGCGAGGGGGTTCAGCAAGCCTTGCTGAAGATCATGGAAGGCACCGTGGCCTCGGTTCCACCACAAGGCGGGCGCAAGCATCCGCAACAGGAATTTCTGCAGGTGGACACAACGAACATCCTGTTTGTGTGTGGCGGTGCGTTTGCCGGGCTCGACAAGATCATCGCGCAGCGCGGCAAAGGCGCTGGCATGGGCTTTGGCGCGGAAGTGCGTGGGCCGGATGACCGTGGTGTTGGAGAAATTTTCACCGACCTTGAGCCGGAAGACCTGTTGAAGTTCGGCCTGATCCCCGAATTTGTTGGCCGTTTACCGGTTATCGCGACCCTTGAAGATCTCGATGAGGACGCTTTGGTCACCATCCTCAGCAAGCCAAAGAACGCGCTGGTCAAGCAATACCAACGCTTGTTCGAGCTTGAGGATGCCAAGCTGACGTTCACGGACGACGCGCTGACTGCGATTGCCAAGCGCGCGATCGAACGCAAGACAGGCGCGCGTGGTCTGCGCTCGATCATGGAAGACATCCTGCTGGATACCATGTTCGAGCTTCCGGGTATGGATACCGTCACCGAAGTCGTGGTGAACGAAGAAGCTGTCGGGCCGGACGCC
Organism: Octadecabacter sp.; assembly: GCA_965655275.1. GTDB lineage: Bacteria > Pseudomonadota > Alphaproteobacteria > Rhodobacterales > Rhodobacteraceae > Octadecabacter. The sequence goes on along the minus strand of CBFHGD010000077.1, from coordinate 3,752 downwards.
CAGCCGCTGATGATCCATGACGACAGCAAGAAAGAGCCGGCGACAGCGGGCTGATGAGTATCCGCCGCATCCCGTCCGGTGGTGAATTCGAAGACAAAGTCGGCTATTGCCGCGCTGTTGTGGCGGGCGGGTTTGTTCATGTGGCCGGGTGTTGTGCCCATGCAGATGACATGCCCGCAGACACGCTGGATCAATGTGCTTCCGCATTGCGGTGATCGACAAGGCCCTGCGCGAGGCAGGAACAGATTTCACACGCGTCGTGCGCGTCGTCTATTACATGGCCGACATTCGCGAGTTTGAAAGCTGCTGGCCGATGCTGCGCGCGGCTTTCGGCGCCAATCCGCCCGCCGCGACCGTTATCGAAGCGAAACTGATCAGCCCGCAAGACCGCATCGAAATCGAAGTAACGGCACTGGCGTAATCGCGCGCTCTGGGCAAGCAGGCCCTAGACCTCTGCGCCACAATCGGGCATGACAGAGCCAAGCAATCAGGAGCCGGTGATATGGGCGTTCTCAACTTCATCAAACGGATTTTCACATGGTGGGATGGTCAGACCATCGGCACGCAGCTGTGGACATGGCGCAAGGGCAAACGCGTCGGCGAGGATGAGGCTGGCAATATCTATTACACCAACGCGGACGGGTCCCGCCGTTGGGTGATTTTCAATGGCGAAGTCGAGGGCAGCCGCGTGAGCCCTGCGTGGCATGGCTGGCTGCACCACACCTTTGATGAAATGCCCGGCGGCACTCCGCTGGAGCATAAGCCTTGGGAAAAGCCCCATATTGCAAACATGACCGGCACAACCGCCGCCTATGCGCCTGCCGGTTCCCTGCGTCGCGCAAAACCTGCACCACGTGCGGATTACGAAGCCTGGACGCCAGAGTGAAGGCTGCATAAACGATGCGTGAAAACACAACAGAGGTCGTCGTCGGCGCCGCCGTTCTTGCGGCGGCTTTGGGGTTTTTATGGTATCTGGTCAGCGCCACCGGGCTAAGCGGTGGCACGCCGGGTATGGAGCTCAAGGCGAATTTCCGCTCCGCCGAAGGGGTGACCGTCGGCACCGATATCCGGCTTGCCGGTGTGTCCGTCGGCACCGTGAACGGCCTTGACCTGAACTTCGAAACCTACCGCGCCGAGGCACGTTTTGCCATCGACGAAGGTGTCGCGATCCCCGATGACAGTGCCGCGGTCGTTGCATCCGAAGGTTTGTTGGGTGGCACCTTTGTTGAAATCGTTCCGGGTGGGTCGTTCGACATGCTTGCCGACGGCGCGCTGATTCAGGACACGCAAGGCGCGGTTAGCCTGATCCAGCTGTTGTTAAAATTTGTCAGCGGAGAAGACGCTGAATGAAGCTGCTTTTGGCATGGGGCGCCTTGATGATCGGGCTTGCAGGCGTGGCGATGGCCCAGCAGGCAACCACGGCCACGGGTGGCACATTGCGGGTCCTAGACAAGATCACCGGAGCGACGCAGGATCTGGAGTTCGTGAACGGGCAGACCAGATCAATTGGCCTTTTGGAGATCACCATGTCTGAATGCCGCTACCCGAGTGGCAACCGTTCGGGCGACGCATACGCCCTCCTGACCGTTGTTTATAATAACGCGGCCGATCCGGTGTTTCGGGGTTGGATGATTGCATCGGCGCCCGCGCTGAACGCGCTGGATCATCCGCGCTATGACGTTTGGGCGTTGCGCTGTAGCAGCTGATCCGGATCCGGCACCGGACCTTGACGGTCAAACTGCCCATCCAGCAATAACGCCTGTTGCAACTGTTCATGATATTGCGCACGGGGGATTTCCACACCTCCCAAGCTGGCCAGATGCGGGGTGATGAACTGTGTATCAAACAGTGCAAATCCCCCGATGTTCAACCGGTCCACCAGATAGGCGAGCGCCGTTTTGGATGCATCGGTGCAGGTGCTGAACATGCTTTCGCCAAAGAACGCACCGCCCAAAGTGATGCCAAACACACCCCCGACCAGCGTGTCGTCCCTCCAAACCTCGACAGATCGCGCCCTGCCTGCACGGTGCAACTGGCCATACAACGTGGCAAGCATTTCGTTGATCCATGTCTCGTCGCGGTCCGCACAGCCCGCAACAACGCCAGAAAAATCAAGGTCAAAGGTAACGCGAAACCGCCCCGAACGGATGGTTTTCGCCAGCGAGCGCGAGATGTGAAACCCGTCCAGCGGCAGCACCCCGCGCTGACGCGGGTCGACCCAGAACAACTCGGTATCGCCACGATGCTCCGCCATAGGAAAAATGCCACCAGCGTAGGCCGACAGCAAGATTTCCGGAGTGAGAACCGTCGTCATCTGTTTTAGGACAGGTTGGTTTCCAGCCAGTGTTCCAGCCAGTGAATGTTGTAATCCCCTGATAACACGGCTTCTTCCTGCAAGAGCGCGTGAAACAACGGAACCGTGGTGTCCACACCATCCACAATCAATTCGCCAAGCGCGCGGGCAAGACGCGCGAGCGCTTCGGGGCGGTCGCGGCCATGCACGATCAACTTGCCAATCAAACTGTCGTAATAGGGTGGGATGGAATACCCGTCATAAAGTGCGGAATCCATCCGCACGCCAAGGCCGCCGGGGGCGTGAAACTGCGTAATCCGGCCCGGGCAGGGCGAGAAGTTCGGAAGTTTTTCGGCGTTGATGCGCACTTCGATGGCGTGGCCGTTGATTTCCAGTTCGTCCTGCGTGAACGACATGGGCAGGCCGGCAGCAACACGAATTTGTTCGCGCACGAGGTCCTGGCCGAAAATCGCTTCGGTCACCGGATGCTCGACCTGAAGGCGGGTGTTCATCTCGATGAAAAAGAACTCGCCCTTCTCGTACAGAAACTCGATCGTGCCGGCACCGATATAGTTGATGCGCGCGCAGGCGTCGGCGCAGACCTTGCCGATTTCGGCGCGTTCTTTGGCCGAAATCGCGGGACCGGGGGCTTCTTCGAATACCTTTTGGTGGCGGCGCTGCAAGGAACAATCCCGCTCGCCCAGATGCACCGCATTGCCCTTGCCGTCTCCGAACACCTGTATTTCGATGTGGCGCGGTGTGGTCAGGTATTTTTCGATGTAGACGTCAGGATTGCCGAAGTTGGATTTGCCTTCTGCACGGGCCGTCTGGAACGCGGATTTCATGTCTTCCGCAGAACCGGCAACCTTCATGCCCTTACCACCGCCGCCTGCGGTGGCTTTGATGATGACCGGATAGCCGAATTCTTCCCCGATTTTCAGGGCATCTTCCAGCGTTTCCACACCACCCTCGGATCCCGGAACGCAGGGCACGCCAAGCGCCTTCATCGTATCCTTGGCTGTAATTTTGTCGCCCATCGTGCGGATATGGTCCGCTGTTGGGCCAATGAAGGTTAGATCATGGTCTTCGACCACTTGCACAAACTGCGCGTTTTCGGACAAAAAGCCGTATCCAGGGTGGATCGCTTGTGCGCCGGTGATCTCACAGGCGGAAATGATGGCCGGAAAGCTCAGATAGCTTTGCGGGGACGGGGGCGGGCCGATGCAGACGGATTCGTCGGCCATGCGCACATGCATCGCGTCGGCATCTGCGGTGGAATGGACAGCAACCGATTTGATGCCCATTTCGCGGCAGGCGCGAATGACGCGCAGGGCGATTTCGCCGCGGTTCGCGATGAGGATTTTGTCAAACATGGCCATGATCTACCTTGGCCCCTATTCGACGATCATCAGCGGGGCGCCGAATTCCACAGGCGCGCCGTCACCGACGACAATGCGCT
>CBFHGD010000076.1:0-10716 GCA_965655275.1 Octadecabacter sp. | reverse complement strand
CCCAACAAGGCGATGGGGCCAGCGGCCGAAGTCGAGCGCTACAAACGCGTGTTCGGGGTCGGGGAACAGGAAAGGGTGGAGGTTGTGGTTTAGGAGTTGTCACGCATTTGTCAGTGCAACATACCGTCCTCTTCTAGACGGTCATATGCAGCTCGGATTGCGTCCGCACTGAATCTATTGCGCTTTGCCTCACTCCACCCGAGCATCTCTTCGATGATTTTCTCAACGGGAAAATGGCCCTCATGATGTGCGAGCCAATGTACCGAGGACAGCAGTTCCAATCCGTAAGGGCTTTCATATCCCTGCACCAGTTTGCTTAGTCGATCAATTGTGTCGTTGGATGCAAACTCAGCTTTGTCCAAATACTCGTTTGCAACGGCACATCCGCTTGGCGTCACATGAGTTTGCCGTTCGCCGCTCCGAAAACCGTCGATCATACCATGATGCTCCATTGCGACATACGCGAGCTTCAAGGTTTCCGAATATGGACCATGCAGATTTCGCGAAAACTTCAAATTGAAATCGACACCCAACGCCTGAAGAAAATACGCAAACTTCTGTAGGGAAATCCTGTCAAATGACCCGTCAAAGTAGCGTTCTAGATCGTTGAGCGCTTTCAAGAGTATTGCGCGAGGAAACGTCATTGGCAGATTGGAGTGAACATGCTCTGGGGCGTCAGTAGCTTGTTTCGGCTCAAACAAAACAATATCGACGTTTTCAAGGCTCGATAGCTTCGCTTCTATCAAGAGCTTTACGTCTGCCCAATCGAGGCCGCCGTTTCCGCAGCCCAAAGGAGGAATCCCGATTGATGTTATCCCGAACTCTCGTATGGTCGAGGAAAGCGCATCCAATCCATCCTCGACGTACTCCATTTTGGACTTCGATCTCCAATGGGCCTTGGTTGGGAAGTTAATTAGGTATCTTGGGCCTTCCGATGTGAAGAGCTCCTTGGTGTCAAAGACGAACATTTTTCCGGGCCGCAAGCTTTTTGCATCGCACAAAGCTTTGTAAGCTCGGAAGTTTGCGGGCCACCTATTCTTGAACTCCAATGCAACGCCTTTTCCCATGACGCCGACGCAGTTGACCGTGTTTACCAGCGCCTCTACAGGCTCTGCAAACATATCTCCCTTTTTCGTCCGTATAGTCATTTGAAAAAGCACCCGCGCTTTGTAACGATCGGGATGTTCCAAGCCGAAGCAGCCATCATACCTCCCAAGGTAGCTCGCATCGCATCTGTTTTCACTACAATACACATGATTTTGTCCAACGGTACAGCTCCAAGCACCAAAAACTCTGCCATGCGTTTGGCGCTACGTGTCATACGCTCCGACGGAGTTGCCATGTTGTGATACCACTTACAGACTCCCGCGTAGCCGATGTCCGGTATGGCTGCAACCATGGGAGCTTCGTCGAAAACATTCCAATGGACGTGAGTCTCAAGTCTTGCGAGGTCGGTTTCAATGGTTGGCATCGGTGCTCTTGAATTTAACGCATAGTCACTGAAACAGGTAAACAATCCGGAACCGTCGAATGTACATGGAGAGCTAACAATGAAGATCCGATCGTCTTCACAAGCCTGACGGAGGTATTTGCCTTGCGGCGACACCAACGGAACATTCTCCTTTGAAATAGTGAATGTGAACGAAGTTATTGGGCTGAAATAGAACGGCACGAAATCGTTGACTACGCAGCCATTGGGTAGCTCAAACTCATCTGTGCCGCGGCGGTTAACGATATCTTGGTATGAGGTCTGGTGGCAGAGCTGAGGAACTTCATGGTCCTTGGCCCTTATTTCCCCATCTGCCAGAAATGTTGGCAGGTCTTCAAAATGAACCTGCCGAAAAATAAACCGGTTCGGCACGTCTCGCCCCTTTGCATGAAATGGTGGTCGAACCATGCCCCAAATAGGATAGGGCGTTCAACCCAGAATTGAAGACTTCCTGTGTATCGCAAGTCTCATTCTAAACTAAACCCCCGGCCCCTTGCGCAACGCCTTAACTTCCCCCCGCTTCTTCTTCGCCTCGACCCGTTTCTTCTTCTGGTTCTGCGACACCCGCGTCTTCACCCGTCGTTTCGGGGCCACCAGGGCCGCGCGCACCAGTTCCGCCAGCCGTTCCCGCGCGATCTCTCGGTTTCTTGCCTGACTCCGTGTGTCCTGCACGAAAATCACAATCGCCCCGTCGCCCGTCCATTTGCGCCCCGCCAGTCGCCGCAGCCGTGCCTTCACGGGGCCGGACAGCGCGGGGGAGCGTGCCGCCTCGAACCGCAGCTCGACCGCTGTGCTCACCTTGTTGACGTTCTGCCCGCCGGGGCCGGATGCGCGCACAAAACTCTCCACCAGCTCCCAATCGGCAATCTCGATCTGATCGTTAATTCTCAGTCCCATGGTCCCAGTCTGCCCGATTTGCCATACGCTTGCCAGACGCCAGCCATACCGCACATTCGCGGAAAACAACATCTGAGTGGGGCCGCAATTGGCGATGCCAATCGCTTTCCCCCACCCGTCGAATTCTACGAATATCGACGTGAAAAAGGGCCGCTTCGGCGAGGAAGCGGCCCTTCGAAAGTTCAGGAGGTGATGCCGGTTAGAGCAGGCTCACCTACAGATTTGTATGCCCAAGGGCTGCCTCAGACATATGCCTCCATAGTTGTCCCGACACATCTCTCCACTATCTTTCTTGACACTGGATCACCTCCTTTCGTTGTTTCGCCTAAGGGTAGACAAACACAACTTGTTGGGATCACCAAATAAAAAATCACAATACTTATGTGACGCGTTGAAGACGCCCAACAATCAGGCGGAACGGGATCAGCGCCAGCAGTGCCACGCACAGCTTCACGCCCCAATCCGCCACGGCCAGCGACACCCAAAGGGGTGCATCAGGGCCAATGATCAGGAACGGAGCGCTGCCCTGCGCCCAAGACACCTCTGCATCGGCCGCCGCCCCGAAGGACAGCACGCCACTGAACGCAATCGTGAAAAACAGCGCCGTGTCAATCGTTGACCCGATCAGCGTGGACGCCAATGGCGCGCGCCACCACGCCCCGTCCCGCAACCGCTGAAAGATCGCCACATCAATGAGCTGTGCCACCAGGAACGCCGTGCCGGACCCGATCGCCACGCGCAACGCCACCGCGGGGAATTCGTAACCATCGCCTTGGATCATTACCTGGCTGCCAACCAACGAACAGATCACACCAACGACAAAGCCAATAAAAACAACGCGCCGCGCGGCCGGCGGGCCGTAGACGCGGTTCATGATGTCGGTCACCAAAAAGGCGAAGGGATAGGTAAACGCACCCCACGTCAGCAACCCGTCAAGGATCAGAAACTGCACAAGGATGTTGGAGGCCACAACGACGGCGGCCATGGCAATGATGCCAGGAAAAAGTCGGGTCATATTATCAATCCGTTTTGACAAGGTAGTCGGACACTTGGCCCTTCCGAACGAAGAACGCGGTCCTAATGCAGGGCGGCGTCGTTCTTGTCAATCTGTACGCATCAATCAGTCGCTCTGTGCGACCGTCAAACACTGGCCGGGGAGCCGCGCCATTGTCAGTGGCCCGCGCGGGGCTCTTGGCGTGGCGTTCGGGTCAGCAGGCGCAGGTGGTGGCGGGTTCAGGATGTTATTTACCCATGTCTGCGCATCTGCGCACCCGTCACCTGCGGGGGGCGGTGCCTGGTCCTCACAACCGCGGGCGCCGTCAGGGCACGTTAGCCGCACATGGAAATGATAATGATGCCCATACCAGGGCCGGATTTTGTTGAGCCAGGACCGATCGCCTGTTTCCCAATTACACATCGCAACCTTCGCTCCCGGGAAAACGAAAATCCGCGCTGTGCGATCATCACTGGCTGCCGCGCGCAAAAGGCGCATGTGCGCTTCGGTCCAGCTGGAATTGGTGAAAGCGCCGCGTCCCCGGCGCATGGAAATAGACGACAGATTTTCGCGCTCCTGACGGCTCAGGTTCAACCGGTCGGGCGGCAGCATCCACACGTCAATATCCAAACCCGTCTGGTGGGACGCGTGGCCTGTCAACATCGGGCCGCCACGTGGCTGGCTCATATCCCCTACGTAAAGGCCTTCCCATCCGGGCAATGTGGCTGCAAACCTGCTCAAATCCTGAACATAGTCCACCGTAATAGGTTGCGCCCAATTGCGGTTGCGCGACAGACGCATCGCTTGCCATGTCGGGCCTGTTTCCGGCAATTGCACCGCACCCGCCTGACAGCCACGGGCATACCCACCAAAACTCTCGGATCGTTGGTTTGACCCCGCCGGCAGATATCCGAACACGTCTTTGGCAACGCGATTGTCGCCTGCGTTCTGTGTTGATACCGTTGCGGCAGGGGCCGAAGATGGCGCTTGGCTTACGTCCGCGTCCCGGCAACTGGCCGTTGCTGCCAATGACACGATCAAAATGCCGGTCTTTACAAAACTCACCATTCGTCCCGATCTCCTTGTGGGTTAACCCATCTTAGCAACAATAATCCCATCAAGAAAAGAAAGATCACGGGCAAAAAGCCCAATTGGTTATTGTTCGTCAAATAGGTGAACAATGTGATGAAGGCCGGCGCAAGGAACGCCGTGGCCTTGCCTGACAGTGCGAACAGCCCGAAGGCTTCGGCGGGGCGTTCGGGGTGGGTATGGCGCACCATCATCGAGCGGCTGGACGCATAGACCGCGCCACCTGCGCCGCCAATTACGGCGCCACACACGAAGAATATGATGTCGGGCAGGTTTGATCCTTCGGCCAAAGGCACACCAAATAATGCATCGCGCGACATTCCGACAATGATGACCGACACCAGGATTAACGCCCAAACCGCCACGCGAATAACCGGTTTTGGCCCCATCCGCTGGTCCGCCAACCCGCTGAGCCAAGTGGTAATTGCCGCAGCAATCGCCGCGATAATCCCGAACACGCCGATGTCGATCGTCTGCCAATCCAACACCAGCGCGGCGTAGACTCCGCCAAACGCATAAAGCGCATTCAAGGCGTCCCGGTAAAACATCGACCCAACGAGAAAGTTCAGCAGACTTTTGCGATGCGTTACCGATTTCAGTGTCGCCCACAGCTCTCCGGCTACCGCCCGCAGGTCTGTTGATTTTCCACCCAGATGCGGGTCGTCACGCACCCACAAGAAGAACGGGATCATGAACACCGCGAACCACAAGGCGATCATCGGCCCGACGGACCGCGTGCCTTCGCGCATGTCCGGATCCAGCCCGAACAACGGCGGGTTCCCCAGCAACGTTACGCCCTGTTCGTTCTCGGCCAACAACAGCAGCATCACGAACAGCGCCGTCACACCGCCCCAATAGCCAAACGCGGCGCCCGATCCGCTGATCCGCCCGATTTCGTCCTTGGTGCCAAGGCTGGGCAGGATCGCATTCACGAAGTTCAACGCAGATTCAGCGGCAATAAAGCCGACGTAGAACATCACCAATACCCAGATCAGATGTCCCCCGTCCGGCGTCAGCCACCAGAGCGCTGTGGTGGCGATGACATAGATAAGGGAGAAAAACGCAATCCACGGCATTTTGCGGCCGGAATTGTCGGCAAACGCGCCCAAGAAGGGTGCGGTGAAGGCGATCAACAGCCCAGCAATCGTTTGTCCGCCGGACCAAATCCCTTGCGCCTGGGCCTTTGCTGTACCCGCGTCGAGCCCTGTGCCAAGGTAATGCTCCGCGGCGACTGCGGCAAAATACGGGCCGAAAATAAACGTCAGACCCAACGTATAAAACGGCTGGCTCGCCCAATCGAAGGCCATCCAGCCCCAGATACGTTTCTTAGATACCGTTCCCATTTACTCGTCCCCTGTTCGCTGTCGTTCATAAGACAGTCAAACTATCGACGAGGCAACAGCCCGTTAAGCTGGGGGTAACGCCGGCGGCCAGGTCCGCGTCGCTTCCGCATCGATCCAGTTTTGCACCCATGGCGCTGGTTCTGGTCGTGGTTCGGTGATCCCCATCGCCGAGATCAACACATCCGTTGGCACCGCGCGGCCTTTCTCAACCACTGCCGTGCGCAACAAAACGTGGCTGGCACATTCACCGTTTGTCTTGAACATACCCTGTTCGATATAGACAAACCGCTCATCCCACGTCGCAATCCTTGTGCGTGTTTCGTATCTCTCGAACGGCAAAATCCGGCGGCGATACCGGATGGACGAACCCGCCACCGTCAGCCCCCATCGCTTTTTCTTCAACAACGCCCAAAGCCCCATGCGCACTGCCGCCTGAAACCGCCCCATCTCATAGAGCGTCAGGATGCGACCGTTGTTTGCTTCCATGAAGATGTCGCAGTCGACCAGCCGGCAGCGATGCTGACTGACGTGCATATCAAGCGGGTTCATCGGCGGCATTCGCCGCGCAGACATGAGGGACCAACCAAGGCGTAAGAATGGATACATGCAACCCTAAGACGATGAAGTGACGTTAACGTCAACATATGACGTAACGGAAAGAGGTTGCCCTGCGGCCCACCCATGCTTACCTCTCCTGAAACCAGAACAAGGACCAACCATGCAATCCCTTTTCCAAATCCTGATGATGATCATCGGCATCCTGCGTTTCTTTATCATCGCGCATTTCATCATGTCATGGCTGATCCAGTTCCAGGTCCTCAACATCCGGCAGCCGTTCGTCGCACAGGTCTGGTATGGTCTCTCCCGTTTGCTTGAACCGATTTACGGCCCGATCCGCCGCGTCTTGCCGAACATGGGTGGCATTGACCTTGCCCCGCTTGTGGCCCTGCTGGGTCTCGAGGCGATCCGCATCATTATGTTCAACAATATCGGCGCGTTTGGTTGACCCATACGCAAAAGGGGCAGCATAAACCTTGCCCCTGACGGCCCCCTGTGATTCTTTGCGTCCAATCGGGCAATTCAAATCACAGGGATGGACATGAGCGCCGCCACGCTTCTTCGCGACGTCTTCGGTTTTGACGGGTTCCGTCCGGGCCAACAAGAGATCGTGGAAGCCGTAACCGATGGTAAGAACACCCTTGCAATCATGCCCACGGGTGGCGGTAAATCCCTGTGTTTCCAGCTGCCGGCCTTGGTGCGAGACGGGGTCACTGTCGTCATCTCGCCGCTGATTGCCCTGATGCGCGACCAGGTCCGCGGCCTCAGAGAGGCAGGTGTGGTGGCCGGCGCGCTGACCTCCGGCAATACCGAGGAAGAAACCGATGAGGTTTGGCGCAACCTGGAAAACGGCACGTTAAAACTTCTCTACATCGCGCCTGAACGCCTTGCCTCCAATGGCGCGCAACGGATGCTGCGACAGGCAGGCGTGTCGATGATAGCCGTCGATGAGGCGCATTGTGTCTCACAGTGGGGTCATGATTTTCGCCCCGATTACTTGCGCATCGGTGATCTGCGCCGCGACCTTGATGTCCCGCTGGCCGCCTTCACCGCAACCGCCGACGCCGAAACCCGGGACGAAATTGTGGCTAAGCTATTCGGCGACCTCACACCCGAAATCTTCCTGCACGGATTCGACCGCCCCAACATCCACCTCGCCTTCGCCGCTAAAGATGGCCCGCGTGCCCAAATCCTGAATTTCGCCAACGCGCGCCGCGAACAGGCGGGTATCGTCTACTGCGGCACTCGCGCCAAAACCGAAACACTGGCCAAGGCGTTGCGCGACGCGGGCCACACCGCCTGCCACTACCACGGCGGTATGGAGGCGGATGACCGCCGTGTTGTCGAGCGTCGCTTCCAACAAGAAGACGGGCTTATCGTTTGTGCCACCGTCGCCTTTGGTATGGGTATCGACAAGCCTGACATCCGCTGGGTCGCCCATGCGGACTTGCCCAAATCCATCGAAAGTTACTATCAGGAGATCGGGCGCGCCGGGCGCGACGGTGCCCCTGCCGAAACCCTTACACTCTTTGGTCAGGACGATATACGGTATCGTCGCCAACAGATCGACGAGGGCTTGGCCCCCCCTGAACGGCGCGCCGCCGATCATGGCCGCCTCAACGCGCTGCTTGGTCTGGCGGAGGCGTTGCATTGCCGTCGTCAGAATCTGCTTGAGTATTTCGGCGAAACGCCCGAGCCCTGCGGCAACTGTGACCTGTGCGACAAACCTGCCGAGGTGTTCGATGGAACGACCCCTGTGCGCATGGCGCTGTCTGCGGCCCTGCGCACCGATGAACGGTTTGGCGCGGGCCATTTAATCGACATTGTGTTGGGTAATATGACCGACAAGGTGAAACAGTGGAACCACGACCAACTTCCGACCTTCGGGGTCGGAAAAGAATACTCCCGCGTGCAATGGCAGGCGATCTTCCGGCAAATGATGGGCCACGACCTGATGCGCCCGGACGCTGAACGCCACGGCGCTTTGCGTATGACGCAAAAGGCCCGCCCGATCCTGCGTGACGAAGAAACCATCGATCTGCGCCGCGATACCATCAAATCTGCCAAATCCGGCCCCAAGGTCAAACAGATGGTCAGGGAGGAAGACGCGCCGTTGCTCAGCGCGCTCAAGGCCAAACGCCGAGCCTTTGCCGAGCAACTCGGCGGCCCGGCTTACATCGTTTTCAATGACAAAACCCTGATCGAAATGGCCGAAAACCGCCCCGCTGATCTTGATGAAATGGCGCGAATCGGCGGTGTCGGCAAAAAGAAACTCGACAGCTACGGCGCTGCCTTTCTTGAGGTCATCAATGGCGAGGCCGAAGCACTTCACCCCAGCCGCCAAAAGCTCGCCGGACGGAATGAAGGCACGATCTATGATCGCCTGCTAGAGGTTCAGGCAGACCTGTCGCGCGGGCCAAACGGGGCCGACAAACCTATGTCATGCTCGGCCAGCCAGCTTGCCAAAGTCGCTAGCCAGAAACCGCGTGACGAAGCCGCACTCGCGCGCCTTCTCGGGGATCGCTACGCAGACCGGTTCGGGGCCGCCTTCCTCGACATACTGCGCGAGGCCTAGACGATCTGCCCAAACGCCTTAGATGTGATCCACCCAAACGAAAGAACCGCCATGCTGACCGTCATTTCGCCTGCCAAATCCCTCGATATGGACCCCGTGGACATTGCGGCGACGGCGCCCGCATTTCAGGATGATGCTATCCGGCTGGCCAAGACATCGCGCAACCTCACGCTCGGCGCGCTCAAGGATCTGATGTCCATTTCCGATGACCTCGCCAAACTCAACCGCGACCGGTTCAAAGCGTTTGAGGACGCCCCGTCGGCCGAGCGTGTTAAACCCGCCGCGCTGGCGTTCAACGGCGATACCTATCAGGGCCTTGAGGCGAAAACGCTGGATGCGGATGACATGGCCTATGCGCAGAATCATCTGCGCATTCTGTCAGGGCTGTATGGTCTGCTTCGCCCGCTTGATGCGATACAGCCTTACCGCTTGGAGATGGGCAGCCGATTGAAAACGCGACGCGGCAAGACCCTCTATGACTATTGGGGCACGACGATTTCCAAGGCGTTGAACGAACAGGGCGCAGCCGTTGGCACTGACATGCTGGTAAATTGCGCATCCCAAGAATACTTCGGCGCGGCCGATACACCGGCGCTGAAACTACGTGTCATCACGCCCGTGTTTATGGAGGTCAAAGACGGCCGCCCGCGCATCGTCAGCTTCTTTGCGAAACGCGCGCGCGGGGCCATGGCGCGCCACATCGTCGAGAGCCGCGTGACCACACTGGACGGTATCAAAGACTTCGCCGCAGGCGGCTACGCTTATGATCCGGACCTCAGCGAAGGCGACAAGATCGTCTTTCTACGCGACTATCCCGCCTAAATCCGCTCAATCGCCAGCGCAATTCCCTGCCCGCCGCCGATACACATCGTGATTAGCGCGCGTTTTCCTGTGGTCCGCTCAAGCTCATACATTGCCTTCACGGTTATGATCGCGCCGGTCGCACCGACCGGATGACCAAGCGCAATCGCGCCACCGTTCGGGTTGACCTTTGTGGGATCCAACCCCAACTCGCCCGACACCGCCAAAGCCTGCGCCGCAAATGCCTCGTTGCTTTCAATCAGGTCAAAATCACCCACCGACAGGCCGGTTCTTTCCAACAAATTGCGTACTGCGGGCACAGGGCCGATGCCCATCACTTCGGGGCGCACACCTGCATGCGCATAGCCCAGCACGCGGAATTTCGGCGTTAGCCCGGCATCCTGTGCCGCCTCAGCCGTTGCCAGAACAACCGCCGCCGCCCCGTCGTTGATACCCGACGCATTGCCCGCCGTCACAGTTCCGCTTTTTTGGAATGCGGTTCGCAATCCGGCGAGGGTTTCCAGCGTCGTCGCCTTGGGGTGTTCATCGCGCGCGAATTGCACAACCTCGCGGCGCTTCCTAACCTCCACCGGTACGATCTGTTCGTCAAAATACCCGGCCTCGATCGCCGCCGCCGCGCGCTGCTGCGACTCCAGTGCAAAGGCGTCCTGCGCTTCGCGGCTCACGTCATTTTCGCGCGCCACGTTTTCGGCGGTGATGCCCATGTGCCCTGTCCCGAACGGGCAATTCAACGCACCCAGCATCATGTCCTTTCCGCTGATATCCCCCATCTTGGCGCCCCAACGCGCGTCGGACAAAATGTAGGGTGCGCGGCTCATATTCTCTGCGCCACCGGCAAGGCCGAACGCCGCATCCCCCAACATCAAGGATTGAATGACTGATACAATCGCCTGCACACCGGACCCGCACAAACGGTTTACGTTCATCGCCGGCACACTGTCCGGCACGC
>CBFHGD010000075.1:0-10907 GCA_965655275.1 Octadecabacter sp. | reverse complement strand
TATAGGTCGCTTCGGGCCGTCCGGCCCCACGGCAGGCATCCACCGGCGCGGTATTGGTAAACACCGCCTTTACGTTAACATAGACATTGGGCACGGTGTAATTGCCCGCCATCAAGGTGCCATGCAAGAACGTCGGCGTCGCGGTGGAGAAATTCGACAGATACGCACCGACATTGGCCATAGTCTCTGTGCGAAACGCGATGAACGTGCCGTCCTTTTCGCAGGCCAATTCGATCTTGGTCACATGATCACGCCCATGCGCATCCGTCAGGAAGGATTCCGAGCGCGTCGCCGTCCAGCGCACCGGACGCTTCAGCTTCTTGGACGCGGCCAGCACCAGCGCCTCCTCGCCGTAGTGGTAGATTTTGGACCCGAAGCCCCCGCCGACATCCGGCGCAATCACCCGCAGCTTGTTTTCCGGGATGCCGAGCACGAAGGCCGAGATCAAAAGCCGCGTCAGGTGCGGGTTCTGAGAGGTCGTATAAAGCGTGTAGTCCCCCGTCCCCGCATGATAATCCGCCATCGAAGACCGGGGTTCCATCGCGTTGGGCACCAGACGGTTGTTCACCAGCTCCAGCGTCGTCACATGGGGCGCCGCCTTGAACGCCGCATCCGTAGCGGCGCGGTTGTCTTCGATCCAGCCCCAGTCAAAACAGACGTTGGTTTCAATCTCGTCATGGACCAACCCGCCCCCCGCAATGGCATCGGCCATATTTGTGACAGCGGGCAATTCTTCGATGTCGGCCTCGATCGCGGCGGCAGCATCCAGCGCCTGCGCCTGCGTCTCCGCGATCACGGCGGCGTAGGCGTCCCCCACATGGCGCACCTTGCCGTGGGCCAGCACGGGGCGCTTGGGTTCCTTCATCGGCTCCCCGTCGCGGCTGTTGATCAACCATCCGGCGGGGTTGCCCCCCACCTCGACAAAATCCTCTCCGGTGAACACCGCCAGCACGCCGGGCATGGCCTCGGCTGCTTTGGTATCAATCGACTTGATCACTCCGTTGGCCACGTCCGAGCGCGCAAAAACGGCAAACGTCTGCCCCTGTAGCTGGATGTCGTCGGTGTATGTGCCTTCTCCGGTCAAAAACCGCACATCTTCGCGCCGCGTCGTGCTGGCACCGATACCGCCGTGATCTGATCCATGGTCCTTTGGCATTGATAGTCTCCTCCCTGTGGTCGCTCCCGTGTGGACCTGTTTGGCCCTGTTTGGCCCCGTGTGGCCCAGCGTGGCTTCGCCTCCCCGCGAAGCCCGCCACCGGCCGGGGTAGCGCGCGTGTTATTCGGCTGCGATGGCGCTGACGTCCTGACCGGACGCCGCGAGGATCGCTTTGACGATGTTGTGGTAGCCCGTGCAGCGGCAGATATTGCCTTCGAGGTAGTCACGCACCTCGCCTTCACTGGGTTTTGGGTTCTCTTTCAGCAAGGAAGCCGCCGACATCACCATACCCGGCGTGCAAAACCCGCACTGCAACCCGTGATGATCCTGAAACGCCTGCTGGATCACGTTCAATGATCCGTCCGCGTTGGCCTGCCCTTCGATCGTGCCGACATCGGCACCATCCGCTTCGGCGGCAAACATGGTGCAGGCTTTCACCGCTTCGCCGTTCACATGCACGACGCAGGCTCCGCATTGGCTGGTGTCACAGCCAATATGCGTCCCCGTCAAATTCAGATCATTGCGCAGAAAGTCCGACAACAGCGTGCGTCCTTCGACGTCCCCACTCACGGCTTTCCCGTTCACGGTCATTGAGACCTGAGCCATAGTATCCTCCCAGATAAGGTTGTGCTTGATGCGATTTAAGCACGGGTTGGTTAATCTGAGAACTGTTTTCTTACCCTAAGGTCACGCAGGGCGGGTTTCGCCTTTGCGCAAGGCCTGCGTCACCTGCGCCATGATGCTCACCGCGATTTCAGCAGGTGAACGCCCGCCAATGTCCAATCCCACGGGGGCGTGGATGCGGGCCATGTCATCGCCCGAGAACCCCGCCTCCTCCAGCCGCGCCAACCGTTTGGCATGGGTCCGTTTGGACCCCAGACAGCCGAGATAAAACACATCAGAGCCAAGTGCCGTGCGGATCGCAGGGTCATCGAGCTTGGCATCATGGGTCAGCGTCACCACCGCCGTGCGTGTGTCCAGCCCTGCGGCCGCCAATGCGTCGTCGGGCCAGTCGTCCGAGATCGTCACGTCAGGGAATCGTTCCGGCGACCCGAAGGCCGCGCGCGGGTCAACCAGCACCACATCATACCCACAGGCCTGCGCCATCGGCACCAGAACCTGCGCAATATGCACTCCGCCCACAACAACCATCCTCAACGGCGGGTTGTGCACGGCCACGAAGGTGCGCCCGTCCTCCTCGACGCCGGATCGGTCCAGCCGGAACCGTTCGGGGAACGCGCCGACCCCCTCAAGGCGGCGCGCATCGCTGTCCAGACCGGCCACGTAAGCCACGGGCTTGCGGGCCTCGCGCTGTGCCACCAGACTTTCCAATACAGCCACAGGCATCGCCCCGCCCACCGGTTCCACCAGCACACGGATGCGCCCGCCGCAGGCAAGGCCCACCGCAAAGGCCTCGTCATCGCTGACCCCGTAGTCAAGCAGCCGCGCTTTGCCACTCTCTAAGGCGTCCATCGCCTCGACAATCACCGCGCCTTCGACGCAGCCCCCCGAAACGGACCCTTCCATATGGCCGCTTCCGTCAATCACCAACTGACTGCCCACAGGTCGCGGCGCGGAGCCCCATGTCTCGACGACAGTGGCCACAACCGCGCCACGCCCCGCGCGGTGCCACGCCAGCGCGCGCCCCGCAATACCACCAAGATCGCTCACGGATTTTCATCCGGCAGCACGAACACTTGGCCGGGGTAAATCAGATCAGGGTCGCGGATGCGGTCCTTGTTGGCCTCAAACACGTTCACATACAAAACCCCTGCCCCGTATTGCTCCTGCGCAATCGCCCACAATGTGGCACCGGGTTGAACGGTGCGCGTGGCAATGGTGAATGTCGGGTCGTCCACCTGATCCGCCATCACGTCAGCGACAGCATCACGATCTTCGCGCAAAAACGGCGTCTCGATCCGGCTGACCACGTCACCCCCCGAGTCCACCTCGTCGATGCGCAACGTGTACACGCCGGTATCCACATCCGGCAGGTCCCCGCGCCAATTGCCATCCACGTCGATGGGCAAGCGGCTGATCGGTGCGTTGTCGACATAGACCTGCACAAACCCTTCGCCGGTGGCGCGCCCGCCCAGCACAACGTCTCCTGCTGGATCATAGGTGATGGTATCCAGCGCCACGCTCGACATGACGTCTGGCGGGCTATCAGCGGCAATAGCAGGCTGCACAACTTCGACCCCGTCCTCGGTGAGCGCAAGGATTGCGGGGCCAGCGGATGGCTGTGCGCCCTCTGGTGTCGCCGCCTGCGCCTCGGTGTCCTCGCCTTCAGGCATATCGGCGGCCCCGGTTTGTGCCACTTGCGCTGGCGCGGTGTCAGGTGCTGTGTCAGACCCAGTGTCAGGCGCAGGGTTGGCATCCAGAACATACCGCCGGTCCGCCGCCAAGGCCGCCCCGTCAGGGTCACCGATCACCGAGAAAACACGGGGCACGTCTGAAAACCCAAAAAAACCGACCGCAAGGAACGTGCCATCGGGCGCGACAGGCATCCGCTCGACCTCGATTTCGTCCAGCAGAACAGCAATGTCCATCTCGGGTGGCGCGGTCCCCATGACGACATATCCGCCATCCGGCTCGAACCGGAATTCCGTAATGCGTAGCGCCGTCGCTCCTCCAGTCGTCCCGTCTGTCGCCTCGGGCGCACCTGCTGCGTCATCGCCCGCCTGCACGTCCGGCGCGGTCGCGACCTCCACGGGCACTTCGGGCGCGGAACCCTGCGCGACGTCCTCCTCGGCGGGTCGCAAGATCATAGCCGCCGCTATGGCGACCACGACAACAGCCCCGCCCGCAATCGCAAGTGTCTTTGTTTGCACGCTCAAGTCTCCCCAATAGTTGGCAGACTGTAGCAACCACGCTATCACGGGTCAAAAGCTGCTTTCACCCACCCCCTGCCGCATCATCGGAGCCATCCCATGCCCAACGCCACCTTTTCTGTCTGCGTTTATTGCGGGTCCCGCGATGGCGGTGATCCGGCCTATGCGAAAGCAGCCGAAGAAACCGGCGCGATGATTGCCCGCAATGGCTGGCGGCTGGTCTATGGCGCAGGAGATGTGGGGCTGATGGGACGCGTGGCGCGCGCGACGCAAGCCGGCGGTGGCGATACATTCGGCGTCATCCCGCAACACCTGCTGAAATGGGAGGTCGGCAAAGCCGATCTCACCACATTCATCATCACCGAAACCATGCACGAACGCAAAAAGGTCATGCTGATGAATGCCGATGCGGTCGTCGTTTTGCCCGGCGGAGCTGGCAGCCTTGATGAATTTTTCGAAGCCCTGACATGGCGCCAGCTCGGGCTGCACAGCAAACCGATCTATTTGCTCAACACGAACGGCTACTGGGACCCGCTGATCGCGCTGCACAACCAGATCATTGAACAAGGTTTTGCAGAGGCCTCTTTGATGGATTTCGTGACTGTGGTGCGCACGCTGGCAGACCTGAGCAGCGCCCTTGACGCTGCGCGGATGCAGACCGCTCCCTGACACCCAGCATCGGTTACAAGACGCGTTGGTCACCCAAAACTACCACTTTGTTCGCGCGCTCGATGCCAATGGCAACCCGACGGGACCGACCACTACAATCTACGGCTTTTCGCAAAACGGCCAGACCAGCAACATCTGGGGCATGGCATCTGACGCCGAACTTCAGCCCGGTGAATACGCGATGAACGGACTTGCATCAGAGCAAGCCGATGAAGTGTTCACGCTGGTCCCCGAATCGCGCAATCCGACGCTGAATCTGCAATTCAGCGATGCGCGCATGGCGCTGCGCAACTTCGAAGCCCGGATCGCAAAGGGCACCTTGGCGGCCTGACGGCCTGCCTCCAAACAAAAAAGGCGCCCCGAGTGCGGGCGCCTTTTCTCTTGTCTTGGTCTTAAACGATCACATGCGCGATGCGACGTTTTCCCAGTTCACAAGGTTGTCGAGGAAGTTTGTCAAATACTTCGGACGCGCGTTGCGGAAGTCGATGTAGTAGGAATGCTCCCACACGTCACAGCCCAGAAGTGCGGTCTGACCATAGCACAACGGATTCACGCCATTTTCTGTCTTGGTCACTTTCAGGCCACCATCCGTGTCCTTGACCAGCCAGCACCAACCGGACCCGAACTGACCCGCACCGGCAGCAGAAAACTGCGACTTGAAATCGTCAACCGAGCCAAAGCTGTCCTTGATCGCGGCCTCAAGCTCGGATGGCATGGCGGACGTGCCCGGCCCCATCATCTCCCAGAACTGGTTGTGGTTCCAAAGCTGGCTGATGTTGTTGAAAATGCCGTTTTGCGCGACAGCGGACGCGTCATAGGTTCCGACAATAATCTCTTCGAGGGATTTGTTGGCCCATTCGGTGCCTTCAATCGCCTTGTTGCCATTGGTGACGTAGGCGTTGTGGTGCAGGTCGTGATGATACTCCATCGTTTCCGCTGACATGCCTTTGTCGGCAAGCGCGTCGTGGGCATATGGAAGATCAGGAAGTTGGAAAGCCATTTGGAAACCTCTTTGTTGCAGTTGTTCACGTCTAACACTTAACAAAGCCCTTCGGTTCCTAACGTCAAGGCGCATTGAGTCAAATTGGTCGCATTCGTCATTGTTTCGCCCTTAGCGACAGTGGACTTGACTGACACGTTTGTTATGCTGGCCTTAAGACCGGACCAACCGGCAAACGCGGGCAATCCCGCAGTGAAAGCAGGTGAATCGTGATCAAGACACAGCGGGGGCGTATCTGATGCCCAAACACCAGTATACAATTCTGTCGATGATGAAGGACGAAGGCCACTCCCTTGTGGAATGGGTCGCCTACCATAAACACATCGGCTTCGATAACATCTGCGTTTACACCAACAATTGCGGCGACGGCACGGATGATATGCTGATCCGGCTGGAAGAACTCGGCTGGGTCCAGCATTTTCGCAACGACGTGCCCGAAGGCAAAAAACCCCAGCCCAACGCGCTCGCCCTCGCCACCCAAAACGAGGAGGTCACGGATTCCGAATGGATCCTGACGATGGACGCCGATGAATTTCTGTCCATCAAGGTCGGCCGTGGCTGGATCAAGGACATCGCAGAACGCATCGACCCCAAGGCGGACGCAATCGCGATCACCTGGCGGTTTTTCGGGTCCAGCGGTGTGACCGACTGGAACCCGGGGCTGGTGATCGAAAACTACACCAACGGCGCGCCGGACATGTTCAAGAAAGGTTGGGGCGTGAAAACCATGTTCAAACCCTACCGCGACATGAAACTCGGCATCCACCGCCCCCACATCAAGAAAGCCAAGCAAGAGCCTGCAAACGCTAAACTTTTGTTTGACCAGCTTTGGCTGAATGGCTCCGGCGACCCGATGCCGGACGAGTTTTCGCTGTCGGGCTGGCGGTCGACCAAACCGACGCTTGGCTACAAGATGGTCGAACTGAACCACTACGCTGTCAAATCCTTCGAGGCCTATTTGCTGCGCCGTGTGCGCGGCAACGTGAACAACAAGGAAGACAAATACGACGCCGCCTACTTCGCGATGTTTGATCGCAACGAAGAAGAGCACATGAACGCCACGCGCCACGCCAAGGGTGTGAAACGCAAGATGGCGCAGATCCTGTCCGACCCCGTCATGCGCGAATTGCAGGACAAGGCGCTGGCGTTCCACGCCGCGCGCGTCGACATGCTGCGCAGTTCGGGCGAATACGACCAGTGGCTCAAAGACCTCAAAGACGCCTCCGAAATTCCGATCGACAAGATCGACGAAATCCTGTTCGTTCAGCACCTGCCCAAAGAATGGCAACAAAAGGTCAAAGACCTTCAGGCCGAAGGCGTGCCTGACAAAAAGATCGCCAAGATGATCAGCCAGACCCAGACCGCGAAAAAGGGTGATACCCGCAAGGCACTGCTGGAAGCGGCGGGTGAAAACGCGGAAGAAAAGCTCGACGCGCACCAGCTTAAGGATAAGACATCCAAGGGTGACAGCCTGACATCGCAAGACGCATCAAACGGTGACAGTAACGCGGATGGCGACAACCCGTTTATGAACACCAAGGCCGCCGCCGGCCTCGGTGTGCCTTTGATGAACGAGCGCACCCAGAAAATCGCGTTGGCCGCACAGGCCGCAGACCCCAACGACAAAGCCAGTGCCAAACTGATGGCCAAAGCCGCCGTCGCCAAACGCGCGATGGCCGCGCAGCTCGCCCCTGATGTTGCGCCAACCACGGCCACCATCGACATCGACCAACCTGCCCCCCCGATCGAAACGATCGTGCAGGAAGCGACGCTGGACGCATCGACCACCATCGAAAGCCCCGATACAACGGTGCCAGTGCCCCCGAAAGCGGCCCCCAAGAAGGCACCTGCCACGAAACCTGCAGCAAAGAAACCCGCGGCCAAAAAGGCAGCCCCTAAAAAGGCGGCTCCGAAGAAAACGGCCGCAAAGAAACCCGCCGCGCGCAAGACGCCCGCCAAGAAACCGGCTGCAAAGAAAACAACAGCCAGAAAACCGGCAGCGGCGGCCAAGGCCCCTGCCAGAAAAACCTCGGCCAGCCCGAAGAAAGCGACATCTAAATGACCAATGCCCCCAATGCGGGCCGCAAGGTTCTGGTTTCGACAATGAAGAACGAAGGCCCCTACCTGCTGGAATGGCTGGCCTATCACAAATCCATTGGCATTGATGAATTCTGTATCTTTTCAAACGATTGCACAGACGGCACCAACCTGATTCTGAACCGGCTGGACCAGATGGGCGTGGTCAAACACTACGACAATCCGCTCGGGCCGCGCATGGACCCTCAGCGCGCCGCATACTCACGTGCCAACAAACTAGACTGGGTGCGCTCTGCGGATTGGGTCCTGATCGTGGACGCAGATGAATTCCTCAATATTCACGTGGGCGACCGCTCTGTGGATGCGCTGATCGAGGCTTGCAATTACCCCGACGCGATTTCGATCAACTGGCGGCTGATGGGCAGCCAGGGGCAGTCCAAAATGTCCGATGATCTGGTCACGGAACGGTTCACCCGCGGGTCAAACTTTGAAGACCCTGAAAACGGGCTGGTTTGGGGGTTCAAAACCCTGTTCCGCCCTGCAAAGTTCAGCTTTTTCGGCGTTCACCGCCCCAAGTTCGACAAGACTGTCGACGTCACGCCCGGCATGGTCACGTGGACCAATGCTGCCGGAAAACCCATGGGCGACCAGTATCTGCAAAAAGGCTGGCGCGGCAGCAAAGACAACGTCACCAACGAATTTGCGCAGGTCAATCACTACGCGATCAAATCGCGGGAGGATTTCCTGCTCAAGCGTCT
The DNA here is from genome assembly GCA_965655275.1 of Octadecabacter sp. Classification (GTDB taxonomy): domain Bacteria; phylum Pseudomonadota; class Alphaproteobacteria; order Rhodobacterales; family Rhodobacteraceae; genus Octadecabacter. The sequence continues at coordinate 2,456 of CBFHGD010000075.1, read as the reverse complement.
GCGCGGCACTGCAAATTCCAAAAACAAAGACCGGATCGATACGGACTATTGGGACAAATACGACATCAATTCGATTGAGGACACGACGATCCCGACGGACGGGGTGCGCGCCCAAATGGATGAATGGCTGAAGGATGGCGATCTGGCCGCCCTCGCCCGCGCCTGCGCGGATTGCTCCCAACGGGTGCTGGATTATCAGCTCACCGTGCCGGAATACCGGACATTTATTGATACCGGCCATTTTATGAAGATGAAGGAAAAGGAAAAATGACCGCCCGGTTCATATGTGTTGGCACGCACCATAAGACCGGCACCATCTGGATGCGTCGGGCATTTCGCGCCATCGCCAAGGACCAAGACATTCCGTTTATGCAGCTCTATCGCGCCAAACGTCTTGTAGACGCGGCCGAAACCGGCCCGCAGATATTGGTGAACTGGTCGTCGAACTTCCCCGATCAGGTTATGGACCTTCCACACGCTCGGTTCCTGCACGTTATCCGCGACCCGCGCGATGTGCTGCTCTCGGGCATGCGGTATCACCGTATCGCGCCGCTGTTGAACGAAAAATTCCTGCGCGAAGAACGGGCCGAATGGGGCGGCAAGAATTATCAGGACTACCTGAACGCCCTGCCCGATGACCATGCCCGCCTGTTGTTCGAAATGGAAAACAAGCACCACGCGACTGTGCAACAAATGCTCAAATGGCCCTACGGCCATCCCCATGCGGCCGATGTCAAATACGAAGACCTGATCGAAGACACAGAGTGCAAAATCTTCCGCGCCATCCTTGAAGGCTTCGCTATCGAGGGGCTGGATATCGACAGGGCCGTGCAAAGCTATTGGGACAAGTCCCTGTTTGGCGGCGTGGCGAAAGACACTGACGAAACCGGGCGTGTTGCCTGGCATGTGGCGTCGGGCAAAAAGGCCCAATGGAGCACGAAACTGCCCCGCGAAATCGCTGAAATATACGCGGATCGCTACGGCGACGCGCTCAAAACGCTCGGCTATGCGGACAACAGCGATTGGGTGCGCGACTGCCTGCCCGCCAAGGATCTAAAGCTAGCCTAACGCGCCGACCTTTGCGCCTTGGGCCGCATTTTCCAGCAACTGCTGCGCGTAATCTGCCACCGAACGGAAACACACGACGTCAAATCCCGCATCGTGCATCCAGAAGGCTGCGGGAATCTGGGCCATTCGCGTGCGGCGAAAATCACCTGTCTTGAAACTCTCCGCATGCAGATCAACCGGACAGACCCGCGCCAGAACCTCGCGCGCCTCTGCGCCCGTCACGGCAAAGACGGCCCGCGCATCGGATACGTCAACTGCCAGATAGTGGTGCCCTGCCAATGTCTTATCAATCAAAGCTAATGCACTTTGCACGTCATCGTAGGGCACGATCACCAGCAACTCGTCGGGCGACATCCATGCAACCCCCGTGGTGCCATCACCCAGAAACGCGCCCGACACCGGCATGCCCAGCCCCGTCACGGACTTCACGGCCTTCTTGACCTTGGCGCTGCCCAGATCGGCGCGCAGTGTGATCATCCCGCGCAGCCCCGCGCGTGTTACCTGTGCCAGTTCAGACATTTGCCTTGTCCCCTTTCGGATCATAGAAAATCGCGCTCACGATCTTGGCCTGCACCTGTGATCCGTCCACCTTGGGGAAGGTCAGGATTTCGCCCATACGCTCGGGCCCGTTGTGCACCAACCCCATGGCGATGCCGCGCCCCAGATTGGCAGAATAATAGGTCGACGTAACGCGCCCTTGCGTGTTGCGCTGCCCGTTGGCGTTGTCCCCCTGCGCCACAGCATAGGCCCCGTCGGGAATAACCGAGCGGTCGGTTGTTTCCAACCCGACCAGTTTCCAGCGGTCCGGATCAACCATATGACTGCGCAGCTGGCCGCGTTTTCCTAGAAAGTCGTCTTTCTTCTTGGAAATAGCCCAATTCAGCCCGAGGTCTTGGGGAATGACCGTGCCATCCGTCTCGTCCCCGATCATGATAAAGCCCTTTTCGGCGCGCAAGACGTGGAGGCATTCGGTGCCATAGGGCATGACACCAAACTCGGCACCCGCATCCATCAGCATGTCCCAGAACGCCGCGCCCTCGCTGGCTTTGACCGCGATTTCGTAGCTGAGCTCTCCCGAGAACGAGATGCGATAGGCGCGGCATTTGAAGCCGCCAATTTCGCCATCCGCCCACTGCATGAACGGCAGGTTCTGCGCCGAAACATCCATACCGCCGAGCTTTTCCAGAACCTTGCGCGCGTTGGGGCCAACAACCGCGACCTGCGCATATTGCTCGGTCACATTGGCGACGTAGACGTTCCAGTCCCACCATTCGGTCTGCAACCATTCTTCCATGTGCCCGTGGACCACTTCTGCGCCGCCCGTCGTCGTGTGGCACAGCCATGTGTCCTCATCAATGCGCGCCACAACGCCGTCGTCCATCAAGAAC